>DASZFK010000579.1:0-11251 GCA_035939855.1 Candidatus Angelobacter sp.
GACACTGGCGCATCTAGTGTTGCCGGCCGTCACGTTAGGGGGATCACTGGCGGCCATTCTTACTCGAATGGTGCGCACCGCCATGTTGGAGGAACTAGGTCAGGATTATATCCGCACGGCCAGAGCCAAAGGCCTGAATGAAAACGTCGTAGTGTACAAACATGCGCTGCGCAACGCCCTGGTACCGGTGCTCACAGTGGTTGGATTGCAATTCGGAGCGCTGCTCGCCGGAGCCATCGTTACGGAAACGATTTTTTCCTGGCCTGGGATTGGCCGGCTTACTATCCAAGCAATCAACCGCCGCGATTATTTTCTGGTGCAAGGGTGCATCTTAGCTATCGGCCTGACCTACGTGGTCGTAAACTTCGTGACTGATCTGCTGTATTCCTTGGCCAACCCGCGGATTCGCCAGGGATGATTCCGATTCGATGTTGTTACCGGATGCAATTTAACCAATTTGCTTTCAATCGCTTACCACTCCCTTACTCTTCAAAATCAATGATCTCAGCCGCGATTCAGTCCACCAGGAAGCCAAAACTCCTAATTACATAAAGTAAATTTCTTAGGAGAAACTAAGAAATTTGCTGCAATACCAGCCCAAATAGGTTATAAGTTATTAATCTTCCCCCGAATTTTGTCCAGGGTTTCGAACAACACATCTCAGGAGTTTTCATGGGCCTACAGCCCGAAGGCATTCCTCGTGCCAAGGAGCAGTACGTCATCCCGCTTGCGCTGCCTGATATCGGAGCGCTGCTGGAGAGCTTTGCTGACCCGGTCTTGCTCATCGACGCGGAGATTTACCGGATTCTGGGATGGAACCGGCGACTCCTCGATCAGTACGGCTTCCGGCTGGATGAAGCTTTGCGTCGGCCGCTCCTCGATCTGTTTGCTCGTGAGAGCCGTTTGGAATTGAAAAGTTGGTTGCGCGCGTCTGCTCCGGGCAGTCTGGATGTCCGCGGTGTCTTGCACAATGGCGGCAGACAGAAGTTCACTCTCACGGCTCATCGCGTGAACCACTATCAAGGCGCAGTTTTCCTGCTCTTTTTTGCGCCCGGCTCCTCTCACACTCAATCACGTCATGAGGATGCGACAGAAAAAACTGGTGAAATTGAATCTTTGGAAATAGGAGCCGCTTTGCGAGAGAGCGAGGCCAAGTTCCGGGCCTTGGCTGAGACCACACCGGCTGGCGTGTTCATCCATTGCGGACAAAAAGTTGTTTTCGCAAATCGGGCGGCGGAGAAGATGACTGGCTATGGCCGCGAGGAGATGTATGGCGGTGAATTTTGGCAGGAACTGGCTTTGAAGAAATCCGCCGCCGACTCGCCGTTCAAAACGCTCGCTGACGAATTCGGAGGCACACAACGCTTATGCCGGCTCAGCCCAGAGAGTGACTGCCTGCAAAGCGAAGCCTTGCAGACCAGCCGGTATCAGGTGAAGTTCGTCACCAAGCATGGCGAGGAGCGCTGGCTCGACGTAATGGCCGCACCTATGTCCTACGAAGGATCAATGGCGGTTCTGGCCGTCGTTATTGATATCACCGGTCACAAGGAAGTCGAAGAAAACCTGGTGGTCCAAAAAGCCTACCTGGAAAGGTTGATCGAGAGCGCTCCCGAAGCCATCGTAATCGTCAGCAATCAAAATGTGATTCTTCGGGCCAACTGCGAGTTTGAAAAGCTCTTCGGATACAGCCGGGACGAAGTTCTCGGCAAGTTGCTTGACCCGCTGATTGTTCCTCCTCACAAAATGGAGGAAAGCCGGGTACTCACTGAGTTCAGCAGAAGGGGTGAATCCGCTTCGCTGGAAACCGTGCGGCAAAAGAGCGACGGTTCTTTGGTGGATGTTTCCTTTCTCGTGGCTCCCATCAACGTTGGTCATGGGCAAATCGCTTACTACTGCATTTATCGCGATATCACCGAACGCAAGCGGGACCAGGAAGCCCTCGAACAAAGCGAAGCCAAATTTCGCGCAGTCGCCGAAATGGCCATGACCGTGATCTATATTCTCAATGAAAAGGGAAAGTGGATCTATGTGAATCCCGCCGCCGAAACCGTTCTTGAATATAGCCGGGAAGAGTTGCTGGGTCACAGCCCAGCCATGATTATCCATCCCGACTACAGAGATGCGGCCGCAGCCAGGGCAAAGGCGCGATTCCAGGGTTGGGAGAATTCTGCTCGTTACCAACTGAAAATCATCACCAAGTCCGGAAAAATCCGTTGGCTGGATTACTGCGCCAACCTCATCAACTTTGGCGGCGAGCGGGCGATCCTGGGGACTGCGCACGACATTACCGAGCTAAAACGCAACGAGTTGCTGCAACGTGCCCTGTATCGCATCTCGGAGCAAGCCAGCTCGACGGAGCATCTGGACACCCTGTATCAGTCGATTCACGAGACCGTCGGCGAATTGATGGAGGCCAGAAATTTTTATATTGCCTTGTGGGACCCGGCATCCAAAAAAATCACCTTCCCTTATTTCCGGGATCAGGCCAAAGCTCCACCAACACCTATCGATTCGGGAAAAGATCTCACCGGATACGTCTTGCGCACCGGGCAGCCATTGCTGGCAACCAAAGACGTCGCACAAAAGCTTGTCGAAGCGGGAGAGCTGGAACCATTCGGAAATAATTCACACGTATGGTTGGGGGTTCCGTTGCGCTTCGGCGGCTCGGTCATCGGTGTGTTGGCGCTGCAGAGTTACGACGAGACCATTACGTATGGTGAGCAGGAAAAATACATTCTCACCTTCGTCTCCCAACATGTGGCCAGCGCCCTTCGCAGGAAGCGCCATGAAGATGCACTGCGCGAGTCGGAAAGCCGCTATCGCAGCCTCGTTCAGAGCGCCGTCCACGGCATGTATTACTCCAGTGTCGATGACAGGTTTGAATATGTGAACCAGGCCTTGGTCGATATGCTCGGCTATGAGAGCGAAGAAGAAGTTCTGCGCTTGAAGCTTTCAACCGACGTGTATGTAAATCCCGAAGAGCGGATCAAACTGGTAGAGAAGTATAAAAACTGTACCGAGGTCCGCTGGGAAGAGGTCGCATGGAAGCGCAAGGATGGAAGGATCATTCAGGTCAGGGCGGCCGGAAGGGCCAAGGTCAATGAAAATGGGGAAACCACCGGCTTTGAGATGATTGTCGAAGACCTGGCGGAGCGCAGAATGCTGGAAGAGCAACTGCGCCACTCGCAAAAGATGGAAGCCGTGGGACGTCTTGCAGGAGGTATCGCTCACGATTTCAACAACCTGCTTACCGTCATCAAAGGCTACAGCGATTTGATGCTCAGCGAACTGAGAGAAGGCGAAGCCCCTCTGCGTCTGGAAGCTGAAGAAGTCAAAAAGGCAGCCGACCGCGCCAGCGCCCTCGTTCGTCAATTGCTGGCGTTCAGCCGCAGACAGGTGCTGGCGCCCAAAATCATCGATCTGAACGCCCTGGTAGCAAATATGGATTCACTGCTGCGTCCGCTGTTGCGGGAAGATATCGATCTGCGTACCACCTTGCATCCCAACTTGGGAAAAATCAAGGCAGATCCTGGCCAGATGGAGCAAGTGATCATGAACCTTGCTGTCAATGCCAGGGATGCCATGCCCAAGGGCGGAAAGCTCACCATCGAAACCATCAATGTGGATCTTGACCCGGGCTATATTCGCGAACACTCTGAGATGAATCTTGGACCTTATGTGATGCTGGCAGTAAGCGACAGCGGCGTAGGAATGCATGAGGCCACGCGCCTGCGAGTATTCGAACCGTTCTTCACTACGAAAGAGACTGGCAAGGGCACTGGCCTGGGCCTCTCCATGGTGTACGGAATCGTGAAACAGAGTGGCGGATATATATGGGTCTACAGTGAGCCCGGTCGCGGCACAACTTTCAAGATCTACCTGCCACGCGTTGATGCTCAAGTCGAAGCTCTGGGAAGGCAGGAAAGCGCATTGGCCAGCTACCGCGGAAGCGAGACTGTATTGCTGCTCGAAGATGAAGATGGTGTGCGTGCCCTGATGCGTCGGATGTTAAGCAAACAGGGCTACACGGTACTTGAAGCAAAACATGGCCTCGAAGCGATTTATCTTTGCGAACATCACAAAGGCCCCATCCATTTGCTGCTTGCCGATGTGGTGTTGGAACAGATGAGCGGCCGCGAAGTAGCCGAACAACTAGCGCTGATGCGCCCTGAAATGAAGACCCTTTATATCTCCGGCTATACGGACGATGCCATCGTCCACCATGGCATCCTCACCCACGAGACACCATTCCTTCAGAAACCGTTTACCGCAGAGGGACTGGTTAAGAAGGTGAAGCAGGTGTTGGAATCTGAAAATCGGGTGATCGGGTGATCGGTACATCGGGTGATCGGAAAACCGAATCCAATCAAACCGTTTCTAGTGAATACCTCATACGCCAACGCGACGACTCTTTTGAGCTTCCGATCACCCGATGATCAGATCACCCGATCACCCGATTCTTCACCGGTTCGGCGTGGCTCTCGTGCCAGAAGCCGTGGTAGCGGCAACCGCATCGGTTCCTGTAACAAGCGAGCTTCCCTCGGTCGAGTGGTCAGGTCCTAATCCTAACTTGATGAGGGCGCGCGAATCGGGAGTAACCTTGGATTGCCATTGATTGTCGGCCTGATACTTGGCCATGGCTCGCTGGGTGCGGTCATCCCATTTTCCCGTAGGTTCGCCATCCAGGTATTTTTCTCGGATGAGCGCCTGCTGAATGGCGGTAACGCGCTCTGATTGAATGCTTTGCTGCCCATGCCGCTTCCAGGAGGATTTTCGCAGCTTTGAAGAGCGGCGATGTTTCGACGATGAATGTCCCGGTTTAGGGCGCGTTGCGGTTTTTGAAGATGGTGCAGTCGTGTGCCGCTTGGTTTTGGCCACACCCAGAGTCGAAAGTAGCGTCAGCATCACGGCGACGGCAACTAGGTTTCGTTTTGAAGTACGCAAAGCTTTTTACCTCCGTGTAGACGAGGGCTAAGCGCCAGAGCATCATGTCACGTTTGATGCTCCAGCGCCAGTAGGGTGTTCACCTTTGAGGTTACGGAAGGGTACCGGACAGGAAGACATTCCCGGCATTCTGGCCACGGCCCGTTCGTACCAGGAATACCACATCTTGCCCGCTCTTGAGCTGTGAAGTCGCCTTCCGGAACTCCTCTTCGCTGTTAACTGGTCGTCCATTCACCTTCAGGAGGACGTAACCACGCTGAACTCCGATATCGTCCGCGAAAGAATCGGGTTTCACCTCAGTGACCAGGACGCCCTTGGTTCCACCAGTAATTCCCAGTTGCTCGGCCTGCTCCTGGGTAAGAGACCGTACGTTGATACCTAGCTTGGCTGGACTTGATTCGCCTTCCGACGTAGATTCATCGGCTGTCTCAGTTCGCTCTCCAAACAGCTTGGCCCGATCGGCAACCGTCACGCTAATTTCTTTAGGCTTGCCGTTCCGCATGACGCTGAGCGCGATTTTGTTTCCGGGTTTCGTAGCGGAAATCAAGCTGACCAATTCATCGCCGCTCTTCACCGGTTTGCCATTGACCGCCGTAATCGTATCTTCAGTCTGCAAGCCCGCCTTCTCCGCCGGCGTATCCGGACGAACATTGGAGATGGTTACGCCTTTGCCGTAAGTGCGCTCCATGGCTGGATTGGGCTGTGCATTGAATTCAACGCCAATCGAGCCGCGAGACACGCGGTGATCGGGGTTCTTCGTGATCTGCTCGTATACATCACGTACAGTATTGGATGGCAAGGCAAATCCCACACCCTGGTATCCGAATGATTGCGTGAAGATGGCAGTATTGATGCCGATGACTTCGCCGTTCATATTGACCAATGGCCCGCCTGAATTACCCGGGTTGATGGCAGCATCGGTCTGAATGAAGGACTGGAAGGAACGAGCAGGATTGATGTTACGGCCCTTCGCAGAGACGATGCCCGCCGTCACGGTTTCCTGCAAACCAAAGGGGCTGCCAATCGCGATCACCCAATCGCCTACATTAGCGCCGTCTGAATCTCCCAGCCTCGCCGGGCTGAGCGTCTTGTCTTTAGGGGGATCGATCTTGATTACCGCGAGATCCGTTTCCTGATCAGACCCGATGACTTTAGCTTCGTGCAAAACCCCTGGCGGCTCGTCTTTCAGTTGGACCCGAATCCGGTCTGCGCTTTCGACAACGTGAAAGTTGGTGATGATGTACCCATTGGAGTTCAGGATCACGCCCGAGCCCAGAGAGCGCTCGCGGCCTCCATCAGGGGCTTGAAAAGGACTGTCATCCTGGCCACCCTGCCCGCCCTGGCCTCCCTGTCCGCCGAAAAAGCGATCGAAGAAATCCTGAAACGGATCCTGGCCGCCATCGGGGCTGTTGGGATTGGAATTGGGCCGCCGCATCCGTCGCCGGGGTTTCGGCGCAGACTCCGAGTTAATGTTCACCACCGCGGGCGAAAGCTGTTTGGCGATTTGCCCAAATGTATTACCGAGCTGTTGCGGGCTCTGCATCTTCGGCAACAGACTGGCATCGGCGTTGGAATTGCCCTTGACTCCGCTCCTGCTAAGCACCGTCCCAATCAGGATGCCGACGGTGAGAGTAATCAGGATGACAACCGTCGACAGCACCTGCTGAGCTTTCAGGCGTGCCATCAAAGCGGCAAAGCGAGAATTCATAAAGTGACTTTCCTCCAAGGCTTGCAACCTTAGATTATAAATGGAAAAACCTTAATCTGTATGGATGCTAACTCGTTGGTAATATTCGGGAGCACCTGTTGATTAGACGCAAATCAAGGTCCTTTCGTTATCCAGGCGCGCTCCGGGCTACGGCCTCAGACTCCAGATGAGATGCGCTGCCGAGTCACTGCGACAGCAAGATTCCGGCCCAAAATGAGGAGCGCCCCCAAGCCCCGCCCTCAGGCCCAACCGCTTGTGGCCTAAGCGGCGCTCCCCTCCTCAGCCTTTCTTACTTCATCATGAGTGGAACGAGGGAATTCAAATGTGCACTCTTCAGGCTTCTTGTCGGTTCTGAGCCCCTGGTAGATCGGCGCCCGCATCTTGACTTGGCCACTTTTGCCTTCATGGGTCCATTCGGAGAATTTGATCTCGGCAACCAGCTTTGGTTCAACCCAGTGCGGTCGCCGGGTTGCGTCGATCTTTTGTCTGAAGGGATTGTGATCGGTCTCAAGTTTTTGCAGGCGCTTCCACAAGGTGGCATGGGAGGAAACCGTAAAGCCGCTGCCTGCCTGGCCTACATGGACAAGCTTCTTGTCTTTATCGTAAAGCCCCAGAATGATCGAGCCGAAGTGTTCTCTTGCTCCACGGGGATCGGTGTATCCGCAAATCACGCACTCCTGGCGGCGCGTGATCTTAATCTTGAGCCACTCGCGTGAACGTCTTTGAACATACTGTCCAGTGCGAAGCTTGGCCACAATGCCTTCCAGACCTTTGTCTCTGGCAACCGTAAACAATGCATTTCCGTCCACGGGATAATGGTCGGAAAACCGCAGGAAGCCTTTTCCTTCGGGGATGATCTGTCGTAACAGATTCTTGCGCTGCTCCAACTCGACTTTCATCAGGTTGTAACCGCTGAGGTATAGAAGATCAAACACGTAATAAACGATGGGTACGGAAGCATCGCGTTTCGTGGCTTTTCCCGGATGAGTCATGCCCGTGCGTTGTTGCATGAGGCTGAAGGAGGAGAGTCCTTTTTCATCGAGCGCCACTACTTCCCCGTCAAGGATGGCGTTTTCTATCTTAAGTGAAGCCGCCGCTTTTGCGATTTCCGGGAATTCGCCGGTTAGCTGGTTTTGATTACGTGAAACCAGCCGCACTTCGCCATCTTGAACGAATGTCACCGCGCGATAACCATCCCATTTGACTTCGAAGAGCCATTGATCATCATCAAACGGTTGTTCTACCAGCGTGGCCAGCATCGGATGAATGACGGAGGGCATAGGTCCGCGGTGCGCTGCAGCGATCGCTTCCAATTGTGCGGAAATTGTCTTCGTGGTTGAAGCGCTCTTTCCATCCACTGTCTTGCGAGACTCGGCGGCCTTCACTGAGCCGGCTTTTCCTTTGGCCGGTTTCTTTTTGGGCGCGGCCTCCGCGTTCAGCCATCCTGCCCCTTTTCGAGTGGCCGCTTTGCGATTGCTTTCCCACTCGGCAGAGGTCCTGTCGCCGGCGATTTCATTCAAGCTGCGATTGGTGAGCACGGAGTAGTCAAGTTTATCAAGATTGCCGTTGGAATCACGTTTTGCAAACTCGTCCCTCTTCTTAATCAACAGCCACTCCGTTCCTTTCGAACCCATTCTTGAAGAGCGCATCTTAGCCAGCACGAATTCGCCCTTCAATTTTTCACCCTGAAGCTTGAATTTCAGGTCGCCCTTTTTGAGCATTGCCACAGGGTCGCCCACAGGCTCCCAGGTTCCCGTGTCCCAAACCATCACCGTTCCGGCGCCGTAGTTTCCTTCCGGAATGTTGCCTTCAAAATCAAAATAAGAAACTGGATGATCTTCCACCTGCATGGCCAACCGCTTGTCAGCCGGATCGAGCGGCGGTCCCTTGGGCACTGCCCACGATTTCAAGACGCCCTCCATCTCCAGCCGAAAATCGTAATGCAAGCGCGTAGCGCGATGCTTCTGCACTACGAAACGCTGTTGTGCGCCGCGCTCGATCTTTCCCGGCGGTTCAGGAGTGCTTCCGAAGCGACGCTTGCGGTTGTACTGTTCGAGTGCCACAACCAGATTAGATGCCACTCTCTTTGTCATGGCATCACAAATCCGCGTGCACCCGCGTAGATCCTCGGCAAGCCTTGTTTTCCCCACTTGCCGTTCTGTGAAACAATAAGGGTTTTCATAGACCAAAATTTCAAGGAGCAAGTGGAAATGGCTAGCGAGAAAGTGCTGAGCGAGGCGATCCAAGGACGGCGCGCCACGTCGAATTTCGAAAATGTTGCGATTCCTGAGGCTGATCTCGAGAAGATCATTCGGGCTGGGTTGGAAGCGCCCAGCGGTTACAACCTGCAACCCTGGCGTTTTGTCGTAGTGCGCACTCCAGAGCAGAAAAAGAAGCTGCGCGAAGCGGCTTTCGGACAGCCCAAGGTTGAAGAGGCAAGCGCCGTGATTGTGGCCTGCGGCGACCCTGACGGATGGAAAGATGGCGATCTCGAAGAGATGATCAGGCTGGCAAAGAAGCACGGCTTTGGCGGGGACCAGGACCATCAGGCAGCCCGGCAAGCGATTTCCGGTTTTCTCGGCAACGCCCCAAGTGCGGTCGCGGGCATCCAGCCGTCGTTTGGGCTGTGGGTCAACCGCCACGTTATGATTGCCTACACAACTATGATGTGGATGGCAGAAGCCTTGGGTTATGACACCGCGCCCATGGAGGGCTTTTTGGAAGACAAAGTAAAAGATGTATTGAAAATTCCCCAGCGCGTGCGCGTGGTGGCGCTCCTGGCAATCGGACGCCGCAAGGGCCCGGATAAACCTTATGGTGGACGCTTCGATCCTTCACGAACCGTTTTTGCAGATGAATGGGGAAAGAAGATCTGGTGATCCGCAGAACGATCTCATAGTCGGTTAATCAGCGATGCAACATACCCGGCTCCAAAGCCATTATTGATGTTGACGACGCTGACATTTGACGCGCAGGAATTCAGCATTCCCAGAAGCGCAGCCAAGCCGTCGAAGGCTGCTCCATAACCGACGCTTGTGGGCACAGCGATCACCGGTACACCAATTAATCCGCCCACCACGCTCGGCAGCGCGCCTTCCATGCCGGCGCAGACGATGACGACTCGCGCATGGTCAAGAACCGATTTGCTGGCCAGCAGACGGTGAATGCCGGCCACGCCAACGTCATACAGATGAGCAACCTCATTGCCCATGATTTCGGCGGTCACAAGCGCTTCCTCGGCTACCGGAATGTCGCTTGTGCCCGCGGAGACTACAACCACGGTTCCTTTTCCATATCGGGTTGGGTCCTGCTGCAGCACGATGGCATGGGCCAATTTACGGTATTCCGCTTTGCGGCTGATTCTCTTCACTGCCCGAAACTGCTCCAGCGTTGCCTTGGTGGCGAGGACGTTCCCCCCTTGTTTGGACATGCTCTTGAAGATTGCGGCGACTTGTTGCGCAGTCTTGCCGTCGGAAAAAATGACCTCGGGCAAGCCGGTACGCAAGCGCCGATGGTGGTCCACTCGCGCAAAGCCCAAATCTTCAAACGGCATGTGACGCAGCCGCGCAACCGCTTCGTCAGTCGTTAAAGCCCCTTTTTTAACCTGTTCCAGTAATTTACGTAACGATAGCGCGTCCATGGTCGCTCGATTCTTCATCCCCAGCGATATGCATCCGGCTGCGTCAGTCCAATAAATTGAAGCACCCGGCACGCGAATTGATGCGCCATTTCATCGAGGCTTGAAGGTTTGTTGTAAAAAGTGGGAATCAGCGGATAGATGGTTGCGCCAGCCTGGGCCGCGTTATCCATATTGCGAATGTGAATGCGGTTCAGCGGAGTCTCGCGGATACACAACACCAGGGGGCGTTTTTCTTTCAGACACACGTCGGCGGCTCGGTCGATCAGGCTGCCGGCCAATCCATTGGCAATTCGCGCCAGCGTCCCCATGCTGCAAGGCAGAATGATCATGGCATCCGTAGGATACGAGCCGCTGGCGATATTGCCGCCAATGTCATCGTTGTTCTGCTGCTGAATTTTTTTGGATTTCGTTCCCAGAAGTTGCTCGACCAGGTTGTTGCGTCCCGTGATTTGCAGCTCTTCGGCAAAAACTCGCAATGCATTGTCTGAAACCACGAGGTTCACGGTAGAGATGCGAGCATCACGCTCGACTACCATCAGCAATGCTCGTGTAAAAAGAACTCCGCTGGCCCCAGTAGCGGCTATGGTCAAGGTTTGGGTGTTCGGCTGCGCGTCGGACATCGGTTCAGCTTCGAGCATACAGCAAGTGACCTGCGGTTTGCGGGCTGGTTTAAGGCTTATGCTCTCCTCGATGAAAAGCAGCCTTTTGGGAGGTTTTTAGCCACCTTTGGGGTCGAGGTGGCTGAGATTCGTCGGCGGGGCGGGTTCGATGCTGAAACGAGTAAATTGCCGGTTTGAGGCTTTGTCCTGTCTTTCATAAAAAGCAGCCTTTTGGAAGGTTTTTAGCCACCTTTGAGGTCGAGGTGGCTGAGATTCGTTCGTGGGGCGGATTCGATGCCGACTTGAGTAAATTGCCGGTTTGAGGCTTTGTCCTGTCTTTCATAAAAAGCAGCCTTTTGG
>DASZFK010000580.1:0-12710 GCA_035939855.1 Candidatus Angelobacter sp.
ATAAAAGGTATTTGTAACTGTCTGATTCAGTGGGTTCGTGATTGTTGTGACATATGCTTTACCAGCTCCGCCACCGGGCGCACAGGTATTGCCCCCGCTGGCGCTAGTCCATGAGTCTGTATAGTCATACGAGGTTGTTTGATTGAGTGGGTCTGTCGTCGAAAGAATATTTCCAGCATCGTCATATTGATTGCGGGTGGTCAGCCACACGCCATCGGTATTGCGCCACTGCTGGTTCGCCGTCACATTGCCACGCAATGTATAACCGGTTCCAAAAGCGCTGTCGTGCTGGACGGCCGCGCTAGCGATGATTCCCGCCGTATAGTTGTCATATTCGAACTGCGTTTGCGCCGCTATGCTCCCCGAGCCATCTTTTACAACGACACTCGTCGGTTTGTTAAGAATATTTTTCGCCAAATACGCAGGCGATCCTGCTGTATAGGTCGCATCTGTGATGCGTGCTGGAGTCGCAGGCGCAGTTCCGGTATACCAATCCCATTCGCGCACTTCGCTGACATTGCCATAGAGGACGTTGTCGTACGAATACTCAACTTTTGTAGAAAGAGTGCCTCCCGCAGACGGATAGGAAGTAGTCCGGCGCGCAGGAAGCTCTGAAAAGAATATCGGAGGAATCGATCGAGTTGCCCCAAGACCAGGAATATATTCCTTTAGCTCAGTTTTTAGTGTGTTCCCCGAAACGTCTTTATAGACGGACGTGGTATTCCAGGCGCCGTAATATTGATCAATAATAAAATCATATATGATAGATTCTCCATTCGGTTGAGTGAGAGTCACTTCCTGGACTGGTGGCGCGTGACTCACCTCCGTCGGTGCATAGCTCCAGGATGCTCCAGCCGAGTTGCGGCTGGTCACCCATCGTTCGTGATCCCCAGTCACGTCGTTAAAATCCGTCACAAAAGTAGAATACCCATACTGAATTTGTGCGCCAGTAGGCAGCGTCATACTCGTCACTAGTCCGTAATTGCCGGCTGCGGTTCCAGCATCATATCCAAAGTTGTAGGTTGCGCCGCTTGGCAGCGTTAGGCTTTGCACCACGGTAATGGTTCCCGTGTACTCGCTGGTAAAGGGCCTTCCAAATGCGGTATTTACATTGATGGTTGCATATGTAATTGTGTACCGGGATCTTGTCCCTTGAGAATTCAAAACGTCATAATAAGTGTTGTTCCCATTGACCGTCTTCAAGACTAGGGTCCTACCAAGGGAATCAACGAGATTTCCGTTGGCATCCAACGTCATCTTATTCCCGTTGGTATCCTCTATGTGCAATGCGCTTTGGCTATCGGCCACCAGGTTCCCAGCCCGGTCATAGACGAGCGCGTTCGTGTAACCCGTCACGACCATAAAATAACCGGAGCCATCATCGGCATATTGCGAATCGTTCGGTTTCTCGAACAGGCTGCAATCGCCGCCTGCCTGGTCCGCCGTCGATGTTGAGATCGGGAATCGCTTTGATCCGCCATCTGGTGATGACCAGCTAAACTGCGAAAAAAATAAAACATTGCCTGGATTAGGCGAACCAACATTGCAATTACCGTCGCTAACCTCGTTGCTAGTTCCTAAACAACCACCCGCATCGCAGCCGGATGAGTTCAGGATTGCGTCAACATACTCGCCTTTGAGAATTACCTTCCAACCACCATCTGAACCTGTAGCGTTGTATGGCTGCATAACAAGGGCAGGATTCGTAATCATCTTATATATGCGGCTGTCGTAGGTCAGCTTCAGGGAGATACTCGATCCTCCACGTTGGGGGAAGCTAGCCATCGGAATGTCCAAATGCAGGTTTCCATTTGCCAAGTTAACAAATCCCATCTCCACGGGGTGCTGCAAGGCAAAATCTGGCATTCCTATTCTGTCTGCATAGTCATTTTTAGTCGGTGGACGCTGCGCATCAGCGGTCGAAGCCAACGCCAAAGAAAGCGCCAGCACGGCAAACACCCAACCTAAGACACCAAGCCGCATGAGAATATTATTTCCACGATTCTTACCGGTTAGCGGCGCCACGTTTAGATCCGCATTAGGCATAGTTAGTCCTTCTCCTGAAGCCATGTCTGTAACAGACACATTTCGAAAATGTGCGCTAAACGAAATTCGCGCTGAAAAACTTGTGCTAAAGATCAAAATTTGGAGTGGTTACAACTAACAGCAGCGGGTGAGAAATCTTATAAATGAGTTTTAAGGATTTCGCAAGAAGATTTTTTGATTTCTTTTTTTATCTTTGGAGCATGTCTCAAAAAAGCTTCAGCAGTCTGGGTGTCAGGGCATTGCTTGTCCGGAGGTTTCGCCGAAGGGCCTGCCCTAGTCAGCGAAGGAAACCATAGTCGTGCCGAAAAATCCAAAACTTTTTGGCTGAAGGCGAGTGAAAGGTCTGTCCGCGATGATTTTTCGCACTGGAGAAAGCCGCTCCCCAGAAAGTCTTCTCGTCTCGGTACCTTGAGCCATCTCGTGATCCTTCAAGCACGATGATAAAAACGTCCCAAACTGCTCTTTCAGGCCCCGGTTTTTCCACAGTTTGAGCGACTTCTCCACAATAATAAAGGTTGAACTCTCATTCTGGTCAGAGTATGCTCCTCTCGGATTTTCCCGAGTTGCCTGACCTTATCCGATTAATTCAAAAATTAATCAAAGTTTTACACTGCTGAATCAAGCACATATTTTAGACTTACCTGTTTGGTAGGGGGATACAAATGCGAAAGGTTCTGAACATTTTTCTGTGCTGTTTTCTGCTTGCCGGTTTGGCGTTTACCCAATCCACGACGGAAGGCGCAATCGGCGGCACAGTTTTCGATTCCAGCGGCGCTGTGGTGCCTAACGCCAAAGTCGTCGTCCACAACAACGCCACCAACGCTGAACAAACGGCCACGGCGAATTCTTCCGGCGACTTCCGTGTCACCAATTTGGCCTCCGGTTCTTATACTGTGACGGCCACGCAAACGGGCTTTGCCACTTTTAAGGCACAGAACGTAATCGTCCAGGTTGGCAGCCTTACCGAAATCACGCCGCGTTTAACGGTGGGCGGAGGGCAAACGACTGTCGAAGTATCGAGCGAAGCCCCGCAAATCAACTACACTTCCAACGAAGTTTCTGACACGCTCAACCAGGTAGCCGTCGACAACCTGCCGATCAACGGCGGCCGGTGGTCCGAATTTACGCTGCTCACGCCAACTGCAGTGAGCGACTCCAGCGGCTTTGGCTTGATCAGCTTCCGTGGTATGAGCACTCTGCTCAACAACAATACCGTAGACGGCGCTGATAACAATCAGGCCTTCTTCTCTGAAGAGCGTGGACGCACGCGCGCTGGATACTCCACTGCCAAGGTTGCGGTGGAAGAGTTCCAGGTCAATACATCGAACTACTCTGCCGAATATGGGCGGTCTGCTGGAGCCGTGATCAATACAGTCACTAAGACCGGCGGCAATGCTATTCATGGCGAGGCCTATTTCTACGATCGCAACCAAAATTGGGGCGCCCGCAATGGTTTTACCAACATTAACGTCCAAACTTTGCCCGGCGTTTTTACCCCGGTTAATTTCAAGCCTAGCGACGTGCGCTACATCGGCGGGTTTGGTGTGGGTGGATCCTTCATCAAAGATAAGCTGTTCTGGTATTTCGCCTGGGATGGCTTTCATCGTAACTTTCCTGGAACGGCAATCACCAGTAACCCCAACGTATTCTTTGCCGCGCCCAGTACCACTACCATCAACACTCTAGCAGCCCGTCTTGGTGTAACATCTCCGCAGGCTCAAACCATCTACAACAACGATTTGGCAGGTCTTGTATCCATGCTTGGCCCTGTGCCCCGCAAAGGTGATCAGGAGATATTCTTTCCCAAGATCGATTGGCAGGTAAATCAGAAAAACCATGTGTCCGTTGCAGTAAACCGTATGCGCTGGGCTTCGCCCGCCGGTATCCAGACTCAGGCTACCAACACCAACGGAATCGCCAGCTTTGGCAATGATTTTGTAAAAGACACTTGGGGCGTGCTGAAGATTGATAGCTTGTTCACTTCCAATCTTTCCAACGAAGCCAGACTCTCTTATGGCCGCGACTTCGAATTCGAGAATGGTCAGCAGCCCACGCCCTACGAAGTCAGCAATCTGCTCCATACGCCGACCTTCACCAATCCCTTAGGCTTGCCTCCTAACGTTTCGATCACCAACGGCTTCAGCTTTGGCTTGCCCACCTTCCTGTTGCGCCCGGCGTTCCCGGACGAGACTCGCTTCCAGTGGGCCGATACGATGATCTTGACCCATGGCAAGCACACCCTTAAGTTCGGCTTCGATGCCAGCCGCGTCAGCGATAATTCCCAAAACCTGCGCAATCAGTTCGGAAGCTTCAGCTACAGCAGTCTGCTGAATTACTTCTCTGACCTTAACAAGCCCAACACCTGTGTCTCCGGTAGCAAAAATGTTCCCTGCTATACCAGTTTCACTCAGGCGTTTGGCCCAATAGGATTTGAGTTCAGCAGCACCGATGTCGGATTCTTCATCCAGGATGACTGGAAGGTTGCGTCCCGGCTCACCTTAAATCTGGGACTCCGCTACGAGCATGAGCTGTTGCCTGCTCCCTTCCCCGGTTTGGTGAATCCAGCACTACCTCAAACTGCTACCATGCCTAACGACGCTAACAATTTCGGTCCGCGAGTCGGCTTTGCCTGGTCAGTATTTGGGGACAACAAAACCGTTGTCCGGGGCGGCTACGGCGTCTACTATGGCCGCATCATCAACTCCACCATCTTCAACGCGCTCACGAGTACAGCGGTTCCGGGAAGCCAACTGCAATTTACATTGCTCCCAACAGTGACTAGCAACCAGCCTTGTGTGCAGCCCTTCCCTGTAGTTCTGTCTGCTGCTCCCACTTGCCCGGGAGCGAAGCCGAGCGCGACTTTCTTTGATTCGCACTTCCAAGCCCCTCAAATCCGCCAGGCTGATCTAACCGTCGAGCGTGATCTTGGCTGGGGCACGGTGCTCTCCGTCAGCTATCTCGGCAGCTATGGCCGTCAATTGCCGAACTTTGCTGACGTGAATATTGCACCTTCAATCGGCAACATTACTTACAATGTCGTGGGGGGAGGGCCTCTTAACGTTAGCACGCTGACTGAACCACTCTTCACGCAGCGTATTAACCCCAACTTCCAATCTCTCACCGATATCTTCAGCGGCGCCATCAGCAACTATCAGGCGCTCGCTGTGCAGGTGAATCATCGCTTGAGTCACAGCATCCAATTCTCAGCAAATTACACCTGGGCTCACGCCATCGATACAGGAGTCAACGGCACTACCTTTAGCGATACCAACGATCTCCTGGTTCCTGGCAACTCCCGAGCGGAATACGGCAACTCCATCTACGATGTGCCCAACCGCTTCACCCTGAATGCGGTCATTCAGTCCCCCTGGAAAGTGCAGGGAGCAGCGGGCTACTTGGCCAACGACTGGCAAATTGCCCCGATCTTTACCGCCCAGAACGGGCTTCCATTTTCACTGACTACCGCGGGGACACCGCCGACCCAACCTTTTGGCAGCGCCCTCGGCTCAAGCGTCAATGGTTCTGGTGGGGCCAACCGCATCGATGTTCTCGGCCGCAACACCTTCCGTTTCCCCAACACCTATATCGTGGACTTGAGAGTCGCGAAGAAATTCACCATGCACGATAGATACAAGATCGAGCTCTCGGGCGACATCTTCAATCTTCCCAATCATCAGAATGTTACTGGCATAACTTCAACCGGTTACATCATCGGCAACAATGCTGCGACGTGCGGCTCGGTGGCCCTGTCGCCGTGCCTTGCCCTTAACTCCGGTTTCAACCAGGTGAATAACTCCAACAGCAACTTCATTTACACACCCAGGCAGATTCAACTCGGAGCTCGCTTCCAGTTCTAACCTGTCTTGAAGTCCGAACTAAGACGCGGCAGTTTCGGCTGCCGCGTTTTTTCTGTGCAAAAGAAAACTAATTCCACCGCAAAGGATGCGATGGACGCAACAGGAAAATCAAAAGCAACCGCAGAGAGCGCAGAGAAAACGCTGAGAAGAAATCAGGAGACATTAATGGCTAACAGGTACATTCATAACATAATCCTCGCGCTTCTGATTGGGATATGCGCATCTTCATTTGCTCTTCCTAAGAACCCCAAATCCCAAAATCCCAAATCAAAGAAACAGGCTGCCGAGCTCCTGCCCACTGGCATGAGCATTACTCCAACGGCAGCCAAAGGTTCGACTTTTCAAGCTCTCAATCCGGATTTGCCCGATCTGCCGCAGTATACGGCGGACCATCCCATCTCGACGGCCGTCAGTCCCGACGGAAATACTCTGCTGATTCTCACCAGCGGCTTTAACCGGAATTTCGATGCCGAAGGAAAACCCATCCCTGAGCAGTCGAAAGAATACGTCTTTGTTTACGACATCCGGCAGCAGCCTCCCGTGAAGAAACAAGTCCTGAAAATCCCCAACACGTTTGCCGGCATTGCCTGGAAACCGGATGGCTCGCAGTTCTATGTCTCGGGCGGAAGCAATGACAACATTCATGTCTTCACGCAAGCCAATGGTCAGTGGAGCGAATCGCCCGAGCCGGTCTCCCTGGGGCATGACAAAGCTTTGGGAGTCAAGACTCACCCGATGGTTGCTGGCTTGGCCGTAAACGCCTCGGGTACACGTCTCGTTGCTGCCAACTATGAGAATGATTCCATTTCGGTCGTGGATTTGAAAACGCTGCAAAAGGTCGCGGAAATAGATTTGCGTCCCGGAAAGAACGATCCTAAGCAGAAAGGAGTTTCCGGAGGCTCATTTCCCTTCTGGGCTGCCTTCAAAGGCGACGACAAAGTCTATGTCTCGAGCGTGCGCGACCGTGAAATCGTCGTGCTCGATCTTGCTTCAACGCCCTCCATCGCCGGACGGATCAAGACCCAGGGCCAACCAAACAAGCTCATTCTGAACAAAAATCAAACTCAATTGTTCGTGGCTTGCGACAACAGCGATTCCGTAGCCGTGATCAACACTGCTACCAACCAGGTAACAGCTAACATCGGCACTACGGCCCCCGAGCAGCTCTTCCCCAATAAAAGCCGCTTCAGAGGCAGCAATCCCAACGGTCTGGCGCTCTCGCCCGACGAGCGTACGCTCTACGTTACCAATGGTGGCACCAATTCCGTCGCAGTAATCAAAGTGGCAGGCAATGGGAGCGAAAGCCGGATCGAGGGACTGATACCCACGGGCTGGTATCCGCAGTCGGTCAGCTTGAACCATGATGGGTCAATGCTTTATATCGTGAATGGAAAATCCAATTCTGGCCCCAATCCCAAGGGTTGCCGCAACTCGTTTTCAACCGGCGAACGCGGCCCTTGTGTCGCAGCACAACAGTACATCATGCAGTTGATAAAAGGCGGCTTGTTGGTTGTGCCACGCCCCGACGATGCCGAGCTGCAACGTCTTACCCATCAGGTGGCCGGCAATAACCATTTTGCAGCACAGCCGGCTGCCGGCCCGCTGTTCTCGTTCCTTCACAACAACATCAAGCATGTAATTTATATCGTGAAAGAGAACCGTACCTACGACCAGGTACTGGGTGACCTGGAAAAAGGCAACGGCGATCCTTCAATCACCTTGTTCAAGGAGCCGATTACTCCCAATCATCACGACCTCGCCCGGCGCTTTGTGACTCTCGATAATTTTTACGACAGCGGCGATGTCAGCGGAAATGGCTGGAACTGGAGCACGGCGGCCCGCGCCACCGATGTAGTGGAAAAGGACGTCCCTTTGAATTATGCCGGACGCGGCCTCAGCTATGACTTTGAAGGCGTAAATCGCGGCATCAATGTGAGCGTAGGCTCGCCTGAAGAGCGGGCTGCTCTCGATCCTCGCGCGGCCAGCCTGGAGGACGCAGCCGATCAGCTCCCCGGCACCGCTGATGTAGGCGCGCCTGACGGCCCTGAGGATTCCGTCGGCGCAGGTTATCTATGGGATGCCGCCCTCAACGCCGGGTTGAAAGTCCGCAACTACGGTTTCTTTCTCAACCTGGATCGCTATTCCGCTCCCGAAAAATCACCTGCAGCGATTCCGCTGCTCCACGATCCCGCGGCCAGCACGACGCGAGTCGCCTTTCCCAGCAATCCCCGGCTGCATGAAGTCACCGATCCCTACTTTCGTGGATTTGACCAGAAATTTGCCGACTATTGGCGCTTCAAGGAATGGGAACGTGAGTTCGACGACTATGTAAAAGACAACAACCTGCCCACCCTGGAGCTGGTGCGCTTCTGCCATGACCATTTCGGCGACTTCAAGACCGCTGCTGATGGAATCAACACGGTCGAAACCGAAATGGCCGACAACGATTACGCTGTAGGGTTGCTGGTTGAAAAAGTGGCCAAGAGCAGATATGCCAAAGACACCATGATCTTTGTCATCGAAGACGATGCCCAAAACGGCCCCGACCACGTCGATGCCCATCGCAGCATCGCCTTTGTAGTCGGACCCTACGTAAAGCAAGGCGCGATAGTCTCAAGGCGTTTCAATACGGTTTCCATGCTGCGCACCATCGAAGACATCCTTGGCACAAGGCATTTAGGTTTGAATGATGCAGTCCAAGCGCCGATGTCCGATATATTCTCCCGCACGCAAACGCAGTGGAGCTATACGGCGCGAATCCCCGCAGTCTTGCGAACCACCCAGCTTCCCCTCCCACCGAACGCCGGTTCGGGCTCGGCAGCTATGGCCGTTCCCCGGCACGACGCTGAATATTGGCAACGCCAAACCGAAGGCTTCGACTTCAGCGCCGAAGACAAACTCGATTCAGCCAAATTCAACCAAGTCCTCTGGAAAGGCCTGATGGGAGACGAAAAGCCCTATCCCACTCACCGCAGCAAACAGAATCTCCGCTTGAACCGCGACCGGCTCCTGAAACAACAATGAAATATGTACATCGCAAAGGCCAGTGAGGGCGCCAATGAAAAGCAAAACCTTTTAGCCACGAATAAACACGAATGAACACGAATAAATCGACGATCAAGATGCTGAACTTTATTGCTGAAGTTTATTTCTTTATCTAGGTTTTTCGCTTTTAGGTTTCTCTTCTTTGATTTTGATTCGTGTTAATTCGCGTTTAATTCGTGGCTAATCTTTCGCTTTTCTCCGTGTCTCCGCGCCTCCGTGGTGGGTTTTGGGGTTTGGGTTTTGGGGTTTGGGGTTTGGTTGTGGCTTCGCCACTCTACGTTCTTTGCAGTTGAACCTTTCTGCTAAAATCCGCAACACTCCCTTTGGAAGGAAAAATCATCGTGCGCAAAATCTTTCTTGTCCTGTTGTTGGTCTCCGCAACTTTCAGCTCTGCCATGGAGCGCCAGAAAGGTTCCGACTATCGCGAGCGCCGCATGGCCCTAGCCAAAAACCTGAATGGAGGCACGCTCGTCCTCTTTGGCGGCACAGAACCGGAAGGCCAGAACGATCTCTTCGGTTTTCGTCAGAATGACGACTTTTACTATTTGACCGGCTGGGCTGAACCGGGCGCAGCGGTCGTAGTTTCGCCTGCATCGGATTCGCATCCATACACCGAGGTCCTCTTTCTTCCCGCGCACAACCTCACCCAGGAGAAATGGACAGGGCCCAAGCTGGGTCCCGAGAATCCCGACGCTCCGCGCATTACGGGCTTCGACCAGGTACAAGCCCTCGATAAGATCCACGACGAACTCGCGAAAATCCTTCCTCAACCCCGGGCCGTGGTCTACACCGACACCGGCGACGAATCGCCTTCGCGTGGCCCAAAGGAATGGCTGCGCCGCACCAACTCTTTTCCCAACTATACCTCTTGGGCAGACTCCAGGCCGCTGATCGCCCGCCTGCGGATGGTAAAAGATGCCGGCGAACTCCAATTCATCACCCACGCCACCGAGGCTTCAGAAGCCGGCCATCGCGCGGCGCTCAAGGCCATCCATCCCGGAGTAACCGAGAGGGAGATCGCCTCGCTCATCGTCTATGAATACTCAAAACGCGGCTGCGAGCGCTCGGCGTACGCGCCCATCGTTGGTTCCGGCCTGTACTCAACGGTTCTGCACTATTCCGAAGACTCAGGCACCATGCAGAGCGGAGACTTGGTGGTAATGGACGTAGGCGGCGAGTACTCGATGTACGCCACCGACATCACCCGCACCGCCCCCGTCAACGGCAAATTCACGCCGCGCCAGCGGGAGATATACAACATCGTGCTCCAAGCCCAGGAAGCCGCAATAAAATCCTTCGAACTCGGACGCTCCAAACTAACGGGGAACGGCCCCGACTCCCTCTACAAGGTAGCCATGGACACCATCAACCACGGCAAAGACCTGCATGGTGAGCCGCTGGGCAAGTACTTCATCCACGGCCTCGGACACCACGTAGGCCTCAACGTCCACGACGCCAGCGATCCGACGGCCCCGCTGAACAAAGGCATGGTCTTCACCCTGGAACCAGGAATCTACATCCCGGAAGAGAAGCTAGGCGTGCGCATCGAAGACATGTTCTACATAGACCAAAATGGAAAGCTGGTGATGCTAACCCACGACCTACCCCGCACAGCCGACGAAATCGAGAAAGCGATGACGAAGTAACAGGTAACCCACTTTTCCGAAACTCTATAGGAAATGCGATCATCTGTGAACCTGTCATCCTGAACGGAGCGCGGCAACAAATTTCACAACTACAAATATGACTGGCGCGAAGTGAAGGACCCCGATAATGTTTCGGTCTTTAATGCCGCTACAAGGCATCTCTACCCATGCTCAGGTGTCTGTTTGTGCCAAAAAAGAACAATGAAGGAAATTACCAAGCTATCATTTCTCCCTCCCCCTGGTTTACACTCCCAAAAATGGAAACCCGTCCCGTCCTCCGCATATTCATCTCCTCCACTGCGGTCGACCTCCTCGACTATCGCGAAAAGGTGCGCGATGCCGTGTTACGCCTCGAAAATCTCCCAATTGCCATGGAGACCTTCTCCGCTCAATCCGGCCAACCCACACAAGAATGCATGAGAATGGCAGCCGAAGCAGACGCGGTGATCTGCATCGTAGCTCATCGCTACGGCTATGTCCCACCACCAGAACTGGGCGGCGACGGCGAACGTTCGATCACATGGTTGGAAGTGGATGCCGCCAAGCGCGCAGGAAAACCTGTCTTCGCCTTCCTGGTTGATCCCAAGGCCCCATGGACTGCCGCGAAAGAACAAGACCGGCTCACCACGGAGCCACCGGAAAAATTTCCTGAAATTGCCAAAGCCGTCCAAAAGCTCCAGGAGTTCAAAGCCTACCTGGAGCGCGAATGCATACGAAACACATTTTCGAGCAAAGAAGAATTGGCCGAGTTTGTTGCCATAGCCCTGGCCAAGTTTGAACCACAACGCGCTCATGCCTCGACTGCCCGGATATGGCACCCTCTTTTCTGCCACGCCCTGCAACCGGCTCAGCATTTCCGTGGCCGCGAAGCCAGGCTTCAGGAGTTGAAAGATTGGCTTAAGTCTCCAGTTACTCCAGACCGCGTCATCTCTATAGTTGCCGCAGGCGGCACAGGCAAGACAGCCCTAGTCGATAAAGCTCTCCATGAAGCTACTCTCTCCAACCGCGCCGGAGTCTTTGTCTGGTCTTTCTACGAAGACCCTCATACCGACAAATTCTTGAGCGCAGCCTACCTCTATTTCACGGGCGAAAAAGACACGCCCACCGGCGGAATGCTGGAGCGGCTACAACTTGCTCTCTCCGGCGACAAGCCCCACATCCTAGTCCTCGATGGACTGGAACGCGTGCAAAGCGAAGGCGATCATCGCCGCCGTGGCGAACTTGAAGACCTCCAACTTAAACGCCTCGTTCGTGCCTTGGCCGGAGGAGTAGGCAGTGCCCGCGCCCTGGTCACCTCCCGCTTTCCTCTGGTGGACCTCGATAGCTACACCGGCGCTGGGCATCGCGCCATCGTACTCGACGATCTTGAGCGCCCAATTGCCATCGACGTGCTGCGAGCTTGGAAGGTCAAAGGTGAAGATGCGGATTTAGTGCAATTGCTTGAGCCTATGAACATAGGTGGGTATTACCACGCGTTATCTGTCGCCGTGTTGGGTTCGTATTTAGGCAACTTCGCCGGAGGCGATCCTGCCCGCGCACCAGAATTTTCCTTGGCAGATGCCGAAGAATCCGATCCCAAGGCTCGACGGCTGCATAGGATTCTGGAACACTATGCCCAAGCCCTAACCTCTAAAGAGCGTGATCTCCTCGCCCGCCTTTCCCTCTTTCCCCGAGGCGTGCAGATCGAGTTCCTCGGCTGGATCGTGCAATCCGGCGGAGAAGTGGCCGGCACGCTCATCGGTCTTTCCGACCGCGAACTGGTGCATCATCTCGAACGGCTGAAAGGGTTAGGGTTGGTTTTTCGTTACGAGACTGAGCAGCGGGCCGTCTATTCCGCTCACCCCTTTTTGCGCGAGTTTTTTCGCAATCTTCTTACGACCAAGCCAGAGTCCGTCCATGAGTCTGTGCGCGCCAAGTTGGCTCCTACTTTGGAGGCACAGCCAAAGACGCATCCGAGCGATCCGGCAATTCTGGAACAATACGAGCTACTTATCGAGCAGACTCTCCTCGCGGGTCAAATTCAAGACGCCTTTGACCTGTATTATGACGGACTTGGAGCATATAAAAACCTTGCACACGTCTTGGGAGAATATAGTCGCGGTCTCCGCCTCTTGGA
>DASZFK010000581.1:0-2777 GCA_035939855.1 Candidatus Angelobacter sp.
TCCGGCAGTTTGCGGACCTCAGGATAGACGCTCGCGATCCCTTCAACGATAATTGCGCCGGAAGCCCCGCCCAGGACTTGCACTTCACCGAAAGGATGCGGGTGCGGATGGTACCAATAAAGCCCGGGCGTCGCATTTGCCGGGATCTTCATTTGATAGTCAAAAGATGATGCGGGCTCAATGAGCGTTTGCATCACGTCATCTTGATGACATGTGGAGGGAACATTCAGGCCATGGAAGTGCAGGTTGGTGGCGCCCATGCTCATCTCGCCATCTGCACAATGCCCGGAATGATGCCCCGCAGCTTGCGCCGGTTGACGGATGGTTTTGCCGGGCAGCTCGTTGCGGAAGTGGATCACGAGTTCGTCACCGGGATTGAGCCGCAGCGTAGGCGCCTGTAGCCCGCTGTCGCTCCAGTAACAGTAACGGATCAAGCCATGCGCGTCCTCGGAGATTCGGAACTTGAGAGTCAACTCCAATCGGCCGTCGTGGCTCTTCAGTTCGGGCGGCTGCTGAACAATCGAACCTGCTCCGGGACGCGGACAAGCGTCGTCTCCCGCATCCCCTGGCCGGGGCTCCGCGACCACCATCGAGACACACGACAGCAGCAGGACGGCTAGCCCGTACCTACGGCATATTCGCGCTTTCAAAATTCCCATTTTGGACTACCGCTGACCGCTTTCGCTCTTTTCTCTTCTGGCATTCATCTGATCGCGGCGTTCTTTTTCCATTTTGTCGAATTTTGTCTTCTGCTCGTCATTCAGCAGATCACGGATTTTAGAGCCGGCGCTCTCGCGTATCTTTCTCTTATTGGTGATCCTGTCTTCCCGTGAAAGAGAATCGTCTTTCGCCAGCAGTTGCTGTCGTTCGTCTTCCAAAATCGGCTTGATGGCTGTCCGCTGCTCTTCGGTGAGCTTGAGTTGTACCGACAGGTTTTTGAGTTGTTCTTCGACACTGGCTACTGGGCCACTTTCCTGCTCGTCTTGATTTTGAGCCAGAGCTGGACCTGGACCGGCAACAATAACGCCCAGGGTAACCAACAAGGCGCACAGAACCATACTCATTCGAATCTTCATGGAATTTCCTTCCGGGTTTTTGCGTAAAACCCGTAACAAAACTGTTAGATCGCTGCGGTGAATCACCGTCTTATGGGCTTAGATGAGAGCAGCAGCTCGCAAGTTGGCAGCACCAAGAGCCGCCAGAAACTCGATTCACAGTGCCAATGTGACTGGTGGCCTTGCTTGCCGATGATTCAGATATGTACGGTCTGGATTGCCCCCTTTCGACATTTGTCGGAGGGTTTACCTGACATAGCCCGCGCCGCTGAACCATCTCGCTGCTAAGAAAACGCCGACCATCATCAAGGTTCCTCCGACCAGGGCAGTGGCAATCGCCGTTCGGGAGACACCATCGCGCGCAGCGCCAGCCAAGGCCCACGATGAAAAGGCACGTAACCGAAATGTTATTGAGGTGAAAAATATGAAAACCATGAGTCTGCTCAGAAAGTTAGTGTTTTGCGGCCTGCTGGCATTGGCGTTCTCGTACGCTCAAGCCGACGATTCCACCGCGTTGACCGATACGTCGGCCGGCGGTGGCGGGGGAGGTGGAGTCGCCGTTACCGGCACAAACATATGTGGAGCCCTGCACATGTATTATTACTCCCAAAAACGTTCCCGATTTAGGAATTAGTAAATACTCAAACAAATTAGAGTTTACCAATCTGTGATTCGGCTTTCTGGTATCAAGCCTTCGGTCATCGGTTTTAACAGATTAGCTTTTGCTTTTTTACAAAATATTGACATGTTGAAAAAACTAATCATGCTACTCTCGCGCACGGTTTTTGGCTGGAGACCTTAGAACTTTTCTGAAACTGACTACTCTGCAAAGGCCTCCACGAAGAACAGACCAAGAAAAAAACAAATCAAGGAAAAAAGAGGACTATACCAATGAACACATCAACCTCAAAGTTGATGAGGAATCCCTTTGTCTACGCCATGATGGCGGTTCTGATGCTCGCGACCGTCCTTCAGGCTCAGACCCGTTCGTCTAATGGACCTGCGCTTGCGACTACAACTTTATCAGGGGGTGGTACAACTCCGAGCCCGACTCCAACGCCGGTCCCATCTCCGAGTCCATCTCCCACGCCTATCGATACCTCGAGCACGCCCACTACAACTTCAACATTTACAACATTTACCACCACTGACACAACTACAACAACGGCCGACGATAGCGCAGTAGATACAACCATACCTCCCGGGGTTTCCGGCACTCCTGCCGATACGGGTGCTTCCACCTCTCTCAGTTCTGCGAGTACTTCCAGCTTTTCCAGCGCTCCGCGCTCCGGCGCTCTCGGACCAGTAGGCAATGTGTTTGACCCTGGCCCAAGACCAGGCTCGCGCGGCACCGGCGCCGGCAATCCGATTCCCGGCATAGGGAACGACCAGACAACATTTTGGGTTGACGGACTCATAATTTTCGGGACAACCGTAACTCCCAATGGAGCTAATGACGCTCAGGGCCACAAGACGCTTTTTGGCCTGGGACCGTCGTTCAATGGCGAGAGTTGCTTCCAGTGCCATTCCCAGCCCGCCATTGGCGGTACCAGCCCGCAAAACAATCCACAAATCGGTGCCGCCTCGGATCATCACGCCACCAATCAAATTCCCATATTTCTGAGCACCAATGGCCCGATCCGTGAAGCCCGTTTCATCCAGAATTCCGACGGCTCATTGGATGGCGGCGTGCACGAACTGTTCACCGTTCAAGGCAGGGAC
>DASZFK010000582.1:0-4491 GCA_035939855.1 Candidatus Angelobacter sp.
GTTTGTGATCGGTTTCCGTGTGAAATCTGGCCACGTACCGAGTGACCGCCCCACGAACCCCCAAGTCAAGCAGTCCCAGGTAACCCGTTAAGGAAAGTAACAGCGTCCATACGCCATAGGTCACGTTGCCGAGATGGTTCACAACGTATGGTGATAAGAAAAAGTTAACTCCCATAGCGATGACGTAACTGCCCCAATTGGAAATCACGTTACGAACGACGCCAGGGTTGCCCAAGCGGGACTTTGGTGGATGGGAGGTCTGTACGGACTCTGCGGACATGGTTCTCCGTGAGATTGCTTAAGCTTTTTATTGCAGATTAATAGCCAATCACTACCGAGCTAAATGCTAGAGAAACATGGATCTTAACTCCGGTCAACAGGACTTGCCTGCTCTGCCCGGCCTTGATACTAACCCCCCTGTGTAAACCTGTGCCACAATGAGGAAATGTTTGGTATCTTTCACCAGCGGGGCCCCTACTTTCTACTCCGGCAAAGTTGTAACTTGTTGACAATTAAGGCGTTAGCACAGTAATGAGACGGGTTTTTTTGGTGATTGTATTGCTCCCCCTCGGCTAGACCCTTGTTGAGGATCGAGAGCAAGTGTGGGCAGCTTCTGCCGACGTTGTTGCGTATCTCATGGTCACGGCATGGACCAGGTTATTCTGCTCAGTTCGCCTCGGGGAGAGTAGTTAGAATCACCGCCGAAGCTCGCGGACGTTTAAGCGATTCAAGGAATTGAGCCTTTGGACAAAAAAACTAGAGGGGATGAAATGTCATCGATGCCGCAGTTACCTTCCATTGAGGATCAGCGCCAGTTTTGGAACTGGCACTGGCAGAACTCGGAACAGCGAAAGGTGCTGAACGATTGGACGGAAAGACGTGCCAAGGAGATTTTGGGACTGATACAAGGTTTGAACCTAAATCGCCCACGTATTCTTGATTTCGGATGCGGCCATGGCTGGTTCACCGAGAGGCTGACTCCTTTCGGAGAGGCCCATGGCATAGATCTTTCGCCCGAAGGAATTGCTACTGCCCAAGCCCGTCGTCCGGACATTTCCTATCTCGCCGGGAACGTCTACGATGCTCCTCTGCCTAAGAACCATTTCGACATCCTGGTTTCCCAAGAAGTGATCGCCCACGTCGAAAATCAGTCAAAATATGTCCGCCGGGCTGCCGAAGTTCTTAAGCCCGGAGGCTACATGATTATTACGACCGGCAACAAATATGTTATGGACCGGTTGGGTGATGTTGGCTGGAACATCCAGCCTCCTCAACACATTGCTCATCAGCTTAGCCGTGGCCAGCTCAAGGATATGATGGCTCCTTACTTTCACATTCGGAAGGCGTTCACAATCATCCCGCACGGCAAACTGGGGGTCTTTCGAGTGGTCAACTCCTACAAGTTGAATTCCATCCTTGGCCGGATCGTCTCTCAAGAGAAACTTTACGCCTTGAAGGAAAAAGCCGGGTTTGGTTGGCAGATGATTTTTCTAGCGCAGAAAAAGGTCTGAGGAATGCACTTGCTTCCAGCATTAATCTTGAGGAGTGCTTCGCCTGATGGCCTCTGAGTCGCACAGAAAGATTGGCGTTTTCAGCCACGGCGGAACTAAGAATCTCGGCGACGAGGCCTTGCTCGCCGCGGTGATTCAAAACGTGCGTTTGCGGATTCCGGGCGCGAATATACTTGGGTTCACCATTAATCCGGACGATACGCGCCAAAGGCACGGCATCACGAGCTTTCCTATCCGTCAGTGGGATGAATCTCCATCGTCCTCCGCGGTATCAAACGCCTCCCATGCGTCCACGGCTTCATCAGCGATGCTTACTCCCGAAGCGGGCTGGAAACGCGCAATCCGATCGATTCCAGGTTTAGTGCCTCTATTTCATTGGCTGCAAACCATTTTCCGGCTGATGAAGAGTGCCGTACTTGAACCGAAGTTCTTACTCGATTCCTGCCGCCGACTTCGCGGCGTCGAGTTACTCCTGGTCGCCGGATCTCAACAGCTCAATGATGGCTACGGCGGCCCCTGGGGATTTCCATTCACCCTGTACAAGTGGAGCCGCATTGCACGCTTGACAGGGACAAAAGTTGCGATCCTGAGTGTCGGTGCCGGTCCCATCGACTCGCCGCTCAGTCGTTTTTTCTTTTCTCGCGTGCTGCGGATGTGCAGCTACCGCTCTTATCGCGACGCAATTTCCAGCCGCCTCGTGGAAAGTATGGGAGTCAAGGGCCCCAATCCAGTCTACCCTGACCTGGTCTATAGCTTAAAGCTCCCCGCTCCGCGCCCCATTCCTACTGAAGGCCATTCACTGATTGTCGGCGCCAACCCCGTCCCGTTCTTTGACGGCCGCTATTGGCCGGAGCCGGATCCAGCACGCTACGCCGATTACGTCCGTAAGTTCGCAGATTTTGCCGAATGGCTGGATGGGAATGGATATTCCGTGCTTTTCTTTCCCACCCAGGCGCGGGCCGACGTGCTTACTATAGACGACATTCGCGCGGCCTTGAACGGTTCAGGGAAATCCCCAAGGATGCTTGCGGGCACTCATATTCAAAACATCGAGGATCTCATCTCAGAAATCGCCCGGACTGATCTTGTGATTGCAAACCGTTACCATGGCATTCTTCTGTCATTGGCATTGAACAAGCCCGTGCTCGGCGTCGCATACCACGAAAAAAGCCGCGCTCTTCTTGAGCAAGTTGGCCAGGGTGATTACGTTCTCAATATCGCTGACTTGCGCACCGAGGATCTGATCGAGAAGTTCAAAGCCTTGCACGCCAATTCCGCGGCCATCAAGAAACAGATTGCCGCAAGCATGGCCCCTCTGCGCGAGGCGCTTGAGCAGCAGTACGATCTTGTTTTCGGCCTCATCGGTGTTGCTCCTTCGAGCTCACCAAAGGTGAATCGACCCGGCCCATGAAATTTGTCCAATCCAAAGTTCTTGGAGTGTTCGTCATCGAAATGGAACTTCGTGAAGACAATCGCGGGTTTTTTGCCCGATCCTGGTGTGGCAAAGAGTTCGAAACTCACGGCCTGCATTCCCGCGTCGCGCAAATTAATGTCGGCTTTACCGCGAAAAGGGCCGGCCTCCGCGGGTTACACTTTCAGCTCCCACCTTATGCCGAATCCAAAACGGTTCGATGCACGCGCGGTTCAATCTTCGATGTTGCCGTCGACCTTCGCCCGGATTCTCCCACGCACAAGCAGTGGGTCGGTTTCGAATTGACTGCCGAGAATCACCGCATGCTGTACGTGCCCGAGGGCTGTGCCCACGGCTACCAAACCCTCACTGATGACTCGGAGGTTGAATACCTCACCACGCAATTTTATGCGCCAGACTCGGCTCGCGGCTTTCGTTTTGACGATCCTGCATTCGGTATCGCTTGGCCCTTACCGGTGGGCCTGATTTCAGAGGCGGACAAGGCCTGGCCAGCTTACCCAGGCTAGTCCATCGTTGCAATCTATGCAGTTATTTGGGAGAGATCATGATCATCGTGGACGCAGCATTGGAAAAAGCGGAGAGCGAAGGCAAACCGATTCGCGTTGCTATTTTTGGAGCTGGCTATATGGGCCGCGGGATCGCCTTACAGCTCTTGGATCGTAAACCAGGGCTGCGCTTGGTTGGCTTCGCCAGCCGTCGCGCGCCATCCGCCCAGAATGCGCTTCTTGAGATGGGCGCCACAGACTACGTGACTGTAAGCACCATCTCGGACTTCGATCGGGTGGCTTCGCGGGGAGGTATTGCGGTTACGGACGATCCAGCCCTCCTTTGCCGTTCTGGCAATGTGGATGTTGTCATCGATGCGACGAGCGACCTCGAGGCCGGGGCGCGCTTTGTTCTCGATGCCATACAACACGGCAAACATACCGTCCTGCTGAATGCAGTTCTTGATGCGACCATCGGGCCCATTCTGAAAACCTACGCCGACCGGAATAATGTAATCATCACCTATATCGATGGTGATGAGCCCGGCGTCGCCGTCAATTTGTTCCGCTTCGTTAAGACGATTGGTTACCGCCCGGTTGCCGCTGGAAACCTGAAGGGTTTTCTCAATCACTACCGTACTCCGGAAACCCAGCGGGCGTTTGCTGAACGCGTGAAGCAGACTCCGGAGATGATCACTTCTTTTGCCGATGGCACCAAACTTTCGATGGAATGCACCATCCTAGCCAACGCCACTGGTCTCAAGATTGGCAAGCGCGGCATGTACGGTCCACAGTGCGCGAATGTCAAGGAAGCAAGTGGCCTCTTCCCGATGGACCAGCTCTTGAACGGAGGCCTCACAGACTATCTACTTGGCGCTGAACCTGGAACAGGCGTCTTCGTGATCGGGTACAATGATCATCCTATCAAGAGCCAATACATGAATTTCTTTAAGATGGGAGATGGGCCGCTCTACACTTTCTACACGCCTTTTCATCTGCCTCAGGTACAGATGCTTACGACCATCGCCCGGGCTGCGCTCTTCCACGATGCCACCGCTACTCC
>DASZFK010000583.1:0-3081 GCA_035939855.1 Candidatus Angelobacter sp.
GTGGTTTCAATCGGTTCACTACCGTCCAAACGGACACGGAATGTCGGAGTAGAGGCGGCAACGACTTGGGGCTGGTCAACGGTGTAACGGACTGTCAGAGCATTTTGCTGTAGCTTCTCCCCAGGTTGCGGCGCCAGAAAACGTACCGCTGAAGCATTTTGCGTGACTACCGGAGCGTTCTGCGTTGACGGGACCGCCTGCGTTCCCCCCACGGCCGATTGCCCGGCACTATATTTGCTTGCCGCCAAGGCGGCAATGATGACGATCAGAAGTGGCTTTATTTTCATGTCCCTGTTATTTCCCAGTTCTGTTTTTTCTCTGGATGAACTCCCTGTGCTTAGCTTAAGAACTCAAGTGCCAATGTTGGCTGCTGGATTACCAGTTCCAATCATGGAAAATTTCATGGCTGGAATCAGCTAAATCCTTGAGTTTCACCTAAGGAAACTCACTCAAGAGCATTTGAAATTCTGGACGCTGCACCTGTGTCCTATGCAATTTCATAGCCTTTACTGGCGCCTATTGACGCTTCAAGAAAGAAATAGCACCTTAGTACCGCGACTTACCCGCCGTACGGCTGTGCAATCCATTGACACCGAAGCAGTTCTGCTGGAACAATGAGGATCGATTCCTTACGTAAATCAAGAGGGGGCGTTGTTTCATGCCTGAGACAACTCAACAGGAGAGTAGCGGGACCGGAAGCTCGTTGGTGCGTAATATCCTCATGGCTGTTGGCGGGATTTTTATTGTAGTCGTGGTCATTTTTATGATCAATGTCTACGGCCGTTTTGATGACCTTGAGCGGAAACAGGCCGCTAGCCAGGAAGTTGTGGCCAAGAAGATTGCCGAGCTTACCAGCCAGAATCAGGCGTCGATGACAGCCTTGGCCCAACGGATTGGGATGACGCAGCAGGAGTTGAAGAGGAGGGCTGCCGACCTGCAACGACAGGAGAAAGAGACGAATGCCCGCCTGGCTGCCCAGGCCGCGTCAGAAGAGCAGACCAAGCAACAAATTGGCGCCATCAGCGGCGAAGTGACCGGAGTTAAAGGAGACGTAGGCAAGGTCAGGGAAGACGTCACGTCCACGCGCACCGATCTTGAAAGCACCAAATCGAAGCTGGAACATGCCATTGGCGATCTCAACAAACATAGCGAGTTGATCGCCACCACCCACGATGAACTGGAGGTTCTGAAGCACCGTGGCGACCGGAACTACTACGAATTCACCCTCACCAAGGGCAAGCAGCCAACACATGTTGGCACAGTGAATCTCGAGCTTAAGAAAGCCGATCCCAAAAAGAGCAGGTTTACCCTGAATGTGATGGCTGATGATAAAAAGATCGAGAAAAAAGACCGCAATATTAACGAACCTCTCCAGTTCTATACCGGCCGTGATCATAATCTCTACGAGATAGTCATCAACTCGGTAGACAACAAAAACCAGATCAGCGGCTACTTATCGACACCGAAATCGGCAGTTGTCGATGTGAGGCAAAACTAAGAACGGCCTCGAATTTACCGGTTATAAAAATCAATCCCGTCATCCTGAGAGCCTACTCGCGCGTAGCGCGGGTAGGCTGGAAGGACCTTGCGTTGGCGTTGGTCTACCTGATGGGCAAGTTTGAACTTTCTGAAGATACTTCCACTACTTCACCGGCACGCTCTCCAACACGCGCAGCTTCCAACGATCTTCCGTGCTGGTCATGATTGCGTAGTACTGGATTTGCGACTGGTCAGAATGGATGACGGTGTTTCCCTCTAACATCTGGGTTTCTATGCTGGCGGTATCGCGAAGCTGCATGGCTGATCCGTCTTTGGAATAGAAGATTGCGTCGACTTTGTGGCCGTGGTCGATGATCCTGGTTTTCAATCCGCTGCTTTGTTGGTCTTTGACGCGCTGGGTGAACTGGTCCAGAGCGAAGCCTACAAAATTCTGGCGCAAAGGCGCGATATCGTTATTGGCCAAGGCAGTGGCGACGGCTTGCCATGCAGAGGAGTAGTCACGGACGATTGCCTTCTGAGTCGTGTCCTCGACTTCGCGCGGGCCGGCGTTATCGAAGTTCACCTCAATGCCCGGCTTACTGTCGGCGAAGGTTCGCATCAAGAGCGGGACAGCGCCAGAAATTGCCAGAGCGACGCCCAACGACAGCACCAGCAGTCTTGTCACCTTCATTACCGGCCTCCTACGCGCAGTTCGTTACCCAAGGTGTAGCCTGCGGCCACCGAGATCATGGCGTTGTCAGAAGCGGGCAACTCTGCTTTGGCAATGCCTTTCTTGATGCGAGCATCGACCGTGCTTCTGCCTGTTTTATCGTTTTGCGTGAATGTAACAATGGTGCCATCGGGGACAGCATTGCCGGTGCAATCGCGGACCGGATCGGTCTCCACAATGATTCTGTCTTGGGTACGCTGGCTTACATGCATCCGCAAATTACAAGGTTGTGAAGCTACCTGCTGGATCACTCTTCGCACCGATGTGTTTCCCACGGAGGCGACGAACTGGGCAGCGCCTTCTTTTGGCGCCGAAGAAGTTTCGATCCATGCCACTCCATTGCGGCTCGTCACTGTGTGGGAAACTCCGGCGCCATTCACCGAGAGGTTGAAGTTCACCGGAGCAGGATCGAGTACCAGGTTGTTGAATTTATCAAACAGGAAGACTGTTCCGCTGATGGCGGCCTGTTGATGCACCGGAACACGCGAGGGTCTGGCGAGAAAATTGAGATTCTCCGCAGGGCCAGGCTTAACCCAGAGCGCTTTCGATTGCGAAGTTCCACCGGACCGCAGTATCGCAATCCATCGACCTGCGCTATGCAGCTCTTCGCCTTTGATCTCGACATTATTGCCAAGCTTCACGTTGCGCTTGATCACCTGGCCTTGGCCAATCAGGTAAAGCGTTGCGTCGCCATTGCCGTTTACGCCGATTGAAATCGGTTGGCCGGCCACTGCATTTTCAGGCAATCGCAGGTCATCGGTGTTTGCGTTGGCGTGATCGACGGCGAACCAGCAGCCGACCGTAATGAAAGCAATCAAGATCAGCTTGCGCATAGCTACTCCTGGCGATTTCGGCTGTATTCGTTCACAGTC
>DASZFK010000584.1:0-2978 GCA_035939855.1 Candidatus Angelobacter sp.
CGGAAAATCCGAACTCCTGCTGCGCCAGTTCGTACTCCCGGCACAGGGAGGTCTGGAACATTTCAGGATCATCGGTATTGAGGGTCACCATTAGACCGTTCTCAAAGAGCGTTCTTACCGGATGCTCTCTTAGCTGGGGGCAAACGCCGGTGCGTAAATTGCTCGACAGGCAAACCTCGATAGGAATCTGCTTTTCCGCAAGAATTGCCATCAACTCCGGGTCACGGGGAATGCTCAATCCATGCCCAATCCGCTCTGCCCCGATGTTCAATGCGCCCCAGACGGATTCAGGACCGGCGGTTTCCCCTGCGTGGACAGTCAGGCGCAAGCCCTGATCGGTGGCTTTCTTATAGAGATCTTTAAACATTTCGGCGGGGGCGCGGCGTTCGTCTCCGCCAATCCCGATGCCGGCTACGTTCCGTTCCCGCAGCCGGGCCGCAATCTCAAAGACTTTTGCTGCAGCCTCCACGCCAAAGTGCCGAACGGCGTCGAAGATCCAGAGCAACGAGACGCCGAAATCTTTTTCTCCCTGCTGGCGCCCACGTTCCAGCCCTTCAAAGATGGGCTCAAATTCCTGGCCGCGCCAATGGACCACGCCAACGCTTATGTAGACCTCCGCATGGAGCACGTTCTGACCGGCCAGCTTCTGCATGAGACGGTAGGCAATTCGTTCGTAGTCCTGGGCAGTCCTGAGCCGTTCGGTAACTGCCTTGAAGGCCAGCAGGAATCCGCTGAAGTCGCTGTAGGAGTAAAGCCGCCGCGCAGTTTCTTCGGTGAGCACATCGCCGCTGCCACGGATGTCATAGCGGTTGTTCTCAGTGGGTAAGGGAGTGCTATGGAGGCGACTCAGTTCGGCCAGGGTGGCGGGTTCCACGCATCCTTCCAGATGCAGATGAAGCTCTGCCTTGGGCAGAGCGTCTATCAGAGACCGTGAATTCGTCTTCATTCCGGATGGCCGTTAGCTGCGAACTCGCTGTGGCGGCGGCTGTAAAAGAAGTAGATCACCAAACCGATCGCCAGCCAGGCAAAGAACCGCAGCCAATTCATGATAGGCAATCCTGCCATCAAAAGGATGCAGGTAAGGATTGTCATGATGGGTGCGATTGGCCCACCCGGAGCGCGGAAAACTCGCCTGCGGTTCGGATCACGGTAACGAAGTATCAGGACGCCACCAGCAACCAAGGCAAAAGCAAACAGCGTTCCAATGTTGGAAAGATCGGCGAGTGTCCCGATGTCCAATAGTCCTGCAGGAATTCCAACAGCGAAACCCGCGACCCACGTAGCCACATCGGGCGTGCGAAAACGCTTGTGAACGTTGCCAAAGATGCGAGGCAACAATCCATCACGAGACATGGCGAACCAGACTCGCGCCTGGCCCAGTTGGAAAACCAACAGTGAAGAGATCATTCCCGTCATGGCCCCGAGGAGGACCACCAGGCGTACCCATGGAACGTTCAATTTCCTCAGTACATTTACGACGGGGGCAGCGTCGCCAACTGTATCCCAATGGGCTATTCCGGTGAGTACAACGACCACGGCTATGTAAAGGACCGTACAGATCAGGAGAGTGGCAATGATGCCGATGGGCAAATCTCGCTGGGGATTCTTGGCCTCTTCTGCCGCCGTAGAAACAGAGTCGAATCCGATATAGGTGAAGAAGATAATCGAGCCACCCGTAAGCACGCCTCCCCACCCGTTGGGCATGAATGGATGCCAGTTGCCAGGATGGATGAATTGGGCGCCCACGAAAACAAAGATAAGAATGGCCACGATCTTGACCAGGACCATGATGTTGTTGGTCCGAGCGGATTCGCGGATGCCCCGCACCAGAACTACGGTGAGAATCATCACGACCAAGAATGCAGGGAGATTAAAACCAAAGTGCCAACCCGGAGCGTAAAGATCTTTTCCGGCCAGGTCCTGGAGTCCAGTGGGCAAATAGGCAGGCGAAACCCAGCGCAGCGACGGGTGTAGCCCGAACCAGTCAAAGAGATCGACTAGATGCGCGGCAAACCCGACACTGACCGCCATGTTGCTGACGGCATATTCCAGGATCAAATCCCAGCCGATGATCCACGCAATCAGTTCGCCCATGGTCGCGTAGGTATAGGTGTAAGCGCTACCGGCAATGGGGATCATGGAGGCCAGCTCGGCGTAGCACAAGGCCGTAAATGCGCAGGCAACGGCGACGAGGATGAAGGAAAGAGCGATGGCCGGCCCGGCGCCTGGACGGCCAAAGGTAGCTGAGTGGTGAATCAGGTACTCCAGCACCGGGGCATTCAAGATGGATTTGGCTTCAAAGGTTTGCCCAGCAATGGCCGTACCGATAACGGTAAATATTCCCGAGCCGATCACTGCGCCAATTCCCAGTGCTATGAGGGACCACGGTCCCAGCGATTTTTTAAGCCGATGCTCAGGCTGTTCGGAGTCGGAAATCAGCTTGTCGATGGACTTCTTGGCGAAATATTGGCTGGCCAGAAAGGCCTCCTTGTGCTGAGTCAATTTGGGCCGTTGTTGGTCCAACGGCCCAAACCAGCATGTCTTTACCGCTTAGCGCTTGGACGTGCCACGAGCCATCTTTTTCACTTTGCGCTTCTTGGCGCCGCGCGCATGTTCCCTGGGTTTCTTGGGAGCCTGTTTTTTGCGAGCGGCCCGCTTTGCTTTCTTGCGTTCATCATTGCTCAGTGCTTTGGTATTTGCCATTCGTATCCTCAGTGTTTGATAGTTCTTAGCTCTTAGTACTTAGCCATTAGCCGCTAGTATTGCAAGCCCTGCATCGCGAAGCGCTTACACGCGTTCTAGCTGGGCGTATTTTTCTACCAGTTTTTTTAATCCGAACCGAGGGAATTGTACCGTAACCTTAGCGTTTTCTCCCTCGCCCTCTCGTTGATAGACAGTGCCTTCCCCATATTTCGGGTGCTTTACACGCTGACCGGGTTTTAAGGAGTGCTTGCCTTTCGGCTCCACCACCGTAACTT
>DASZFK010000585.1:0-4479 GCA_035939855.1 Candidatus Angelobacter sp.
ACACCCGTTTTCTGAGCCGGTTGGAGTTGCGCATGAGCGGGCACTCGACCGGCTTGCTCTCGTCGAGCACGGAGCAGAACTTCCTGTCGCAAATCGAGCTGACTACCGGGAGAAGCACGCTCCGCGAGTCTTACGAGATTCCCGAAAATACCATCCACATCAGGCGCGAACAACTGCTCAGCTCCGGGATTCTTTACGACTACTTGACGTTTGAAAATTTCAATTTCCACGAGTTGGAGCTGACCATCGAACTGGAGTACGAAGCCGATTTTGTGGACGTGTTCCAGGTACGAGGTGTCGCCCGTCAGCACATGGGCCAATACTACAAGCCGTTGACCCATCGCGACTCGCTGATTTTTTACTATCGCGGGCGCGATGAGCTGGTGCGTGAGACCGTCATCCATTTTTCTCCGCATCCCGACCACATTGAAGATGGCACGGCGCGCTGGAAACTGAAGCTGCCTCCGCTCAAGCGCTTCCAACTGCAGACGACGATTACGCCTTTTGTTGACAACAAGCGCCTGCGCTCTGTTCGCATCGATTTTCCCCAGAGCCTGCGAACGCGGCGTGAAGCCATCAGCAAGTGGGAAGCGCAGTCCACCCAGTTCGAATCGAGCAATCGCATTTTTGACCAATTGATGGAAGCCTCCGTAGGCGATTTCCATGCGCTGCAGATGCCGGATGGCAAGGAGCACATCATCGGCGCAGGTATCCCGTGGTTTGCCACGATGTTCGGCCGCGACTCGATCATTGCAGCTTTTCAATCGCTCCTGCTGAACCCGCAGCTCGCGGTCGAGACCTTGCGCGTCCTTGCACGTCATCAGGGGAAGGAAGAGAACGACTGGCGGGACGAGCAACCAGGCAAGATTTTGCATGAATTCCGTGAAGGCGAGATGACCAATGCCCGCGAGATGCCCTTCGGGCCTTACTATGGCTCAGTGGATGCGACTCCGCTATGGCTGGTCCTTTTGAGTGAAACCTTCAACTGGACCGCCGATGAGCAACTGGTGAAGGACATGCTTCCCCACGCCCGCCGGGCCCTCCAATGGATCGATGAGTATGGCGACCTGGATGGTGATGGTTTTGTCGAATACCTCCGGCGCTCTCCCAAAGGATTGGCCAACCAGGGATGGAAAGATTCCTGGGACGCCAATGTGCATCGCGATGGCGAGGTGGCCAAGGCGCCCATGGCTCTTTGCGAGGTCCAAGGATATGTCTATGAAGCCAAGTACCGCATGGCATCACTGCTGCGCTCGTTTGGAGACACAGCAACCGCCGACAAGCTCAAGAAAGAAGCTGCGGAATTGGCCAAGCGCTTCGAAAAAGCCTACTGGATGCCACAACAGGGCTTCTACGCTATGGCGCTGGACCGCGATAAACGCCAGCTCCAGGTGATCTCCAGCAATCCGGGACATCTCTTGTTTACGCGCATGTTGCCGCTGGAGCGTGCGCGAGCCGTTACTCAACGCCTGATGCAACCCGATATGTTTTCAGGTTGGGGATTGCGAACGATGTCACGCGACGAGCGTCCCTTCAACCCTCTCAGCTACCATCGCGGTACCGTATGGCCACATGACAACTCCATTGCCGCGCACGGCATGGCGCTCTACGAGTTCCGCGAAGCGGCTTTGCAGGTTTTCACCGGACTTTTCCAGGCGGCAATAAACTTCCGCGATTATCGCCTGCCCGAGCTTTTCTGCGGCATCCAGCGCGGCGAGCACGACCGTCCTGTACAATATCCGGTTTCGTGCTGGCCGCAAGCCTGGGCATCGGGCGCAGTCTTCCTGCTGCTTACCTCAGTCCTGGGGATTCGTCCCAGCGCCCAGCGCAAAGAGCTGAACGTGGTGAGTCCCACGTTGCCGCGGTGGTTGGATTATCTGCACATTCGCAATTTGCAAATCGGCAACAGCCGCGTAGGCCTGGATTTTACTCGCCATGGCGACCGCACCTTCTGCAACGTGGTCGACATCGAAGGGGAAAAGCTGTTGGTGAATATCGCTTTCAAGAAAAGATAGATGGGCGAGATGACTCACTCCGCGACTTGAACTCAATTTCCGAAAGCCAGATCCCTACATGTTGATGGGGTTTTGCTCAGCTTTTACGGCAGCTTCTGCCGCCTGGAAGCCGATTTTGGAATGAGTGCCGTCGCAGAATGGTTTTTTTACAGATGCGCCACAGCGGCACAGCGAAATTCTTTCCTTGCCGGTCAGATCATACCGGTTGCCGTCAGCATCGGTTAGTTCGAGTTCGCTGAGATTTCCAGTCACTGAATAAGGGCCGTTCTTAATAGCAACAATCTTGATCGCCATGTCTCCTCCGAAGTATTTCTGCGACAGATTAAGCTAAATGGTTTGTCGGCTGGGCGCAAGCCAGGGAATTTCTAAGGCTAGTTTCAGGCCGTCCAGTCCTATCGCATCCCAAAAAAGCGTGTTACACTTTCGCCCGCTTTGATGAATGCAGCTCGCATTTTGGGCTATTTTGGGAAAGGGGAACCAATGAAGAATGACACTAGGGTCCTGAGCCGCACGGGGGCTCGAGAACTGACTGAACAGGAAACTGCCGGAGTGTCGGGAGCTATTATTTCCCGCTGCACTCTCAATACTACAACCTGCGCAATGGACGGGGTTTGCACTCCGTTACCTATTTGTCACCCTAAAGGCTAAGCGCATGAATGCCATTCGCCCTCGGGCGATTTTTCAAAGGAGAAACCAAATGTCGAATAACGCAAACGATAGAGTCCTGAGCCGCATGGGTGCTCGAGAATTGACTGAACTGGAAACTGCCGAGGTGTCGGGAGGCATTATTCGTTTCCCCCGCTGCACTTTCGATCCCAAAACCTGCTTCATCGATGGAATCTGCTCTCCGGAGCCTAATTGCTAGGCGGGACAGCGCCCGAGAAAGATCCAATAGTATCAATCTCTTACAAGCCGCATTCTATGATGATTGTGCGGCCGTCGTTGAGACTGAAAGGCTTGCTGACGCTACGGCATCAGCAAGCCCCTAATTTTTTCGACCGAAAGAAGGACCTCCGGCATCCAATATTAATTGAGGTTTAACCTGAGAATTGTTGACTTCGGGCTGTCTGGCGGGTACTCTCTCCAATAATGGTACTGCTTCCACGCTCTCGTGGGCGAGCAACTCCGGTTCACAAATCCCAAACAATTTCTCTGCTTTATCCATGCGCACAGGATTGCGCATCATTGGCCTCAGGAGGAAGCGGCCTAACTAGATGAAGAAGCACATAGAACTTGTTCCGAACATCGAAAAGCTTTTTGGAACCCGCGATGAAAACCTTCAGATCATGGAGGAAGGATTCAACGTCAACATCGAGCTCAAGTCGAATTGCCTACAGATCGAGGGCTCACCCCGCGATGTTGCGCGGACGGAGCAGATTTTTACGGACTTCGATCATTTGAGCCGCTCCGGCCATGACTTCAAGAATGGAGATTTGGGATCGATGCTGAAGGTGGTCACGAAAGATCCCTCCGCCACGTTGCGAGGTTTGGTGGAGGCAGGCAAACAAAGATCTTTTGGCAAGCGGCAGGTACAGCCTAAGAGTATCAATCAGCGTTGCTATCTGGATGCCATCGAGCGATACGACATGGTATTCGGCATTGGTCCTGCCGGTACCGGCAAAACCTATCTTGCCGTGGCTATGGCTGTTTGCGCATTGAACAACAAGTCCGTTGAAAGAATTGTTTTGGCGCGCCCCGCGGTGGAAGCGGGCGAACGACTGGGCTTTTTGCCGGGGACTTTGCAGGAAAAAGTTGATCCTTACCTGCGTCCACTCTATGACGCGCTCTACGATCTCATGGACCATGAGCGCGTGGACCGCTGCCTGGAAAAAAATATCATCGAGATTGCCCCTATCGCATTCATGCGCGGGCGAACTTTGAACGACTCGTTCATTATCCTGGACGAAGCCCAGAACACAACGCCCGAACAAATGAAGATGTTTGTCACCAGGATGGGCTTCAATTCCAAGGCTGTGATTACGGGTGACATCACGCAAATCGATCTACCTAATGCCAACCGCAGCGGCCTACTGGAGGCGATGGATGTGCTGAAACATGTAGATGGCGTGGCCTTCAATTTCTTTGGCGAAGAGGATGTTGTGCGCCATCACTTGGTTCAGCGCATTGTTCGCGCATACGATGAGCGCTCCAGGAGCCAACAGTTGTCGCTGGAGTTGCCCAAGCATTCGCAACAACCAGAAGGGGAACAGGAGATGCCAGGACCGCTCCAACAGTAGAGATAGTGGAAGAACGTGAGTGGCTCGAATCTAGTAGAATGATCGTGGGAGGGCCAGCACGCCCTCCCGATTTGTTTTGCAAAACACGTGATTGTGGTTGAAAGCACAATACAGTCCATCAAGAAGGCCGAGCTTGCCCGTTTTGCCAAGCGTGCGCAAAAGCTGGCCGGCGTCTCGGGCGAAATAGCCGTTCTGATTGCCGACAATCGTCGCATTCAGGAGCTAAA
>DASZFK010000586.1:0-3138 GCA_035939855.1 Candidatus Angelobacter sp.
CAAATCTGTGAAAATCTGGGATGTCATCATCGCCGGAGGCGGCATCATTGGGCTATCGTTGGCACTGGAGCTTCGCCAGCGTGGAGCCGAGGTGCTGGTGCTGGATCGGGGAGAGCCAGGGCGCGAAGCATCTTCTGCGGCTGCGGGAATGCTGGCTGCTGCTGACCCGGCAACACCAGTGGAACTGCGCCGGTTTGCCAACGAGAGCGCGCGGCTCTATCCCGGCTTTGTGCGGCGGCTGGAAGATCTTTCGGGCAGTACTGTGGATTTCCGGCAGCAAGGCACGGTGGTTTTACTCGAAACCCCCGAGGCTCCTTCAGGCCATACAAAGCTCTCTGCTGATGAACTAAGACGACTGGAACCCGCGCTTGAACCGGGCAGGCAATTTGCGTTTTTTCTTCAAGAAAACAGCGTCGATCCTGATTTGTTGTCGCGAGCGGCAGTCAATGCTGCACGCCGCGCTGGGGTGGAGATACGCAGCCACTCCGCTGTACAGCGCATGAACTCCCAAAATGGCGCCGTTGAAGTGCTTACGGAAGCAGAGCGGGTTGTTTCGCGCGTGGCAGTCAACTGCCTGGGAGCATGGGCCGGCGCTCCGGTCAGGCCTAAAAAGGGGCAGATGTGCTATCTTCGCCCGCAAAATGCTGGACTGATTCGCTGCGTGGTTCGTGCTCCCGACCTCTACTTAGTTCCGCGCAGCTCAGGGAAGATCCTGGTTGGCGCAACCGTGGAAGATGCCGGCTTTGATAAATCAGTCGAGCCGGAGACGGTGAACAAGCTGCATGGAGACGCGGTTGCATTGGTCCCGGAATTATCTATCGCGCCCATGGTCGAGAGTTGGGCTGGTCTGAGGCCGGGTACACCCGACGATCTGCCTATTATGGGCGAGACGGAGACTCCCGGAATCATGATCTCCAGCGGGCATTTTCGCAATGGCATCCTGCTCGCCCCGGCTGCGGCTAAGATCATGGCTGATCTGATCATGGGACAATCACCGGAGATTGATATTTCGGCGTTTTCGCCGGCGCGATTTGCGTCGGTACGTGGGTAGGGTAGGCTACGATACGGAGAAGATCTAAACCAAAGCCAACCACAGAGGCCGCAGGGAGCGCAGAGAAGAGACGCAGAGAGTCTTGTTTTTGATTGCAGCATTTGATTGCAGCATGAAGAGCGAAACCGTGAAAAAATAGGGAGGTGGACCTCCGGCTCTTACTGATAACGCTGCTTCTCAAGATGGGAGTGGCCACGGCTGTGGCCAGCGCGTTGGGCCGTTCCAAGGAATTCAAAAAGCTGCTCTTCAGCACGCGCCGCACCTGGCGGCAGCAACTCTACTTCATTCTTTTTACCGGAGTACCTTTTGCGTTGGGTGTCTATATTCGCTGCAACGTAAAATCTTTTTCGGCTGCCGACCTGGGTTTTGAGGCCTCCTTGCTCATGGGCGTTGTGGGTGGAAGGCTGGCTGGCGTTGCAGGCGGATTTCTCACGGCACTGCCCGCTCTGTTTCATGGCGAATATCTCACCCTTGCGGTGAACATATTGGTTGGGCTGCTGGCCGGCGCGCTTCGTGTTTTCTGCCGCAACCAGGAAGAGATATGGACGTTTTCGCCTTTCATGGACATGAGCGTCTACCGCTGGCTGAAGCGCAACCTCCGGCATCCGCGTATCGATTGGCAGACCGCCTTCTTTCTCATGATTGTGGCTTTGCAGGCCGCCAGAATGGAGTTGAGCTACATTGCTCCGCACCGGCTGTTTACCGTTTACCTGACGACTCCGGTGGCCTTGCTGGCGGTCTTTGCCACCGTGGTGGCGACCATTTCCATTCCGATCAAGATCTGGAACAATGCGCGCATCGAGATGAAGCTGGAAGAGCAGGCAAAGCTGCTGCTCGAAGCACGGCTCGATGCCTTGCAGAGCCAGATCAATCCTCATTTTCTTTTCAACACCCTGAACTCCATTTCCTCGCTGGTGCGCTTCGATCCCGACCTGGCGAGGGAATTGATTCTGAAGCTCTCAAAGATTCTCCGCCGCCTGCTGGGCAAGCATGATGAATTTGTGCAATTGCGGGAAGAGATCGAGTTCATCGACGATTACCTCGACATCGAGGTGGTCCGCTTTGGGCGGGAGAAGCTGCGCGTCTACAAGCACCTCGACCCCGATACCCTCGATGTCGTGATCCCAAGCATGTTGCTTCAGCCCCTAGTGGAAAACAGCATCAAGCATGGACTCTCTCCCAAGGTCGATGGAGGCAGCATCACCATCCGCTCGCGCATCCAGGAAGGCAAACTGGTCATTCAAGTCGAAGACGACGGCGTGGGCATGAATGCGCCTCCGGCGCTATCTGCGACCAAGGCGGGCTCCGGGCTCGGAATTGGCATGGTCAACGTAGCGGAACGCCTGCAAGTGCTCTATGGCGATGAAGGCTCTATTGTTGTAAGCAGTCCTGCGACTCAGGGGACGCTGGTGGTTGTGGAGTTGCCGATCCTTCAAGTGGACGCATCCGGCGAAAGCGCAGCGTCGGCCATTTACGCGGCGCGCTCCAACACGCGCTCATAGAATCTCTCGTATTCAGGAATGATTCTTGAAGTGCAGAAATGCGCCTGGGCTTCCCAGCGTGCCTGCTTGCCCATTTCGCGCAAGCGCTTCTCGTCGGAAAGGATTTCGATTGCGCACCGGGCCATGGTTTCGACATCTCCGGGTTGCGCCAGAAATCCGGTGCGTCCGTGTTCAATCACCTCAGGCACGCCACCCACCGACGTTCCGATCGTCGGCACTTCACAGGCCATGGCTTCCAGGGCGGCCAGGCCAAACGACTCCAGTTCACTGGGCATCAGCATCAGGTCGGCAATCGCCAGTTTTTCGTGGACATTATCGAGCTTGCCCATGAATTCAACTTTTTTGCGCAAACCCTTTTGTGTCACCAGCCATTCCGCTTTGGAACGCTCCGGGCCGTCGCCCATGAGCAACAACCGCGATGGAACCTGTTTCTGGACACGGTCAAAGACTTCGATTACGTCGCAAAGCCGCTTGACCGGACGGAAATTCGAAACATGGACGAGAATGCGCTCATCTTTATCGGCATATTCGCCGCGGTGCTCAGCAGTTTTGGGATCGCGAACATAGAGGTCGCAATTCACAAAG
>DASZFK010000587.1:0-17821 GCA_035939855.1 Candidatus Angelobacter sp.
ATTGGGTAAATGGGTAATTTGGTAAGTGGGTAATTTGCGTGACTTCTGAGCGTTACGCCTTTCAATTACCCAATCACCAAATTACTCAATTACCCAATTCTTCGATTACTCCCGAATGTTCGAAACTCGATACTGCTTTACACGTTGAGGCTCGGATTTCACTCAACGGAAACCCCGGATTTCCGGGCCTGTTCCTGCAGATCTTCAAGTTTTTGCTTGGCCTCGGTAAGAGTCAGCTTCTTGGCATCGATCTCTTCCTGTTGCTTGCGGCTGTCCTCCATAAACTTTCCCTGGTCACGAAGCATCGTGCCCGCATCGGCATAGTACGCGGCGGCGCGCAGCCGGGCCTCGCGCTCGGAAACATCCAATTCGCGCTGTAGCTGGGCGATCTCTTTCTTTTGGTCGTCAATCTGCTTTTTCAAATCCGGGGTCTTTTTTGCATCAGGCGGTGTGGTCTGCGCCTGGTCTTTACCCTCAGCTTTCTTATCGTCTTTTTTGTCGTCGGTGGCCTCGGCCTTTTTTTCACTGTCTTTCGGTTTTTCGGCGGAGGCGGGAGGTGCTTCCGGCTTCGATGATGGGATCACATCGTTGTCAATCACACGGGCCGCGGAATTGGCGTGGTGCGCCGCGCGCGTTTTGCGGGCAACCTCAGCCAATGATTGTTGGGCCATTGCCTGAATCGCCAGCAATGAGATGCATAGACCAAGTAACAAAAACAATTTCTTCATAGTCGTCACAACCACACTTGCTGATTGTATTCTACCCCCAGTTTGCAGTCATTTTTATGCATTCAACAGGCGGAAACGATAGGGTAAACGCTCTACTTGCCAAAGAGACAAGGCCGAAAGTAATCACATTGGGTAATTTGGTAAGTGGGTAATTGGGTAATCTGAATTCGTTTCGAGCCAGGGCAGCTTCGTGAGCAGCGATGTTTAATTACCCAACTACCAAATTACCCACTTACCCAATCCGAATCACCTCACCCAATCCGAATCACCCAAGCGCCTTCAGTTTTTAGGAGAGCCCGCAAACTCCAGAAATTCCGCAACCACTTTCGACAACGACTCTGCCTCTTGCTTGATTTTTTCCGCCAGTTGCCTTGTCTCTTCACCTGCGCTTGATGTGGAGAGGGTTTGTGCGTGGCCGGCAATCGTCTCCAGCGAGTTCTTAAAATCTCGCACCAGTCCAGCCGAGATCTCGCCCATTGAGGCCAGGTTTTCGCTTATGTGCATCTGCCTGGCGATTTCGGTGATTTGCGTCAGGTCTTCGATGAGGCAGCATGATCCAAGGGCCTCTTTATCTTTTGCGGCATTTGCAGGCGAGCTTTTTTCCATGACGGGGAAAGCACTCACGGCCAAGGTACGCTTTTGCCCTGCGGGGGTGCGATACTCGATTTCAACTTTGGGAAAAGCAGCTCCATCACGAATGGACTGTTGTAGAGCACCGATCATGGTGGCTGCAGAGTTAGTCTCCGTGCCATCGGGCCAGCGTACCTGGGTGACGGTCCGGAAAAGATCACGCAGATTGAACATCAGAGGCGACGCATATCCCAACAGCGATCGAGCCGCACGATTGGCCTGACGCACGCCTCCCATCCAATCCAAATAGATAACACCGCTGGACAGGTTGGCAAGCATGGCTTCGTGGATGACCTCTGCCGAGGCGGACCGTTGCTGCTCCGTTTCCAAAAGCCGCTGAAGGTTTTTTTCCTTTTCCCGAAGCTGCTGGATTACACCGTTGTAAGCGGCAAAACCAAAGGCCGAACTGCCCTCTTGAGGCAGCGCCGGTGGAGCTGTTTCAGCCGTGATCTCTTGCTTCACCTTGCGAATGAGGATGGCTGCCAACAGAAAGGCGCAAAAAAAGATCGCTGCCCCCAGCGCCATCCTGATCACCAATGGATTGTGCAGGAGTTGTCGCAGCGGAATGATCAGAAGCGTTGTAAATATCATTGGTAAAGTCCTAGATACCAGTTCAGCAGTCGATTGCCAAAAAAAAGCGCAACCAAGGCCGCCGCTCCCAGGAAGACCCCAAAGGGTATCTCAAAGTTACGGTAAATCAACTTGGCTGACTGCCATGCCTTGGCTCGGGCAACTGAGGCAGGTTCGGTCCTTCGGCTTCGTCGCCTGGCGAGCCTCTTGCGCCAGACCACTACAATCAGCAGAATGCCGAAAATCGTGCCCACCAACGTACCCAGGACCAGCACCAGCAGCGTGAGCCACATACCCAGGAATGCGCCAATGAGGGCCATCAGTTTCACATCGCCCCTGCCCATGCCTTCCACCCCTCTCACGGCCTGATAAAGCAAGGCAATGCCCAGTAGAAAGGCCGAGCCAAAAGCTGCTCCGGCAATCGAATTCGCCAGAGAGAGCACCCGGCCGCTCAATAGGCTGCTAAAAATCAGCGGCGGCGGTTCAGGCATTTTCACCAGCAGGCTAAACAAGAGTCCAAGCGCAATCCCTGGTTTGGTCAGCAGGTCAGGGAGCAATTTGGTTTCTGCATCAGTAAATATCAAGCCGATCAAGAGAAAACAGCAGGTCGAGTATTTAATCGCGATGGCCAAAACAGAGTAATCGCTTGTATCGATAGGCTCGGAGGCGGCCCCATGCGACGCAACATAATAGGACAGAGCAAAAAGCGCCCCTGTAAGCAGTTCCACAGCGGCATACCGAGGCGAGATGGGGGTGCGGCAATGCCTGCACTTGCCTCCCAGTAAAAGCCAACTGACAACTGGAATATTGTCGCACGCGGCAATCGGATGACGGCAAGCAGGGCAAGCCGAACGGGGACTGACCACTGAGAGTTCGCGCGGCATGCGGTGAATGCATACATTCAGGAAACTGCCGAAAATCAGTCCAAAAAGGAAAAAGGCGACGATGAAAAAGACGTCCAGGAAGTCACTCCACTTTATGTTCTTCAGGGGATATTTACCGATTATACGTAGATTTCGGCCTGGCAGGAGCGTTACCAAGGGTCAGGAATTCCAGAGGTAATTGCAAAAAGAAAGCGCCACCGCAAACGGTGGCGCTTATCGCTGACATCGATTCGAGCTTACATTGAGGGGCGGCTGGTTCCAGGTGTGACCGTAATGGAGTTCTCCATCTGAAAGTTCAACAGGGTCTCCGGTTTCAGCACAATCTGCTGGCCTTTGTTGATGGCAGAGACGCCGGTACCTGCGCCCGCACCCGCGGCTGCGCCGATGGCTGCGCCTTTTCCGCCGCCAAAAATGCCACCCAGAATAGCGCCTGCGGCCGCGCCGCCGCCAACCTTGGCTGCCGTGCTCTTGCCCCGTCCGCTGCCTGATTTGGACCAGCGGTCGGTTTGAAGGTTATAGCTCTTGCCATTCATCAGCAGACGGGTCAGCTCAATGGTCAATACTGATTGTCCGGCGAACCGTCCTGCGGATTTCACCTCAACCACGCGGCCTTCAACATCGGCACTGGTGGGGATCACTGTCTCGTTGTCGATGGTGACGGGAGTCGAGATCGAGCCGTGAAATATGTCGCCTACCTGGGCCTTTTCTGAGTTCAATTCCTCGCCAAGCCGGATCGTCAGCCCTGTTCCGGCAGGAATCGTGATCTTGGCCGGGGCAGCCGGCGTGCTGGGTTGGTCGTTGCTGGCAGTGCTCGTGTTCCCGCTGCCACTGCTATTGCCATAGTTATTGTTATTGCTGCTGGAGCTAGAGCTGGTATCGTTGGGCACCGTGGTGCGCAACCCGGTATCGTTGCCGCTGTCGCGATTACTGTAGCTGGAAGGAGAGGGACGGCGGCGAGCGCGAGCGGTTGCCCTCGGTTGTTCCACCGGTGGAGGCTCCGAGTTTTGCATCGTTGGCTGGGGTTGGGTGTTCATCGCCGACGTGGGTGTGACCTGCAGGTTGTTGATCACCTTGGTCACGCCGTCAATCTGCGCGGCGTCGTTGGCCGCGGCATTGCGCTCCGTGTCGTTGGCAACATTGCCGCTGAGGGTCACAACGCCGCTGTTGGCATCGATAACAACTTTGCTGGCGATATTGCTGTCTGCATTGACCTTCTTCTGTACATCCGCCTGGATCTGCGAGTCGGAGCGCCCCCCAAACCCTGAGCGCGAACAGCCCACTGCCACCAAAGCCAGGGAAACCAGGGCCACCCAGAAATATTTCTTCATTGTGTTCATAAAATCCTGCTCCTGTATTGATTCCGGTACACCATTTAGATGCAGAGTTGCTGCTGTTGACTGCCTCTGCGCGTAAAGTTTTGTTTACCTTTTTACCCTTCTTCTTCTTTAATTGTAGTCCTTTGCCAAGGCCATATTTGTTTATTTTCTTAGCGTTTGAAGTGGCCTTTCTCATAGAACGATTCTGGGGATTCTTTTGTGCATTTTTTCGTTAAATTTATCGGGGGCTTCTCAGATTGGTGCCGTCGCCGGACGAGTTGCAAAGGCAGAGTCGGATCCATTACGGAAAAATTCAACGATGGAGGATGAATTCAGTAGAGAATTCTGTACCGCATTACGAGTTCCGAAGTGGTATATACGTCGTACGCTGGACGAGAAAATATTACTTTCGACTGTTGGATGGAGCACATAGAATGTGATACAAAAATCGCCTTCAGGTCGATATGTCGTTAAGGGTGGCACGTGGTGTCTATAATCCGGAAAAGGGCCGATTTCACTTCTATGTGGCGTTCAAGCCTGCGCTTGATCCTACGGCTGAGGAGCGTGGCGCCGAACGATCATTGCCAATCGAAGTAGCCCTTTCGGTAACCGAGACTGGTGAGCTGGCAGACCTGGCGTTTGAGCTGCCCACCCCCTGCCTGACCCATGATTCCCTCTGGTTCCTGGCCAAAACCGACTCTGCCAGCGTAGTCGAGCATCGCGTTTTCGTGACCGTCCCCGGCTTGAACGGTGACTCGGTCTTTGAAACGGTCGCAAGTTTGGAGCTCGATGGCGCCGGCAGGATCATTGGATTGGAGATCACGTAGGGCGCAGTCGAAAAGCGTTGGCCGCGAATTCACACGAATTAACGCGAATCGAATCTTTAATTTTTTCCGATAATTTTTCCCGATATTCATCTCGTTTTTGATTCTTTTGCCGCTAATTCGTGTTGATTCGCGTTAATTCGTGGCTAAAAAGTTTTTGCCTTTGCATCTTCCCCTGATTTTGGGATGAAATAGACACATCATGCATCCTGAAGTCGCCGGGTTCGTGCTGGCTGGCGGTAGAAGCTCCCGGATGGGAGCCAACAAGGCATTTTTGGAGTTCGGTGGCAGACCGCTGATCCAGCATACAAAAAACATCCTTGAATCCGTGTGCGGCCAGGTCTTTATCCTTGGACAGCGCAACCTCTATGGCAGATTCGGACAGTGCTACGAGGACATCTATCCTGACTGCGGTCCGCTGAGCGGCATTCAGGCAGCGCTGTTGAATGCTCCTACTGAATTGAGTCTTATTACAGCCGTCGATACGCCGTTCATTAAGGCAGAGTTTTTAGATTATTTGATAGAGTGCGCTGTTGAGTCGGGTGCAATGGTGACAGCGCCTTGCGTGGCCGGTCAGGTGCAACCTCTGTGCACGGTTTTCCACTCTGGTTTTCTTGTCATCGCCGAGGAGGCGTTGAAGTCGGGGAACTTTAAAGTGGAGCCGCTGTTTCCGAAGGAGCAAACCCTTATTCTTGGAGAAGACCGTTTGGATCAATTTGCCCTGGGGCCGGAGATGTTCGAGAATCTCAATACCCCGGAGGATTTAGCGCGCGCCCGTGGGCGTTCGATCAGCAGGTACCGATGAATCGTAATCCAAACCATCACGAGCACGGTCATCACCCTTATATTCAGTTCGAGCACGTCTTCAAATCTTTTGGCGACCACAAGGTGCTCGACGATGTGAGCTTTACGGTCATGCCCGGCGAGACTGTCTGCATCCTGGGACGCAGCGGCGTGGGTAAATCAGTCTCCCTTCATCACATCATGGGCTTTCTCAAAGCAGACTCGGGACGGATCGTTGTGGCCTTTGAAGATATTACCGACTACACCGAGCACGAACTGGAGCGCATTCGCAAGAAGGTCACGATGGTATTCCAGAACGGGGCCCTGTTTGACTCGCTGACTGTCGGTGAGAACGTTGCATTTCCCCTGCGCGAACGGAACGACCTAGACGAGGACCAGATCTACCAGATCGTCGATGGCCTGCTGGAAATGGTGGGCGTCAAACCGATGCGTGACGTGTTGCCTTCGGATTTGTCCACCGGCATGAAGCGTAGCGTTGCGATAGCTCGAGCTTTGGCGGCACAGCCGGAATGCATCCTCTACGACGAGCCGACCACAATGGTAGACCCGTTGATGGCGACGTTGCTGGGCGACTTGATCCAGAAGTTGAAACATCAGCTCAAGCTCACCAGCATTGTGGTGACCCACGACATGAGGCTGGCCAAAAAACTCGGAGACCTCATTGTCTTTCTGCACGAAGCTCGCGCGATCTTCTTCGGCACGGTCGAGGAGATGGAAAAATGCCAGGATGACGTGGTGCGGCAATTCCTGGAATTGGATGAATTGGTCGTACCGGGCGTCGAGGGGCCGGGGAGTTCGATTCATTTGTAAGGAGCAATGCATGAAGTCCGTTTCTACAACGGTTGTAATCATCATGTTGTTTGGTCTTGCCGTTGCAGCACAGAATAGCGCGAACGGCTCTGGTTCGGGCGGTACAGCGACACCTGCTGGTTCAGCAACTACGGTGCCTCAGGGAACTACGTTCCTTGCCGAATTGACCAAGAACCTGGATGCCAAGAAACTCAAAGTCTCCGATGAGGTGACAGCCAAGTTCAGTGATGATGTGATTGCCGGCGGCAAACTACTGATCCGTAAAGGATCAAAACTCTTTGGGCACGTCACTGAAGTCCTGCCGCACAGCAAGGAGAATCCTGAGTCCAAGCTTGGAATCGTCTTCGACAAAGCGCTCCTTCCAGATGGACGGAAAATCGCATTTCATGGAACGATCGATAGTTATATACCTCCCGTTAAGCTAACAACTCCAAGCGTGATCAGGTCGGGCGACGATCCAATGAACCGCGCTTCTGGTCCTTATGTAGATACCGCGACTGGCAAGGTCTATGAGCACAACCCGAGTCCGAGGCAGGATCCGCCTCTCATTTCACCGCGAACTCTCGGTTTCCCCGTGCCGGGATCCGATGGTCTCTATTTGAATCCGGAGAGTTCTGTCTTCCTCTCTAAGCTGCATACCGTGAAGCTTGAGGGAGGAGCACATGTGAATATTTATGTCGCCAAGTGAGCCTAAGTCTGTCAACTTCTGAAAATGCTCTAATAATGCTGCAGCCATTGGGGCGGCAGCGTGGCAATTTCGGAAAAGCCCAAATTTGGAAGCTGCCCGATCTTTGATTTCACTAGCATTTGTCAACGTCTTTATGGTTCAATTCCCCATTTGGCGCCTTGAAAGGAATTTATAATGAACAAATTTTTCTTCCTTATGGTAATTGTGGGCCTATGCAGTCTGCATGCCTGTCCGCAGAGTACTCAGACATCTGCTAGTCCTGGAAATAAAATAGAGGCAAAAAGCTCGACGAATGGAAACGCCAACAGCAAACCTGTCACCCTCCCCAACGGCATTACCTTTCATGCAGAATTGACCAAATCTCTGGACACGAGTAAGGCAAAGGTCGGAGACTTGGTCAATGCAAAAATAACTGAGGAGCTATCGGACGGTACCATTCAGATTCGCAAGGGTTCAAGACTTGTTGGTCACCTTACCAAGGCTCAGGCTTATACGAAGCAAAACGGCGAAGCCAGCTTGACTATTGCTTTCGACAAAGTGATTTTGAGTGACGGACAGGAAATCGCGTTCCATGGAACGATGGAAGAGTATCAGCGGCCAACCCCAATCATCGCCAACAGCATCAGCTCTGGCGTTGCTGTGTCTAACGACGCATCGAGTCGCGCCATGGGCCGGGGAGTCGACCCGGAATCTGGCCTGCCATATAGCGATACGAGGACTTCGGGTGCAGCCTGGAACTCAGGGCGCGGTTTCACCCCCTCAGGTTACCAGCCTCAAAAAGCAAGTGGTTCAGGCTTTACCAACAAGAGCAATTTCAAACTTGAAAGCGGGGGGCTCATCGCGGTGCGGGTCCAGTGATTTTGACGCTGATTGGAAATGTCTACTCTGTACTAAAAGGCTAATCTAAAACCCTCGTCTGATCAGGCTGGATACACTGAGAACCGTTGATGGCTTTTTGGATGCCGACTTTTCGGCGTATTTTGCCAGTACGTCCACTTCGATATTCAACAGGCCATTTTGTTTTAGCGTATGCAGGTTGGTAGCCTGATAGGTGTGAGGAATAATAGCAATCTCGATTTGATTGGAATTGATGTGGGCTACGGTGAGGCTGATGCCTTCCACTGTAATTGAACCTTGGGCGACAACATAGCGCTCGATCTCTGGCGGTATTTCAATTGCCAGCCGCCAGTCTTTACGGCCCTTGATTCTTTCGAGGCTTAGAAGCTTACCTACGCCATCCACATGCCCCTGAACCACATGCCCGCCGAGTCGCGCATTGGCTGGCGTAGGAAGCTCGAGATTGACGAATGAATGCTCCTTGAGTTTCCCTAACGAGGTCCTCTTGAGCGTCTCATCGGCCAGATCGCAGCAGAAGCGGCAGCGACCAATCTCCACCGCAGTCAGGCAGACGCCGCTTACGGCAACGCTGTCACCGAGTTTAAGTTCGGAAGGAATGGTTTTCGCAGTCACCGTTATGCGCGTCTTCCCGCTCACCTGCTGTACAGATGCGATTTGGCCCGTTTCCTGAATGAGACCGGTAAACATTTATATCTCGTAAGGATCCCTCAAATAACCCTCAACAGCGAAGTCTTCGCTGAAGCGATGAATCGTTATATTTTTTACTACTGCGGCATCGCCCATCCTCTTGTACCCTGCACCGCTGGCAAAAGGCACTGACCCTGAACCCGCCAGAATCTTAGGCGCATAGTATAGAAAGACTTTGTCAACGATACCCGCCGCTAAGACTGTCCAGTTCACCAGCGCCCCACCTTCGATCAAGAGGCTGGTGATTTCCATTGCGCCAAGGCGCTCGGCAATCCTAACGAGATCAGGACGGCCATCGCTCGCTCCCAACGGCATTTGTTCAACGCGAATGCCACGGTCTTCGAGAGCGCGCCTCTTTTTTTCTTCAGCGAAGGAGCAGAATACTACGAGGTCGCCGCTGACAGTCTTTGCCAGCCTCGATTCCAACGGCATCCTCAAGCGCGAATCGAGGACAGCGCGCAATAAAGGACGTCTTCGCGGCTTTCCCGTGCGGTCGGTGAGCAGGGGATCGTCAACAATGACGGTGCCGACTCCAACCATAATAGCGTCCGACTCGTGACGAAGTTCCTGAACGTGTGTCCGGGCCTCCGCGCTGGTGATCCAGCCTCCCGTTGGTCCTATCGCAGCGAGCGCCGAAGAACTTAAAGACTCCTCAGGAGGAGGTGCAATCTTGCCATCCAGAGTCATGCCGGATTTCACTGTGACCAAAGGCCTGCGTTGAAGAATATATTTAGCAAATGCCTCGTTTAGTCTTCTGGCTTCGGATTCGAGGAGGCCGGTTTCGACTGTAACGCCAGCGGCGCGCAGCTTTTCAAATCCTTTGCCTGAGACCTGTGGGTTTGGATCAGGCATGGAAGCCACTAGTCGTTTAATTCCCGCGGCAATGACAGCATCGGTGCAGGGAGGCGTACGGCTGAGGTGGCAATGTGGCTCGAGGTTAAGAAACATGGCGCCGCCTTGCGCTCGTGGTCCGGCTTGCGCCAAAGCCAGCACCTCGGCGTGCTTCACTCCGTCAAAGGTGTAATAACCTTCTCCGGCGATCTTGCCATGAGCATCGACCACGACGGCGCCGACGCGAGCACCCGGAGAAGTCAATCCCGTGCCACGGCCTGCCAATTCCAGGGCGCGGCGCATGAACTGTTCGTCTTGAACGGTAAAGCTCATTACGCGGCAAAAAGAGAGTCCACAAAATTTTCGGGATCGAAAGGCAGCAGGTCGCCTGCCTGTTCACCTACACCTACGTAGCGGACCGGCAACCCAAGTTCGCGGGAAATGGCAACCACCACGCCGCCTTTGGCAGTGCCATCTAATTTAGTCAAAACGATTCCAGTGACACCGGCGGATTCAGTAAAGAGCCTCGCTTGCTGCAGTCCGTTTTGTCCCGTGGTGGCGTCCATCACCAGAAGAACCTCATGGGGTGCGCCGGGAATCACACGCTGCGCAGTGCGCTTCATCTTTTCCAGTTCGGCCATCAGGCTGGTCTTGGTGTGCAGCCGGCCGGCTGTATCCACGATCACGCTGTCAGTGTGGCGCGCCTTGGCTGCGCTGAGGGCGTCAAACAACACGGCTGAAGGATCGCCTCCGGGTTTTGTTTTGATGACCTCGACCCCGGTTCGCGATCCCCATATCTCCAATTGCTCGATCGCGGCGGCGCGAAAAGTATCAGCCGCACACAGCAGAGCTGTCTTCCCCTCGGTACGAACGGCATGGGCCAGCTTGCCGATCGTAGTGGTTTTGCCTGTCCCATTCACACCTACTACCATGATCACTTCCGGCTGGCCGGAAGGCGGTTTCCCTGAACGCGGAGGAGTGGACTTCAAGATTTCGAGAAGCTGCTCTTTGATGAGCCGTTTGAGTTCAGCTACATCTTTGATTTGCCTGCGATCCGCGCGTTCCCGCAGCTTGCCCAGAACCTCTTGCGTCGTCTTGGTTCCCAGATCGGCGGTGATCAGGATCGCTTCCAGATCGTCGAGCGTGGCCCGGTCTATTTCTTTGGTGAGGGCAACGACCTGCTCAATTTTTTCACTTAGGTTTTCACGAGTGCGCGTGACCGCCTGCTTCATCTTTTCGAGGAAGGTAGGCTTCGGCGTTCCAAAAAGTGTCTGAATCATGGTGCTCAGTATTCGATTATAGCGGGAGAGCGGCGGGGAGCAGGGAAGAGGTTTGATTCGGTAATGAGGATTGGGTAATTGGGTAAATTGGTAATTGGGTAATTTTGAAAAATCAAGCGGAGGTTAATCTTCAATTACCCATTTACCAAATTACCCAATTATTCAATTTTTGATGGCCACAGCGGCGGCCTCGACCTGTTCGCCGGTGATGGTTGCGGCGCGATGGATACGCAGCTTACCTGTCTCAAACACCTTGGTCATGGCGGCTACTACGTAGGGGTCGAACTTGGTGTTGGTAAGGGAGTTGATGATGCGAATCACATACTCGGGATCCATGGCAGCCTGATAAGGCCGATTAGTAGTCATGGCATCGAAAGTGTCAGCGACCATAATGATGCGAGGCATCAGAGGGAGCTGATCGCCTTTCAGACCAAAGGGATACCCACGGCCATCGAGAGACTCATGATGTAGTTCGATGCCCGGCAACATATCTTTCAACATTTCCACCGGACGCAGAATGGCTGCGCCCTTGGTGGTATGGGTCTTCATGATTTCGAATTCTTCCGGAGTGAGCGCGCCGGGTTTTTTCAGGATGCGGTCTTCAATGCCGATCTTGCCTACGTCGTGAAGTTGGGCTGAGATGCGGATCTTCTCGATGTCCTCAGTCTTCAAACCCATTTCTTGCGCGATGATCAGGGAGTAGCGGGTGACGCGATCAGAATGACCTTTCGTATAAGGGTCCTTTTCGTCAACCGCGCCGGCCAACATCTGAATGGAACTGAGGAACAGCGTCTTGTTTTCGAGAGCAGCCTTCTTCAGATCGTGAACGAAACGCTCCAGATCGTCGGTCATGCTGTTGAAGGTCTGTGCCAGTTCGCCAATCTCGGTGCGGCTATTGAGATGGACACGTTGGGAAAAATCGCCGCCGGCTATGGCGCGGCTCGATTCCGTGAGCACGTGCAGCGGCGTAGTGAGGCGGCGGGCAGCAAAGATGCCGACAAAACTGCTGAAGGCGATAGCGATCAGCGCGAATGACAGCGCGGCCCGCTGCATCTGGAAGATATCGAAATAAGCATCGGCCTGGGTCTTTTGCGCTACCACCGCCCATCCCAATCCGGGGACGGGAACGTAAGTCCCCAGCATGGGAATCGAGTTCTTGCCGTCCTGCAGCGAGAACTCTTTGGTCACGGAGAAGCGGACGTTTCCGCTCTGCTCCGCAAAACTTTTTACCAGTTCGTTGGTCATGAATTGGCCGGTTGCATATTTCTGCCCAGCCGAAGCGACCATGCGTCCGGAACGATCAACCACATAAGTGTCGAGACCTTGGTCTTTGGCCTCCTTTAGCTTCCTGACCAGGTATTGAAGGTCGACGGCGAGCTGCAGGGCACCCAGGAAAGGATCGCCGGCGGAGCACAGTTGGTGTTCCGCGTCACGCACGGTGCAGACCGGTCTGCTCACGACCATGACGGTGCGGGCGTCCTTGCCGTTTCCGATGGCGATTGCCTCTCCGGTATATTCGCGCCCGTCATGCGCAGCAGCCAAGGCGTGTTCCAGCTCTTTTTCCAGGAAGGCGTCGGGGGCAAGGGTTCCCACTGATATATAGCGCCCTTCGGGGTTAACCAAGCGCGCATAAGTCACAATGGAGTCGGGGTTTTCGATGTAATTCTTGAGCAGGGCCCTAACCTCAGGCGACTCCACCTGCGAGCCATTCAAGTTTCCTCCGCTGGTGACCTGAATCGAATAGGTCAGGCTGGCGAGGTTGGAACGGATGTCCTTTTCCCGCTGGGCGATATCCTGTGCCAGGGAGCTTGTGACCATGTTCTGGAGCAGTTTTTCGTTCCGCTGGAGGGCTTCGCGGTTCATGTCCGCTACTTTGGTGTAATAAAAGTAGAGCGGCATGATCGCCACGGCAATCAGCACGACGAGGATGAGATACAGAATCGGAATCCGAGAAGGAACAGGTAGCTTCATGCTTGCCACAAATTCAGGGTTTCTGGATTGTAATACTGAGACTCTTCTAACTCTAGCGGGAAATACGCCTTAGGGCATGATTACTGAAGTACCCGGTGCCAAATAATCGGGTGATCCGGTGATCGGAAAACCAGAACTGGTGCGGGTTCCACATCCGGTGGTTGGTTCTACTCTGCGCGCAGTGTCGATGCTGGATTGATTCGGGCAATTCGCAATGTGGGCGTGAAGCTTGCTGCCAGGGCCGCCAGAATGAGTATGCTGCAGACGACAGCCAAGGTGAGAGGATCGTAGGTTCGCACACCATATACTTCACTTTTGATGATCCGTAGCGCGAGCAGTGCGAAAACCAACCCTGCGGCGAGTCCACACGCAACTGCCATGATTCCGGCTTTTCCAAGCTCGACCATGGCTTGCCGCAGAGTGGAGCCCAGGGCCATGCGAATGCCGATCTCCCGGGTGCGCTGCACGACCAGATTGGATACGAGTCCATAGATACCAACGACTGATAGGAGTAGCGCCAGTCCAGCCAGAACAACCAACAGGGTCACTTCCATGGACTGGCGAATCAGAACCTCCGACTGAAGGTCATACATAGTGCGAAAGCCGGCAAAGGGCAGGTTGGGATCGACCGATGCCAGAGCCTGTTGCATAGCTGGAGCCAAATCTTGCGTCGGACCATTCGTACGGACAATCCAACTCGGTTGAAACCAGGTATGGGCAAGATTCACCCCTTCTTGCTTTGCCTGTGTTGCCGGCGTGTACATGGTCGCTTCGCTGGCCAATGGTACCGGCCCCGTGAATCCCGGACGTTTAGTCACGTCGGCAACTACGCCCACCACTTCTGCTCCACTTTGCAACTGACGTCCTACGGCATCGATGGCGCCCAGATACTTGATGGCAAAAGATGCGTTTACGATAACGACACGCTGGCTCTCTGCCGTGTCACTCTCCCCAAATGTGCGTCCCGCCAGCAGTGGAATTCTTAGGACCCGAAAGTACTCCGGTGTCACATAGACCGAGCTGGTCATGTGGCGCTGACCGGTTTGCGCTCCGTCGGCAATCGTAACTCCAGTGTTCAGGCCACGCTCATAGGGAAGACTCAATCCCACGGCCGCCGACTCGACACCTGGAATACGGCGCATGGACTCCACACTTTGCTGCAACAGATTTTGAAATGCTGCCGCGTCGCGATATCGGGCATCATCCAGAGAAAGCTGCGCAGCCATCACATTGCCGGGATCGAAGCCTGGGGGAAGGGTCTCAAGATAAACGAGTGTACGAATCAACAGACCGGCGCCAGCCAGCAAAACCACCGTCAGGGTAACTTCCACCGCAATGAGAGCTTGACGGGTACGTCGACGCCCCGCAGAGGCAATCGATCGCCCTGCACCGGCGCCGACAGTCGATTGAAATTGGACTCGCGATGCTTCCAGTGCCGGCAAGACTCCGATCAGCAGTCCAGTGCAAACCGATGCCGCGACGGCGAACACGAGAACGCCGCCATCGATCCTCAAGCCTCCGGCTGGCAAAATGTCTGCAGGAAGCACTCTTTGCAAGAGGCCCAAAGTTGCAAAAGCAGCACCCAGTCCAGCGGCTCCTCCGGCACAGATCAAAAGAAGTGGTTCCATGATGATTTGCCGCAGGATTGCCCATCGGGTCGCTCCCAGAGCCAGGCGCGTACACAACTCCGCCCGCCGCCGGGAGACGCGCACTAACATCAGACCGGCAAGATTGGCGCAGGCGATCAGTAGGATGAAGCTGACTGCCGCCATCAGGGCTAATATCGGCAGGCGCTCCGTCTTCGCGATGTCTTTCTGCAAGGGAAGGGCCTGGAGCCATGCCTGGCCGCTTTTCTGAAACTGCAGGAATTCAGCAACAATGGTGGTATGGACCTGGCGAAGTTGTGCATCCACTTCCTGCCACGTTCGCCCCTCTCGCAGACGCAGGATGATTCCGAAGTTGCTTCCTGCTCCCTGGCCTGAGCGGCTGGGCTGCAGCGGTGTCCATACATCAACGCGTGTTGGAGTGCTCGTATGCTCTGCCAGCACGCCCACGACCGTGTGTGGCTCACCCTTCAACAGAATGGATTTGCCCACAGCTTGCGGGTCCGATGCAAACAGTGATTTCCAAAGGTCAAAACTCAGAATCACAGCCTTCGGCCCGTTAGGGCGATCTTCGTCGGCATTGAAATAGCGGCCCAGAAATGGCCGAATCCCCAAAACATGAAAGTAAGTGGCCGAGATGCCCTGTTGGTGGACATAGCGAGCAGTAGCCCCAGCCTGCAAGTTCACCCCAGTGGCCGAGTTATATACGGCCGCCTCGACCGCAGGTACGTTGTCTCGAACTAACTCCCATGTTTCTCCGTCATGACTATTGTCGTCCTCAGAAAAAGATTGGCCGTTACTCGATCCGCTCTTATGCGCTACCAGGGCCGCAAGCCGCTCTGGTTCTGGGTACGGAAGAGGCCGAATCAGCAGTGCTTCCGCGACGCTGAACACGGCGATGTTAACTCCAATTGCAAGCATCAGAGTCAAAATGACCGTGACGGTAAAACCTGGATTCCGGCGCAATTGCCGAAGCGTGTATTTGAAATCGGCAAAAAGAATATCGATCGCCGGCCATCGCCATACCTGGCGGCCGCGCTCCTCGAGGAGCAGAACGTTTCCAAATTCCCGTCGAGCGGCAATGGACGCTTCTTCTCTCGACATGCCCGAAGCAATCAATTCCGCGATCTTCTCTTCCAGGTGCTCTTGTATCTTTTCCGAGAGATCGTCTAGGCGGCGCGAGAAAAGCTGTTTGATCCACTTCATGCGTATTTTTCACTTCAAACTTGTTCTTTAAATGAGTGCTGATCGAAATACATCTGCGATCATGTGCTATTCATTCGGCGAGATCTCGTGAAGCAAACTGTCCATTTCTTGAATGGTGTCATGATATTCATGTTCGATTGAGGACAGTTCAGTTTTAATCTCGTTAATGTCCTGCACTGATTCCGATGGTCCAGAAATGTACCGCCGAGGTAACAATGAACAGGCAGAAGACTGGATTTCCTCGAGTGTGGCAAATCGACTTACGTGGGGACGATTTGCACCATTCAGCGACAGCTCGACAATTGTCCGAATGGTTTCATTTGTAAGCTCGGCTCTCCCCCGCGAAGACGGTTGCAGATTTGATGCATCTATGAAAACCGCTCCATGAGGGGATGAATCGTTTTGCAGAAGAACAAGAGCAGTTTCAACCGCTGCGTTAGCACGAGATCTCTTAGGCAATCCAATGACTACTTGCACGTTTCCTGATTTGATTAATCCCTCCCGAATTCTTGCGTCTGGTCCGGATCGAAATAGAAAGCTATGGGAAACCAATGCGACCGCTTTCCCTGTGGGCTTTAGGCTAGCCAAAACCACTTGTATGAAAGCACCTTCAATGGAACCAGGTTTGCCTAATGGAAAACGAATGTGGCTGCGGGCGAAGTCTTGATCTCGGAACGGCATCCCGAATGGAGGATCGCACAATACACGGTCGAACCGGGAGAGGTCGCCGTTGTTTGTAAATACTGGTCTTTGAAGGGCATTGCCATGCACTATGTTCGTAACGTTGTGTCCTAATGTGAATAATCGCAGCTTGCATAATGACCACGCAAATACATTAATCTCTTGGCCGTAAAGTTGGTGCTTTTCTGCTCTCTCGCGATCATTTTCAATTGCCTTCGCGAGGATAGTGCCTACACCGCAGCAGGGATCGAAAATAGTAACTCCTGAAGCCAAGTCAACCAGTTGCACCATTAGCTCCGCTACGGAGGGCAGAGTTGCAGATTCCTGAGTATCGCTGGTAATCATTACGAGAGAGTCCACTTTTGCATTAAACCAGTGTCCAAAAGCGAAAGGAGTTTCCGCGAGGAGACTGGCGCTAGAAATACTCGCCGTACGAAGTATGACCTGCGACAGACCATCCGTTGGAAAACTGCGGAGCCCAGTTAACAGTCCTTTTGTAAATACGCCATCCAGACATTCATATTCGGCCTCAACTTCATAGGCTATGCTCAAGACAAGATCAGCATGATCACTTTGCGGTGAACTGATTGATACCTTAACTATGTCATCCCAGAGCTTCGGTCTCGCAATGGTTCGGGAAGCTGTTTCCCATGGAGCTCCGGTATCGCAAATAACCTTTAGAGCGAAAAGACCCAGTAGCTCTTCAAAGGCATTTGTTCGAGAAAAGAAACGCATTTCCTCTAGAAGTTCATCGAAGGTACGATTGAGCAGATCTGCAGATAGCTGCTTCATATCATGAGCGCCCTCATCGCAAGCTCTTCTCCAAGCTGACGCCGCAAATCCGAAGCTCGTTGTGCCAATAGATATTGCTTCTCTGCAAGTTCGACAACCCGTGATAATAGAATTTGTTCTTGTCTGGGAGGAACTACGATTTGCAAGTCGGAGATTGTCTTTACATTGACTGATGAAACGGTCGTCGTTAGGCTCATACGATAGATATTAGCTTCGGTTACGGGATGTCGTAAGAAAGCAAGCACTAGGGCCGGTTCAAGATTAGAGCCTGGCCGAACAACAATTATGTTCGGACCAGCGAGACAACCCTCGTGCTCATCGCCAACTAGAGCCACTTTCATGACGCCCCGTGCCGACACCAATACATCGCCAACTCTGAGCCGAAATCGATCTATCTGTGAACTCTCAGGCAAAACCAACTCTTGTAATGAAATCCTTTGTCTCAAGATTCCACTTTCAATATCTTTCACACCTACGACTCGAAGCGGGAATGCTCTCAACCCCGTTTTCTGTTGTCGGCCAATCACTATCCCAACAAAAAGTGATTCCACGACGTCCCCAAGGCGAGCCACGTAGCCCCTTGATTGTCTCCCGTTGCGACCGTCACTCGGCATGGGTGGCGAGCCTTTCATTAGAAATTCGTTATCTCGACCCTAT
>DASZFK010000588.1:0-4122 GCA_035939855.1 Candidatus Angelobacter sp.
GTTGCCCGCTTTCCTTCAGGAACAGGCTCCGCGGACCATAGAGCGGTCGCCCATAAACCCAGCACCAGTAGATAGGAAACAGGCTGCACAAAGGGCCAGAAGAGCCTGATGTCGCCCCAGGTGTCAGACAAGGTGAGTTGAACGATGCTCATCGCGATAAAAAGACCATAGCCGAACAGGATGCCCTTTAAGTTTTTGCCAAAAGGAATCGCATACCACAGGAAGAGCGAAACCAACGTCAGAATTGCCAATGCCTGCACAATCCGCAGATTCCGTTCCAGCATCAGTGACCTTTCCGCAAACCACCAGAAAAGACCTCCTGAGGGATTGGCCAGCGTCTTCGTAAAGACGGCTCCAAAAACGATTAGAAGCAAATAGCGCGCCATCCTTGCCGTTCCTGGGAACGAGCGCAGTCCGACTCGGTAGATTTCGAAGATCACCGCAGAGCCGATCACCAGACTGAGAAACTGAGTAGCCCAATAGACCTGAGAATAACGGCTTGAGAACCATCGATAAACAGTAAAACGTAGAAACTCTTCAACAAAAACGAATAAGATGTAAGAGTAAAAAATAGGAAAGCGGCGAACTAGCTTTTCCTGAATCCCGCGAATAAGCAGGACGGCCTCCAGGAAGATCGCTAGCCACCAGATCGTCATAGTGAGCATGACTACAAAGCCTTCGTGCCGAAACTCCAGCCTGCCGCCAGATATTAACACGAGAAGAGAGGGAGAGAGGGACATTCTCCCCCTCTTAACCGCAAGCGGCCTTCGGTGACACGGAGGTTAGACTAGCCTTGCGGAACTTTAGGCCGTCTTTTGCGGACGCGGTGGGAGAAGGGGCGGAGGAGGCGCCCCTCCGTCAGCCTGAAGCATCATTACTGCCCCCGGTTGGTCGACCGGGGCACTCGTCCGCCCTCGGGGCTTGTCACCGCCAACCGAGGAACAGGCACAGAAAATGCCAGCAAGAAGGATAGCCAGAACGCTCAGACTGCGGTATTTGTTTGAAAATATCATTGATCTCTCCTCAGCAAGATTAGGTGGAAGTCAACAAACCCTTCGCTGTGCAGTTCGTTGGCAGTGTGCAGTGTAAGAACTCAGACTCTCAGACTAGAGAAGAATGCGAAAATGCTTGGGATTCCAAGCAAGGGTTTTTGTTCGACGATCGACATAGACGATCTGCGATTTAGTCTTCCGAACTAAAGGGCCATGAGAGTCTGCCGGCGGCGGTAAGACCTTTCAGCGCGGGCCTGATCCTTTTTAACTAGTCAGTCAGCCACCGCCGCTGAAAGCAAACGCTGAACGACCGGGGACTCTTTCCTATACCCTTCAACGTGAGACAGTTAGCTGCAGATTGAGGTAATTTGCTTCCCAGCCAGCGGCTAACTTGCAATTCGCCTAACTTGATCTTCGCCTTCTCCCCACCTAGTCCGGATTCAAACGCCTCCAATAAACCGGGCCGCTGCTCGATCCTGCCTTCTTCTCCTAGGGAGCGCTTGGATTGCAAAGCAGGGGACACATTCCCTACGGATGTCCATCGTCTCCGATGCACTCTAACGCCTGAGTTGAGTCAAACGGAGGGCCGCCGGAATAGCCAAGCAGTTGAGATTTGGAAACTCATTGCGTGGTTTGGAAGAAAGTTGAGGAGAGGCTCTCTGCGAAATAAGACTGAATTGACCCTTGACGCGAGCGCAACGGGTGGAGTGTGCGCCCTGAGACAACGAACCGGAGGCGTAGCGAGCCTGTGTGGCTGCAGATACGCGTGATCGTGGAGACCGAGACCGAACAGGGCAAGCTTGTTCGCCTGGAAGCGTTCACTATTTCTGTCACTGCTCAGGGCGGTCTGCTTGAGATGGGACTTAGAGTGCCGGAAGGACAAAAATTGCTACTCACAAATCCAGCTGTGGGTGCGCGGCAAGACTGCAGAGTAGTCCGAGTAAGAAGTTCCCGCAATGGATCTTTCGCTGTTGCCTTCGCGTTCGATTGCCCGACGCCGCAGTTTTGGTCGCTCGCCTTTCCATTGGCAGATCGGGGCCTAGAAAAGAGCCAGAATTAAACTTCCGTGCTATCTGAAGGCCGACAGCTGCAGGAGGAGCCGGAGCCAGCGCGCCCACATGCGGTGGGAACGTTTTGCCCCAGTCTTGAACCGGTGGATTCCTCCACCCCGCGTTCTGCACCCCTTTCCTGATGCACGCTTCTACGCCACCCATCCTTCGTCGCGTTTCTCGGGAGCAACCCGGAGGTATTAATTTCCGATTTACATCAGTCGGAAGCTGTTTGGCGACGGCTGGGTTTTATCACAATGCGACATTATAATGTCCTCATGCCAGTCGCACAGAATTCTCTTCTCTATTCACAAGTCGAAACGGTCCTCGTCAGCGAGATCTCCGATGGGGACTTGAAGGTCGGCGACCAACTGCCGACCGAAGAGAGCCTCATTGCGCGATTCGAGGTCAGCCGCATTACCGTTCGGCGGGCTATTCAGAATCTTGTGAGCCGCGGTCTTGTCGAGATTCGTCGCGGCAAAGGGACATTCGTTGCTGCACCGAAGATCACGCAGGAGCTTACCGAACTGAGCGGATTTGTGGAGGATATGCACGCACTTGGCCGCAAGCCGACGGCCCGCGTAATTGGCAAGGAAATTGTGAGCGCCGATGCAACCGTCGCGAGTCAACTCGCGCTGACAAAGGGCGAGCGCGTCGTCAGAATTCGTCGCGTGCGCTTGGCGGATGGTATTCCCCTCTCCTTCGATGAGACCTACCTCCCGTTGGAGATCGGCAAGAAAATCATCACCAACAACCTGAAAGTCGAGCCTATCTTTTCGCTCCTTGAACGCAAATACAATGTTGCGCTGATTGAGGCCGAGTACAAGTTGGACGCAGTGGCAGCTGAAACCGATGTCGCCGCAGCGCTGAAAGTGAAGGCGCGAAGCCCGATCTTTCGGATTGAACGAACTTCCTACTCCACAGGCAGGCGTCCAGTCGATTACGAAAAGCTGCATTACCGGGGAGATCTGGTCCAGTTCGTGACGCGCCTGGTCCGAAAGGCTTCTCGTTGAGCCGGCTTCTGACGGTGTATTCTACGCGCCGTGTGGAAGCCGCTGTTACGTCTTCCTGAGATAGTGGTCGATGGCCATCGGCCCAGAACTACCGAAGACTAGCGCCGCAAGGCAAGCAAGATAAAGCAGGTCAACCTCGTAGCCCGGCGGCCCGAACTGGGCGCGCCCTGCCATTACACTCATCAGCTTGATCGAGCTGAACCCATAGGGCAGGTGAACGGTGAAAATCGCTACGAAGAGAAGCACCGCCATCGGCAGGCTAACAAGGGGGACGAAAGCTCCGAGCAAGACGGCGAGGCCGCCGATGAGCTCGGTCAAAATGGTAAGCCATGCCATGAAATGAGGCGCCGGGACGCTCAGCGCATGCAGGATGGCGGCGAAGTTTTCGGGACCCTTCGACAATTTTGCGAACCCGTGCTCCATAAAGCCATAGCCAACAATCAGCCGTAGCGGAATCGGAGCCCAGCGAGCTACCAAGGGTCCTGTCAGGAATGCAATACGGCTGCTGTTTTCCCCTTCCGAGGATTGGCGAAGTTCGTTCATAGGCGAAAAGCTCCTTCGTTATTCATGTCGAACACTCGAACGCGCGAAACCAAAATAGGCCTAACTTTGAAGTCTCCCTACGCATCATTATGATGTTATAACATCATAAAGGTTACAGTCTTTTTCGAGGAATTCTTTTATGGACCTCTTGCCCGTCGGATCTGGAATACGGCTTGATAAGCGGCTCGCTGCGCCGCAGCGACCTTCTTTCGCGGAAGCGCTACGTTTCTGGTTCAAATTGGGATGGATCAGCTTCGGCGGTACCGCTGCTCATATCGCCATCATGCAAGATGAGCTGGTTGAGAAGAAGCGGTGGATCAGCAATGGAAAATTCCTCCATGCCTTGAGCCATTGCATGATCCTTCCCGGGCCGGAAGCACAACAACTTGCGATCTACATCGGCTGGAAACTGCATGGCAAACGGGGCGGCATTGTTGCCGGAACGCTCTTCGTCCTGCCCTCCCTGTTTGTTCTGCTGGCGCTGAGCGTGATCTATGTCAGGTTAGGTAGCCTGCCGTGGATTGC
>DASZFK010000589.1:0-25074 GCA_035939855.1 Candidatus Angelobacter sp.
TCCGAGCCCAGTGCCTATACCCGTTCCCGTGGTCCCGTAAAGATCGTTGGAACTGAAAGTGACCATTAGCAATCGACGAGAAAGAAATAGGGGAAAAAGACATGGTGAATTCCTTGCATAGGCCGCCTCCGGTACTCCACAGCGCGCGTGTTCTCGAATACGCACTTTTAGATAAGTCTGTCAGTTACTCTGGCCACAGCTCTGTTTTTGTAGACGGACAGGAATTGGGCCCAGTGCCTTGCTTAGCGGTATGTCAAAGTCTGGATGATGATGCTATTCTTCTTTTGCACTGCACCGTTGACTGGAGTGTCTTGGGCGTTGTTGAATACTCATCTGTCGCTGAAGCTAAGAATCGCACCGAGCATATCTATCGTGGTTCATCTAAACTCTGGATTGAAACTCATACAACTCCGCAAGAAGCAGCTCAGGATTTGGAGACCATCCACGACGAACCACAATGCAGGTTCTGCGGAAAAGGGACCAACGAAATAGAACAACTCGTCAGCAAAAATCACGCTAATATTTGCGATCTCTGCATCACGGAGTTCCACCAGATGCTGCACGACCACTCGGAGGTCAAGAATTAGCGCCGAACGGCAAAAACTGGTTTTATCGACAATTGCTTCATTGAAGGACTGGGGTTCGGCTTGGTCAGGTTTTGGCAACAAGATTTGCTAGGCGCTGTTTCGACCGAATCCAAAATTGTGTGAGCGTTACACATGTGCTTTTGTCCACTATTCCCTCTGCTGTGTTACTTCTTCCCCGGCAACTCAACAAGCGTAGTACACTCCTAGATGGTTTAGGAGCATCAGCGCTGCCTCCTATCGGGACCCTCGGCTTCAGCTTATATGAAGATTTTAAACTCCCTTCGCTCCTCGCTGGCCACCCTCTTTCATCGCCCACAAATGGATGCTGAGATGGAAGAAGAACTGCGTTCCCATATTAAAAAACGCGCCGATGATCTGGAGAGTTCAGGCATACCCAAGCCGGAGGCCATTCGTCGCGCGCGGGCACGCTCGGTCCGGCCTCGGGCACGGTGGGGACGGTGGTGACCATCAGTGGCAGCGGCTTTGGCCCAACGCAGGCACGAGCACGTGACTTTCAATGGAGCGCCGGCTTCGATTACAAGTTGGTATTCAGGCCCCATCGTAGCTGTGGTTCCGGCCAATGCCTCGACTCGCAACGTGGTAGTCACAGTTGCGGGCGTAGCCAGCAATGGCGTTGCTTTCACCATGCCGCGCGTCATCGCCGGGCTGAGCGCCAACACCGGTCTACCGGGAGCTTCGGTGACCATCAGCGGCAGCAATTTCGGCAACAGCACCGGCATGGTTACGTTCAATGGCCAGAGTGCAACGATCTCAAGCTGGTCCAACACCAGCATTGTGGCTGTGGTGCCCAGTAGCGTCTCCGTAGTTGTAGTCCCCTGGGACACCTGCTTGAGTTGGTAGATCGCGTCATAAACATACTGCTCAGTCACGCTGTTAAGCTGGTTCCCACACCCATCAAAAAGGCCTGAGTTCAAAGAGGTTACAAACTGTGAGGAGGCCAAGATCGACGCGTTAATATTCGGGAACGGTTGGCACGGTAGTGACCATCAGCGGCAGCGGCTTTGGCCCGACTCAGGGCACGAGCACGGTGACTTTCAATGGAGCGCCGGCTTCGATTACAAGCTGGTATTCAGGCTCCATCGTAGCTGTGGTTCCGGCCAATGCCTCGACGGGCAACGTGGTAATCACAGTTGCGGGCGTAGCCAGCAATAAAGTTGCTTTCACTATGCCGCGCGTCATCGCCGGGCTGAGCGCCAACACCGGTCTACCGGGAGCTTCGGTGACCATCAGCGGCACCCCTCCCTGCTTAACTTGTATTTAACCTCTATTTAACTTTTGCCGCTTCCGGCTGGGTAAGATGACTAGATTTTACTAAGCTCTATACTCATTGAGGCTGACATAACTCTCGCAAGGAATACAGTTTTTTGTTATATGCAATATGTAAGGAGTGATTCGTGGCAATCAAGAAGCGTCAACTGGGAAATTCCGGATTGGAGGTTTCTCCAATCTGCTTTGGCGGCAATGTTTTTGGCTGGACCGCCGATGAGCCAACTTCTTTCAAATTGCTGGACGCCTTGGCCGCGTCCGGATTCAACTTCATTGATACCGCCGATGTTTACTCCCGTTGGGTTCCTGGCAACCAGGGCGGAGAATCTGAAGCCATCCTGGGCAAATGGCTGAAGCAGAGTGGCAAGCGTAGCCAGATGATTCTTGCCACCAAAGCCGGGAACGAAATGGGGCCGGAAAAGAAAGGTCTTTCGAAGGCATACATCTTGAACGCCGCAGAAGACTCATTGGCGGCTGCAAACCGACTACATCGATCTCTATCAGTCGCATGTCGATGATCCGGCGACTCCCATTGAAGAGACACTCGAAGCCTACGCGCAATTGATCCGCCAGGGAAAAGTCCGGGCCATCGGCGCATCCAACTTCACCCCGGAACGGCTCTCGACATCATTGCAGATCAGCCGGCAACATGGACTTCCACGATATGAGAGCTTGCAACCCTTATACAATCTCTATGATCGAGCGGTCTATGAAACTGCACTTGAGCCTCTTTGCCGAAAAGAAGGAATCGGGGTGATTCCTTACTTTGCCCTGGCCAAAGGATTTCTCACCGGCAAATACCGATCTGAAAAAGATTTGACCAAGAGCGTGCGCGGGCAAATGGTCAAGAAGTATCTGAATGAGCGCGGTTTCCGTATCCTTGCCGCTTTGGACGAAGTGTCTGCCCGGTTCAATTCCAATCCGGCGCGAGTGGCCCTGGCTTGGCTGATTGCCCGCCCCGGTATTACAGCGCCTATCGCCAGCGCCACAAACCTCGAGCAGTTAAATGATCTGATCGAATCTGCCAATCTCCATCTCGACGAATCGTCCATCAATCTGCTGAACGAGGCAAGCACGGAAGTCGAAGAACCGGTGGAGAAAGCGGGCTGAGCAATGACAATGGCTTACCGTACAGATTAGTCCGACTGCACCCCACTTGCGCATTGCCCTCTCCTGAATCTTTGATTTACGATGGCTTTCCTTAATCAACCGGAGGACAAGCGTGACGATCTGCAAATTCAGGAAAGCAGTAACTTTTCATAAATATATTGTTGGCGCCAGCGTGGTGGGGTTAATGCTCATTATGGCTGCACCTGCTTTCGCCGCATCCTGCGAGAGTTTGAGTAGCCTCAAACTGCCCGACACGACCATCACCTCTGCTCAATCTGTTGCTGCTGGAGAATTCACTCAGAACTCTGCTGCGCCGCCTGGAGGACCTGGGTTCAAAGGTGTCCCTGCGTTTTGCCGTGTCATGGCTGAAGTCAAGCCCTCAAGAGATTCCGACATCAAAATCGAAGTGTGGATGCCGCTCACGGGCTGGAACGGCAAATTTGAAGGAGTGGGCAATGGGGGTTTTGCCGGAGCGATGATTTATCAAGGCCTGGCATTTGCTGTGAGCCGGGGCTATGCTGCCGCCGAAACCGATACGGGACACTCCGGCAGCCCCACCGATGCAAGCTGGGCGCTCGGACATCCTGAAAAAGTCATTGATTTCGGATATCGCGGGATCCACGAGATGACCGTCAAGGCCAAAGCCATTATCCAGGCGTTTTATGGCAATGCTCCCAAGCACTCGTATTTTGCAAGCTGCTCCAACGGCGGACGCGAAGCGCTGATGGAAGCGCAACGTTTTCCTGAAGATTACAACGGCATCCTGGCCGGCGCTCCTGCAAATTTTTGGACGAACATGCTGGTCTCGGGTATATGGGACTTACAGGCTTTGCAGGGCGACCCGAAAAGCTATATCCCTGCTGCCAAAATTCCCGCCATTCACGATGCAGTCCTGGCAGCGTGCGATGCGCAGGATGGAGTGAAAGACGGCATCATCAATGATCCCAGAGAATGCCACTTTGATCCCTCGACTATAGTCTGCAAAGAAGGAGATTCCAAAGATTGCCTTACAGCTCCTCAAGCAGAAGCGCTCAAGAAGCTCTATGAGGGCCCTCACAATTCCAAGGGTCAGCAACTCTTCCCCGGAAGCGTGGTGGGCGGCGAGGATGGGCCGGGTGGCTGGTCGTTGTGGGTTACCGGTGCTGCTCCCGGCAGGAGCCTGCAATATGCGTTTTCCAACGGCTTCTTTGTCAGCATGGTTTTTGAAGATCCAAAGTGGGACTTTAAGACATTCAATTTCGACACCGGAATTAAGGTCGCCAACGATAAGGCGGCGCACGCGCTCAACGCCAATGATCCGAACATGAAAGCCTTTAAGACCGGCGGCGGAAAGCTGATTATCTACCACGGATGGAGCGATGCGGCTATTTCTCCCTTGAACTCAATCCGTTATTACAACAGCGTCGTCGATGCGATGGGCGCAGCAGAGACAAACCAGTTCTTGCGGCTATACATGGCGCCAGGGATGCAGCATTGCACCGGCGGTCCTGGCGCCAACTCATTCGGCCAAACCGGTAATCCCAAAGCCCCCACTGACGCGGGACACAACATCTTCACTGCCTTGGAACAATGGGTGGAAAAAGGCGTCGCTCCCGACCGGATCATCGCCGCCAAATGGGTAAGCGATGCCGATCCATCGCAAGGCGCAAGGATGACACGCCCGTTATGCCCTCATCCGCAAGTGGCGAAGTATAAAGGAACAGGCGACACGAACGATGAAGCTAATTTTGCTTGTGCGGCGGGGAAAAAGTAGAGCGTGTTTCAAAGATAGTGTCGAACTGGCAGCTTCGCGGCTGTCTTTCCCTCAAAAAGCTGCGAAGCTCTGTTCCAGACTTGAGTCGCTACTTTTCGTCCCATCGCTCTTCCGGCAAGATCGCCATTCGTGAAGTGAATTCCGCAAAGCCGCCGAGACAACCCGGCTTGGTCGGCGGCGGCGCTGAAAGTGGGCCAACCGAGAGTGAGTTGCGCTCGCGGCGTGAGACCCGGCTCTATCTTGGATGCGCCGATTTCAAAGTGAACTGAGTCGCCAAAATCGTCTTTCCCTGTGAATTGTTTCAGTATTTCAGCGGCGGCGGCGCTGAAGGTGCTGTGGCCGGATACAAACTCCGGAAAGGGAGGTGTCGCGGCCATAACAGTTGGCTGGTAAGGTTGCCACTCCGCTCCCTGAATGGTTTGTGTGCCTTTAAAGCGGCCTCCCCAGGCTTGCACCGGCTGGGTCGCAAACAGAAAGTGAATAGCACTGACTGGCCGGACAGAATCAAACGCGCGTTTTGCGTCCCACGCCGCAACGCTCGCGTCAAGCATGGCATTCGTAAGAACGAAGAACATTTTGACGTCGTCGTCGAGGGTATGACGGTCGCGGATAGAAACAAACTGACCAAACAAACACCAATGTCCCGGTGGGGTTTCAGACGCGGGCCCGTCAGCCCAGTACTCCGCTATCATCTTCTGCTCATCGGTGAGTTGTGCGCTCATGCGGAGAAGATCACGGGCCTCGTCGATGAACTGTTCCTTATTCTGAGTGAACGAGGGCGGCCCTTCCGCCGGCCGGAATTGCGATCCTGAAGTTAGAGCAAAAGGAACGACCAATCCCCAATGCGGAGTGAGATATTTTTGGACTAGAAATCTGCCGGAAAGGCCGCCATCCGGAATCGGGGTCTTTAGCGGCTGCCAGCGGTCGATCTTGAAAAGATGGTTGGGATCGTTCAACGGAAGGTAGCCGGTGTAGTCGGAGTACGCGCCCGGATGCAGGTCGCCCAACTGATTCGATCCGTCATGGTGACGAAACTTAAGCACCGCTGACGCAGCCAGGTTGCCCACGCCGCTGGGAGTGTTGGAATCCATCCGCGCATCGGATGGATCAAAGCCGAAATCGGCCATGATCGCGTCATATCTGGGGGTCTCCGCGGGAAACAGATCGGTAAGGCACCGGTACGCGGCAAAACTGATTGCCTTCTCTTTGTTAGCTTGAGATCGGTCGTGAGCCGGGCGTTTCGACTGGCCATTGGAAATCGACGCTGCGGCCACGGGATCGTACGCCGTCCACGCATCGTACATGCAAGTGTGTGTAACGGCCAATGCCCGGGCCACAATCGTTGGTCCAGGATGCCGGTATCGAATTGTTTGTAGCAAGGCGTTATTCCACCGAACAACAGCATTTTCCTGCGCAAAGCCGGTGATGGTGGTGCCGGCGAGAATCCAAAAAACGGCGAAGAAACGCGCCTTGAATGAAGCTCGATCGCTATTTTTCAATTTCGTGCAGTGAGTGGAGAGCATTATTGAGCTCCCGTAGTAAAGCTGGTTGAGAAGCCAAAGAAGCCGGTCAAACTCTGCCCGATCAGATCGGTAATGCCACTGCTGAGCCGGATTTGGTAACTGGTATTTGGCAACAGCGGCGAGCTTGGTGTAAACCTTGCGTTCTGCCCATCGGTGGAAACAACGATGGTTCCAGTGATGGCGTTCCCACCAGAAGGAAACAACTGGAAAGTGTCTGCGGCTACTGTGAGCGCATCGACTCTCTTGCTGAAGTTCACTTGGACTACGGTATTGGTTGGCACTCCGTTAGTTCTATCCGATGGCGCCACTGACGATATTTGCGGCCGGGTCAAGTCGGCTCCCGGTCCAGTAGTAAACGTAGTAGTAGTTGTTGCCGCTAATACATTGCCGCTCAGGTCTTTCACCCCGGCCACGGTCAACGTGTATTGCGTGTTGGCGGCCAGCGGCACTGCTGGAGTCAGTATTAAGGTGGTTTGTCCATTGGTAAGCGTCGGAACCACCGTGATCGGGCTACCGGCGGTACTGACGATTACCTGGCTGAGACTTGTGCTTTCAATAGCTTTGTCGAAGCGCACCACCACCTGAGAATTGATGGGAACTCCGTTCAATTGGTCGGGCGGGCTTACGCCAACCACATTTGGCGAAGTAGCATCCACGGCAGTTCCAGTCGTGAAGTTGGCGCTGCCGAAGAAGAAGCAGAAGAAGCCTGCGCATGTTGCCGGGTTTCCGGCCAAGTCTGTCATGCCGCCGATAGAGATGGTGTAGTTATGGTTCGGGGTTAGTTGGCCACCGTTTGGCACGAAGCTGACAATGAGCCCATCCACGCTGAGGCTGGCGGTTCCGGTCACTCGCTGTCCTGCGGAATTGTCACTCACCTGCAGGCTGCTGCCATTTATTGAGCTGGGATCGAGCACTGCATTCGAGCGGGCAATGATTTGGGTATTCACCGGCACATTGGTGGATCCATCCAGCGGATCGGCTACCGTTACCACTGGCTGTACCGTCGTTGGTCCTGAGCCGGTTGTAAATTGCGTGGTCTTACCAACTACCGGGTTGCCGGCCAGGTCTTCAACGCCCGCGATGCTAACTGTCATTTGCGTGTTATCAGGCAGCGCATGAAGAGGAGTAAATATCGCTTCTTGATTGTTATTGCTGAAACTGATGCTGGTTGGAATGAGTGTTTGTCCACCGCTGCTCACCTGTATGGAGGCGGCGGTTGCAGTCAGTGGGTTGATCGGTTCACTAAACTTTACGTGAATATCGGCATTTACCGGCACCGCCACCGATCCATCGGGAGGTGACATCGAGGTAACAACCGGAGGCACGTTATCGATCTGATCCGTGGTGGTGAACGTAAATGAGTTGTTGAAGTTAAATCCTTCCGGCAATCCATTGATACCCTGGATGTCAGTGGTTGTCTGGAAAGAATAAATACCATTGGAAGCGAGCGGCGCTGTGGGCACAAACCGAACCAACGTTCCGCTTGGATCAAGGCTTACGGTTCCAGCCACGAATTGGCCTGTATTAAGGCTCTGCAACACTACGCTGTTGGTGTTTACGGTAGTGGGATTGAGTGGCTCATTGTATTGAACCTCTAACACCACATTTCGCGGAGTGAAAACCGGATTAAAAAATGTCGCGCGAGAAGGGCTCTGGTTGATGACTGCCGGCGGAACAGCGCTGGTATCCGCCACAGTCCGGAACGACCCCTGGTAGCCGTTCACCGGATTACCATCGGTCTCCAATGCAGTGCTGTCGAGCGACACGCCAATCAGGGCGTTGTTAATCCAAGGATTGGCTGGAACAAACTCAAGAGTCTGTCCACTATCTTTGACCGACACCGTGCCTGGTGCCAGGATTCCGTTCTGCGACACATGAAATGCCGCTGCGGCAGTAGCTGGGTCCAGCGGCTCATTCACAAACAGAGCCACGCTGCTGTTCAATGGCACACTTGAAGCGCCATTTCCCGGGCGCTGGCCGATCACCGAGGCGTGGCTGGTATCGAATGCTGACCCCGTTGTGAACTGGCTGCGGAAGGGTGGAGCTGAGTTGCCGGAAAGGTCCTGCACACTACTGCTGGTCACAACCGTGACCACGCTCGAAGGAGGCAGGGTCCCTGCATTGAGCATTACAGTTCGGTTGTCTGCTGAGATGGTGACTCCCGCATTCAGCGGCACGCTACTGCCGGATAGCAACCCGAAAGTACTGCCGTTGACGGTGGTGGGATTCAACGATTTCGAGAACGTCAACACCACGGTAGCGTTTAATCCAACATTGATGGATCCGTCAGCCGGCGTGACCGCCACTACCTGGGGTGCGGTCGTGTCCGCGATAGCTGTCGTCGTAAACGAACTGGAGAAGAAGTTCGCGCTGTTCCCGACCAGGTTGAGCAGTGAGCCCAGTACGCGCACGCTGATCGTGCTGTTTCCCGGCAGCGGGTTCAAGGGAGTGAAGGTGACGGTGGAACCATTGACCGCATAGCTGCCCGCGATCTCGGCAAAAAAGAAATTTGGACCGGTGACACCTATGTTGATCGAGCTGCTGTTAACGGTCGTCGAATCGACTGCCCCGGTGAAGGTGAGCACGACCGTGGAATTGACAGCTACTGCTGTGGCTCCGTTTGCGGGATTGACTGACCGCACTTGAAGCGGACTCTGGTCAGGCGTGGTCGAAATGCTGGTAACGAAGCTGCTGGTGAACGACGTTGCCGGGTTGCCGGCAGCATCGGCAAAACCGCCAACGACAACGGAATACGTGGTGCTCGCTGCGAGCAAGCTGGATGGAGTAAAGGTCAGGATTTTGCGATCGTTGCTTACTCCAATTACTCCGGCAACGGTTCCTCCACCGGAGGAAACAGCAATCGCGTTTGCGCCTACACTCAGTGGCTCTACCGGTTCGTTGAGTGCCACAACGACGTGAGCGTTAACTGGCACGCCGCTGCTTCCATTTTGAGGGCTTACCGCAACTACCTGCGGACCTGCTGCTTGCACGCCGGTTCCAGTGGTGAAGCCTGCGGAGAAGCCTCCCAGGCTCAAACCGGAAAGGTCTGTAATCCCATTGCTGAGGTTAATCCGGTAAGTAGTGGAAGGCACGAGCGATGTTGTGGGTGTTAACACAGCGCTCTGTCCGTCCGCCGACACTGTCACTGTTGTGGTGATTGGATTTCCCTGGGGCGGGACCATTTGGAAGGTTGTCTGATTGACGGTCAACTGATCCACGCGCTTGTTAAATTGCACTTGAGCTACGGCATTCGTCGGTACCGCCACCGCGCCGTCTGCCGGACTTACCGACACCACCTGAGGCCTGATGAAGTCGGCCCCTGCTCCGGTGGTAAATCCGGCAGTCACGGTACCCGCCATGGCATTGCCGCTCGCATCTTGAATCCCAGTTACGGTCACGACATATTGGGTATTGGCGCTCAGCGGCACTGCCGGAGTCAAGATCAATGTCTGTTGGCCATCCGTGGTTGTGGGAACAATGACAACCGGATTACCCGCGCCGTTCAAGGTGACCTGCCCGATACTTGATCCGTCAATTGGCTTGTTGAACCGCACTACAACTTGCGCGTTGATGGGCACTCCCGTCAGTTGATCTGCCGGGCTTATCCCTATGACTGTGGGCAAGGTTGTATCGCTCGCCGCACTCGTATTGAAGCCGGCGCTACCGAAGAAGAAACAGAAGAATCCGGCGCAGCTTGCCGGGTTCCCGGCAAGGTCGGTCATGCTTCCAACAAATATGGTGTAACCTCGACTTACGGCCAGAGGCGCATTGGGTACAAAGCTGATCGTTCTTCCATCGGCTGCCAGTGAAGCGGTACCAGCCACGTGATCGCGGGTTAGTCCATCAACTAGCTGGACGCTGTTCCCGCTGAGCGAACTGGGATCGATTAGCGTATCGGACTGGAGAATGATTCGGGTATTCACCGGGACCTCATTCGCACCGTCGGCCGGATCAAGCACACGCACGACCGGCTGGACCGTTGCAACACCGTTGCCCGTCGTAAACTGCGTGGTCCTCGCCACCACAGCATTACCCGCAACATCTTGAACGCCGGCAACTGTGATCGTCATCTGGGTGCTCGCAGGAAGCGGTTCCTGGGGCGCCAATATCACGTCTTGATTGTTGTTGCTGAAGCTTATGCCGCTTATAGTCACCACTCGTCCGGCTCCACTGACCTGAATGGTCCCGGCTGTCGCGGTTAGCGGATTGATGGGCTTGTTAAAGCGCAAGTGAATATCAGCATTTCCGGGTACCGCAACCGAGCCATCCGGCGGCGAGATTGCGCTCACGACAGGAGGCGTTGTGTCGGCGGAATCGCCGGTGTTGAATGAGATGGAACTGTTAAAGCTGAATCCCTGCGTGAGGCCATTCAAACCCTGGATGCCGTTGGTGGTCTGGAAGAAGTAATTTGTATTGGCTGCCAGCGGTATCGTGGGGATAAAACGCACCAGCGTTCCAGTTGAATCCAAGGTAACTGTCCCAGCTACAAGCCCGTTAAAGCCGTCGAGCAAGACTGTATTGATATTTACGCTATTGGGGTCGAGAGGTTCGTTGTACTGAAACTCCAATACTGCATTGGTTGGCACTACGGTTGGATTGAAAAAGGTTCCAGCAAGAATGCTGGTTGCGATAACGTCGGGAGAAGTGTTGGCAGTGTCTGCGGCCGTCCGGAATGAGCCTTGATAGCTGTTGACTGGAACACCATCAGCGTCAATCGCCGTATTATCGAGGAACACCTGCACCAATGCGTTGTTTTGCCAAGGCACAGTTGGGGCGAATTGAATCGCCTGCCCGTTATCGCTTACGGTCACTGTGCCTTGAACAACCGATCCGTTTTGGGAAGCATGTATGGCATTGAGCACAGTCGCAGGATTCAAGGGTTTGGTCACAAACAGCACGATGCTGCTGTTCAACGCAACACCTGACGCTCCGTTGCCAGGTCTTTGGTTGGCCACGGATGCCTGATTACGATCAAGACCTGCAGCGGTGCTGAACTGGCTGCGGAAGTCAGGAAGAGCGTTCCCGACCATATCTTGTATGCCGCTGGTGGCGATGACCGTCACAGTGCTGGCTGACGGTAGCGGAAACGATTGCAAGGTAACGGTTCGATTGTCGGCGGAGATGCCGATGTTTGAACCAAGAGGCGCGCCGCTTCCCGACAGCAGCGCCACTGTGTTTCCATTCACGGTTCGCGGATTCAGCGATTTGGAGAAGGTCAGCACCACGGTAGCGTTAGGTCCAATGTTCGTAGCGCCATCGTTGGGCGTTACAGCCACTACCTGGGGTAGGGTGGCATCCGTGCCCACACCTGTGGTGAAGCTACTGAAAAAGAAGTTGGCGCCATTGCCTGCCTGGTCCAGCAGGGCATTGGTAACGAACACCTGCACGCTGGTCTTGCCCGGCAGCGGCGAGATAGGCGTAAACGTTACCGTGGCCCCGTTCACTGCATAGTTCCCGGCCAGTCGTCCGGCTGGAACCGAGATCTGTATCGAATTGACATTGACAGTTGTGGGATCGACGACCTCATTGAATGTAAGCGTGATGGTCGAATTTACCGGAACGCTCGTGGCGCCATTTGCTGGCGTCACCGTACTCACCTGAAGCGGGCCGCGATTCTGAGAACTGCCGGTGGTAAAGCTGAAAGTGAACGGCGTAACCGCGTTTCCAACGGTATCCGTAACATCGCCGGCCACTGCCGTGTACGCAGTGTTGATAGCCAATGGTGCTGTAGGAGCGAACGTCAATCTGGTCCGGTCGGGGCTTAGAGTGACTGTGCCGGCAGTCGTTGTTCCACCCGCCGACAATGTGATGGAGCCATTATTCACACTCAATGGCTCTACTGGAGCGCTCACCACAGCCACTACCTTCGCATTGATTGGAACACCTGTGCTTCCATCTTGCGGGCTGACTGCCACAATTTGCGGCCCCACAGTCACAGTGATTGCCGAGGTTACAAAGGAAGAGCCAAAAAATCTGAGGCCCTGTCCTTCGAGATCAATGATGCCGTTCGTGGCTTGAATGACATACTCGGTGGAGAGTAACAGCGGAAAGCTGGGCGTAAAGGTCACGCTTTGGCCATCAGCAGCAATCAACACTGTACCCGGGATGGGCGCCCCCGTTGCCCTGGGAAATACCTGTAATGTATCGGAAGTTACAGTGGCTGGATTGACCGGCTTACTGAACTGAAGTTGGACGATGGTCTTGATTGAAACTCCCACTGATCCATCAGCCGGGCTGCCAGAGAGCACTTGTGGGCCGTTGGTATCGGCGGTGCTTCCTGTCTGGAAGGTCGAGCTGCCGGCATTGTCGATGAGACGGTTTGCTAAATCGGTGATCGCCGGGCTTACCGTGATCGTATAAAGCGTGTTGGCCGCCAGCGGAGCCGCCGGAGTGAAGGTGAGGAAGCGATTGCCGCTGGAAAGAGCAATCGATCCGGCTACAACTTGTCCCCCTCCGGAAACCTGAACTGCGGTGGCAGCGACAATGCTATCCAGAGGCTCGTTGAATGCCAGGGTTATGACTGCGTTGGTTGGAACATTCGTGGAGCCATCGGCAGGGCTGGTCGCCAACAGATGGGGCGCATCGGTATCCGCGGTGAATGAGGTTGTGAAGTTAGAGAAGGAAGAGTTAAGGCTGTTGCCGAAAGTATCCTTTACATCAGAATTTAAGAACACGGAGAATTGCCGGCCCACAGCCAACGGTGGATTCGGGACAAAGGATGCCGTGAGCCCACTGGCATCGACCTGGATTGTGCCGGGAACAGGCTGGAAGGTCGTCTGGTCAGTGATGCTGAAGCTCTGCGGAGTGAGTGTCGCCGGATCGATTATCTTACTGAACTGCACGGTGTACGCCACGTTAATCGGAACATTATTTGCTCCATTGGCGGGACTGGTGTTTACAACTGAAGGCGGAACGGCATCTGCAAGCGTTCCAGTCGTGAATCCACTTTGGAATTGCTGGGTCATTCGGTTTCCAGCTAAATCCCGCACGCTGTTGACCTGTACGCTGTAGGCCGTCGTGGGCGACAACTGCTGCGCTGGAGTGAATGTGACCGAAAGACCGTCATTCGATCCTTGTACGCTGCCGCTCACCGGAGTTGTGCCTTGGAACAGATTGACCACACCAGGGACGATTGATGTGCCACAACATGTACCCTGCACATAAGCCTGTAATGTCTGCGCGGCAGCGGCTATTTCCGAAGCAGGTAGCGACGGCGTTACCGCGCTGATCGCACCCTGGGCTCGCGATAGCGGAATGCCGGAGAGCAGAGGCTCAGTGAAACGAACTACGACCTTGCCGTTAACCAGGAAGCTGGTGGCGTTGTTGGCTGGATTGATCTGAGCAACTGCTGGCGGAGTTCTATCGGGATTGTGTGGATCGGTTCCCAGTTGGAATTCCTGTAGATTCGTCAGGCCATCGCCATCGGGGTCCTGGCTGGCAACCGAAGCATCCAGCGGATTCAATCCGTAAAACACTTTCCAACCGTCGGTTATACCGTCATTCATCGTGCTGGGGTTTAAAGGATCTGTTCCCAGGGCGAACTCAACCGCGTTCGTCAAGCCATCGTTGTCATCATCCTTATTTGGATCGAGGACACGTAGAGTGTTGGCGCTGGAAGGAACTAGGCTGGAACTGGTCGACCCATTGGTCGCAACCAGGGTAAATGCGCCAGAAACATTTGCGCTGACGGTGAGGCTCAGAGTTGCGCTGGTTCCCGAAGGGTCGACCGAAACCGAGTTAATGTTTACCGGCGCCGGGACCGTCTGTGGCTGAAAAACAAAACTGGCAGTATTCAGGCTTGTGCCGGTCACCGTGAAGTTGGAGATGGCCAAGGGCGTGGCGCTTGACACAACGAGTTTAGGGCTGACGGACGCAATGATCGGGGCCGGAATAACAATGAAGCTGGCGTCGGAGGTAGCGTTCTTTCCGTTGACCGTGACCGACAAGGGGCCGGTGCTTGCGTTAGCGGGAACGGTGACAACCAAGGTGGTGCTGGTTGCCGATGTAACTGACGCTTGTGCGCCGTTGAAGAAAACCGAGTTTTGAGAAGCCGTAGGGCTAAATCCCTGGCCTTGCAGCGTAACTGTTGTTCCAACTGCTCCCTGCTGGGGCGTAAAGTTCAGGATGGCCAGGTTTGCAGGCGATCCTAGCGTCGATCGGCTAATCTTCAAGATGTTTCCGACTGCATCATAAGAATAGGTAGCGACATTACCCGCGCCATCAACTACTTTCACCAACCTGCCCAGATCGTCATAAAAATATTGGATCGGGCTATTCGTTTGTGCAGCGGCGAGCACAGCGCAGGCAAGCATTGATAGAACGATCAGTTTTGTTTTCGCTATCGGTCGGATCATATTGATTATCTCTACTCGTTCGAGGTTTGAACCTTTAGTTGTTGCCGGTATTTGCCAAGATAAACAGCCCGCTTCTCTCACATCTCAATGGTTGCAATTGTTGTTGTCATGATTGTCACCATTTCCATTTTTTCTGCCGCTAAGATCACCGCTCTTGTCACCTGCGGCGTCTGCCGCCCGCTTAGCGAGAAGATTCAAGGCGTCGCTTGCATTTTCGTTTCTATAGGCCTGCTGGGCCCTGGGTCCCCAAAAACGCGGACTGCTGAAGGGCTGAAAGTTGCTTCCCCCTCGAACGACGGGACCATAGCGATCCGCCAGGCCCCCGCTCAACGCTCCGATAGCCGCATTGCGAGCCATTTCAGTACCGTTCCAATCTCCGGTAAATGCATTGTTGATCACGTCGGAGGTAATGCTGGCAACGGCTCCTCCACCCGCTGGCCCCAATCCTGCAGCGGCCCACAAACCTACAACTGATCCCACTCCTCCAGCCAAAGCGCCTCGACCAATTGCTTTGGCCAGGTCCCAACCACGGCAACCTTTGTCGTATGCCTTTGATCCCTCATCGATTGCGCCCCACGCGGCGCCTATGCCACCAATGATGATCGGCACTAATGGAATATCGCCGCTCGGATCAGTGAGGTTGGTGGGACTATCCCCGGTATAGCCGTAGAGGTTGAAATCAAAGCCGCTGAAGCCGGTGGAATCTTCGCTTACGAACCGGTGGAGCGCTGGACTGTAATAGCGGTCTCGGTAAAAGTAGAGGCCGCTGCCCTCATTTTCACGGCCGGTATATTGGAAGGGATTGGAGTTTGCAGTCCCTGTGCTGCTGGTATTTCCGAATGGATCATAAGCGTACCGTGTCTGTTGCGTGCCGCTGGAATCGGTTAGAGCGAGCACGCTACCCAGAGCATCCAACATGGGCGAAAAACTGCCGCTGGTATCTGAGCGCTGAAAGAATTCGTCCACATTTCCGGCTAGGCGATTGGCAACCGGAGTTGAGCCATGGAGCTCCTGGACTATGTTGCTGTAATCGTAAACAAACGATGTGCCTTGGAAGTTTTGTACCCGCCGGCCCAAAGCATCATAGACGGAATTTGCCCCATTCAGTGATGCAAGCTGATTGCGGGCGTTCCACTTGAAGTTATTGCTTCCGTCAAAGAGCACATTGCCATTGGCATCGTAGTTGATAGAAGTGCCGTTCCAGTTGATCAGTTCATTCGCGGCATCATAGCTGGCGCTGTCGATGGCTTTAGGCAAACTGGTTTGGGCAAGCGTGCCACCAACTTGAGTTCGCCGGCCCAGGCCATCGTAGGCATAAGTAAGATTTCCGAGAGTGCGGGAGCCTGCCTGATAGGTGATTCCCGTCAACCGGGAATTCTGATCGAATGAATACGATGCGGCAACGCCGTTCGGCAGGAGGAGAGAGGTCCGGCGGTTGGCGTCATCATAAGTGAATTTCACCACAGAAGCAGCCTGGGTAATATTTGTGAGGCGGTCTGCATTGTCGTAGGAATACGAGATTGGAGGCTGTCCAGTGACGTTCATTCCTATGCGCCGGTCGGCTGCGTCATAGCTGTAGTTCACAGAGCCTCGCGGGGTCGCCTGGGATACCAGTCGATCGAGGACGTCATATCCTTCGATAATGGCGCCCGCAGACGAGTCCACTGCGCGAAGCAAACGGCCCACAGCATCGTACTGATAAGAAACTGTGCTCTCGAAGTTGCCGTTTCCATCAGCCCCAAAGCCTTCAACTACCCGGCGGCTCAGAGCGTCATATTTGTACGTGAGAACTTTCCCGCGACGATCGGTAAACTGGGTCAAGTTTCCATTCGCATCGTAGAGGTAGCTTTCCGACCGCGATAGCGGATCGGTATATCCGATCTTTCTATCCATCAAATCGTAGGTGTATTTAAGTGTGTGAGATGAAGAGTCTGTTACTTGAAGCAGATTGCCATTGGGGTCGTAAATAAATGAGGTCGCACCCCCTGTGGGGTTCGTAATTTGAGAAAGTTTGTTGAGAGAAGTGTAACTATAGCGCACGGTCTGGCCCAGGGCAGTTGTTCTGCTCACTACCCGGCCGGCTCCATCAAATGCCTGATTGAGCACGTTGCCGGATGGATCAGTAATAGTTGTGGGGCTGCCGTTCGTGTAGGTAAATTGCACCTGGTTGCCGAGCGCGTCCGTCACTTGCAATGGTTCGCCGAATTGATCGTAAGTAAATGTGCTGCCGTGACCTAAAGGATCGGTCGCGCTGGTCAGATTGCCGTTGCCGTCATAAGCCAACGACGTGGTTTGTTGGAGCGGGTTGGTGATGCTGGTTAGCCTGCTAAAGACCGGGTCGTAGGTAAAAGACGTAGTAACTGCATTCGGCGTTCCCGCCAGCTTTGTGCTGCTGGTCAAATTCCCCCTTGAGTCGTAAGTAAGCTGTGTTGTTCGATTCAGAGCATCGGTCACACTGAGGGGAAGATTCGTCTGCGGATCGAGCGAATATATGGTCTGATCGCCGAAGGAATCGGTCACATCGAGCAAGAAACCTAGAGGACTGAAATGATACGTTGTCCGATTTCCCAGAGGATCAGTTACGGTGGTCAGGAGGACGGGGCTGGTCGGGACATTGGGATTCAAGAGAGTGTAGTCAAATTTGGTGACAGCGCCGTTTGCATCCACCTGTTGAATTACTTTTCCATCCTGATCGTAAGTATTCTGGATATATGCAATGCCCCGAGGATCGATGATCTGGGACATTCGATTTTGTGAATCATAGAGGTAGGTGGTCACACCTCCGGCTGCATCGGTTACGGTCGCGAGCCTGCCCTGTGCGTTGTAGGTGTAGCTGACTGTTCTTCCGATTGGATCGACAATCGAGGTGATCCGGTCGAAATTGTCGTAATTGATCGTCAACGCGCGACCTACCGGATCGATGATTTGGGTGATCTGGATTGGAGAGTTCTGATTGCCTCTTATAAGCGTTGTGGTGTTCCCATTCGGATCGATGATGGCGCTAAGGTAGGCTACGCGCGGACCTGTAGACGGGGGTTGGAATCGATAGATTGTTCCGTCTTTCAACCGATGGTCATAAAAGCCAAAATTAGGAGTGAGAGATGAGCCGATAAGCGAAGGTATCGATGAGTTTGCTAGAGTCCCGTCAGGCTGCTGTGATAACGGAAACTGATTTCCGTCGGGCGTAATCAGGCCGATGCTTCTTCGCTGTTGAAGGAAAGAAAAGGTGTTGAGCTGATAGCCATAGTTATGGTTTGTTCCAACACCGAACGGGCCCGGCGCTCCGGAAAGGGGCCGATAGGTTCGCGTCATCGCGACAGTTCCCCTGGCGCTGCTGAAACTGAGATCGGTTTTGGTTAAGACAAACAGGCCTGAGGCCAGATCGACAGGATCGCCACCGTCAGGACAATTTCCGCCAGGGCATGGATTTTTGTCATTAGGACCAGGCGCCATCGGGCCATGCCAATCAAAATGGACAATTCCAAAGTTGTGGCCCGGACTGTTGGGATCTGGATCAGGAACAATCTGGGTGCCATCGCCAGAAACCGTGCCGGTGCCATATTTGACCAGTTCGCCACGGACGGGATCCAGCGTGTCTAGCTCCATGTTCACTCCGGGAGGAGTGTTGAGCGTGTTCGGAAAAGTTACTGCAACGGGCTGATTGGTAGTGGAGTCGGCGGGTTGAAACGCGATGATATAGGCGCGAAGCGCTCCTGCGCCATCTTTAGGAGCATCCGGCAGCCGATCGACAGGTACTGAAACCCCCGTAAACGGAAATGGATTAGGTTGGGTGCCATCGGGAAGCGTGAATACTGTTCCTGCATATACGGTCGCCGCGACCCCGGGCAGCGTGGAGAATGTGAAAACCTGGTCGAAAGGCGCATTCTGCTGCACCATCTTGGTCTCACCATTGTCGATCCTCGGCAGATGAACAAACTCAGGACCAGTGACCTGATTGGCGGCAATCGTATACGCAAGGTTTACGCTCGCATATTTTTCTCCATCGCTCGCGGTATTGCCGTTATAGCCGACCAGTTGGCGTCCGGCGCAGGCGGCAGGCAAGTTTGTGAATGAGAAATTACCGCCGGCATCCGAAATCGTCTGTCCCGCGCACCCGGTGGCATGACCTGTATCGTCTACTCCCAGCAAAGTGATGGTGATGCCCCCTAGAGGACTCTCAATCGTGTCCGACTCGAGGACGCGACCGATCAGCGAGGTTGTCACAGGCTGAACAGCCAGATTCACAGTGGTTGACTGGTTGGTTGGAATTCCATCAATGGTCGCGGAGGCGGTAATCGTGAGAACCGTGTTGCCCGTGAGTTGTCCGGCAGGCGCCGTAACTGTGAGAGTAGAAATCTGGCTTGCCGTGATCTGGGTTGGCGAAAAGCTAGCGGTTACGCCGGCGGGAACGCCCGAGACGCTCAGTTGCGCGAGTTGGCTGAATCCGTCGCCACTGTTCAGTGTGACGGCATAAGCCCCAGTCTTTCCTTGGATCACGTTGGCGGTGTTGGGAGAAGCAGTAACGTTGAAACTCGACGATGCAGTAATCGTCAGTGCGCTGGGGGATATACCTTGCGATCCCGCAGACGTGATCGTGAATGTTCCGCTCGCAGCCCCGGGAGGAATAACGAAGGTCAGATTCGTGTTGGTAAAGCTGGTGACCGGAGCCGCAATCGTCCCTCCGCCCTGCTGATTCAGGATGACTTGAGGGTTGGTACCTCCAGTGAAATTGCTGCCATTCACCGTTATCAGCGTCCCGGCTGGTCCTGACGTGGGATTGAAGTCGCGAATTACAGGACTTCCTCCTCCCAGGGTCACTGAAACCGATTTTGTGGCGGTGTTTCCTGCCTTGTCGGTTGCCGCCACATTGACGGTGTTGGCGCCAGGTGTAAGGATTGTGGAGCATGTGAAGGTACCATTTTGAAACGCTCCTGGAATGCCATTGCAGGTCGTGCTGGAAACCCCCGAAAGTGCGTCGGTCACGTTGCCACTAATCTGTAATGTTGAGGTGGCCACGGTTGAGTTGTTGGCGGGAGAGGTAATATTTAGAACAGGTGGAGTCTTGTCGATGCTGACGGCTACCGATGTAGATGCGGTGTTGCCCGCGCGATCCGTGGCAGTTCCATGAACAACCTGATTGGCTCCTTCAGTGCTTAAAGTTACAGGAGCCGGACATGATGCCACTCCTGAAGTCCTGTCTGAGCATACGAAGGTGACAACTACATTTGTGTTGTTCCAGCCAAAGCTGTTAGCGGCGGGATTGGCCGAAGCGGTAATGACCGGCGCGTCATTATCTAATCCAGTGATTGTCACGGTGACTGAAGTTCCGCTCCGGCCCTCTACCTCCACAGAAATATTGTTATTGGCGAGCAGCGCCACTGGTTTTTCAACCATTAGAGTTGCGATTGACCTGTTCTTCTTGCCTTTGTCATCTTTGTCCCGGTCATCTTGGCGGCGCTCAAAATCCTCGGACGAGACGATTTGTTTTCCGTTCAAAAGAATACGGGCACGGGCAAATGCATCATGCGGATCGGAATCCCGATCGCCATCTTCGTCCACACGTTGACTCTCAACTCGCAGCGTATACGGCGCAACGGGGTTCAAAACTGAAAACTGGTTTGACACCGGATGGGGCTCGCCACGCTCCCTGCGATAGATCTGCGGACCAAATGCAGTAAAGGCCCGGCCAGGATTTGCGCCCTGGACTGACCAGGTCAATGCCCCAGGGCTCGGTTGTCCGGCTGCGGCATAGGCAGGAAGGGATGTTATGAAAATGGCCCAGACGAGAGTGACACTGACCAGCTTTCGTCCAAGACCTTCCGTTAGGCGATGGGACCGCTTGATTGCAGAAGAGCGTCGGAACATAGATTGCGATTCTCTCTTCGAAAGAATTCTTTTCCCCACACTTTCTGAACTGATAAAAATCGATCAAACGTGACGAAAATACTTGGTGTTTTTCTATTGATGGCTGGAAACAGTACGCACCAACAAGGTGGTTTGGAAGTACAAACCCTTTCTTTTCACATGAATAACTGTCGATGAAGGGGTTCTTTTGGCTTGGTTAGGGATTGCTCGATCAGCCGTTACAGGGCTACGGGAATTTGATGGTTTGGTCTCAAGCCCGGTTTGAAGTGAGACAGAGGCCGTATTTATCGGCCTTCGTTGGATCCGTGGTAGCTCTTTGGGCACCCCGATGACACAAGGCAGACACTATTCTCTACGCGGTCAGAACACCAAATATTGAATAACTTATCTCGTCACCGAGAAATTATAGAAATCAACAAGTTCCGGTTGGCCGTCAGCGCTAACACCTGAAAGCTTTACTATGTATTCATGCTTACTTAGCAGTTCTGATGGAATACTGATCATCACCGCTCTTCCACCGTTTTGTGTTGGCTTACTTTTTAGCCCTTCCAGGTGCCGGATTTCCTTTCCTTCGGCGGTGCGGAGGCTTGCGGCGTAATGAGAGTAATCGTCCCTTTCCAGATCGAGGACCAGCATCACGGACGAAGGCGCAGGACGTATGGCAACTACATGGCCTTCATTCCCCTGTCCAATGCTTCTTAAACTTCCAGGACTCAACACGATCGATACAACTGTGGGCTGCTGAGCCATGAATTTTGCGGTTTCTTGTTGAGAGTCCTCCTTATTATTCTTCGCAATATTAGTATCGGGCGTTTGTCGGCGCAGAGTCTCCACTTCTTTTTGAAGCTTGTTCTGGTGGGATTGGATCTGAGCAAGTTCTGTGTGCAGGCGGCGGTTCCAGACCGTGAGCATGCCAATGGTGGCAAACAACATCAGCATCATGGCCACGGCAGCCCAGCGCCCGCTCGCAGGTTGACTTGCCAACATGCGCCAAGGAGTTTTCCATGAGGTTGAGGGTTGGGAAGAATCTCCACTGGTAGAGCCGGCAGCCCGTTTCCTTACAATCGGATTCAGCAAATGAGTGGCTACAGCCACCCGCTCGCGTTTGTCCGGTGATGCCAGAAAATTCTTTTCAAATTGCTTGCGCTGCTCTGCCGACAAATCTCCGCGAACGTAGGAATCAATCAAATCGGCCTCGATGGCCTCCAATTTCTCCCACGCTGAATCATCGGCGAAATACTCGTCTTCAATGCGCTGCTGTTCGTCTTCCGAGAGATCGCCCAGGAGATAACGGACTAACTGATCATTGGTCTTCAATCTCACTGCACCTCACCAACAGAAACCTGCTTTTTGCCCCTTTTCTATATACTGCTCAATTTGTGGCAAACGTGACGAAAATTGTCACAAGTTTTTTCAGGAGGCGAAAAGCCGTTTTAAACCGGATACCTGACAGGTTTCCTATAACATTCGCTGCAGCACTGTTCGAGTTTTTGCCTTCCCCTTGCCAGCCTGGCCCTCAAGGCCGCAGCGTCAATCCCCAGAGATTCGGCCAATCGTTGCCTGCGTCCTTCAAGATCATCGCTTTCAGAGGGGTAGTAGCTGAAGATTAGCTGTCGCTCTTTGGGCGCCAAACCTCTCATGCATTGAAGAAAACAGTCTAGTTTTTGCCTCGAGTCGATCGCGGTCAGGATCGTACGCTCCGGATTATCGTCTTGTCCGGGGAAGTCTTCGTTTTGCTCAATCGGGATTTTCGGCGGAGTCTTCCGGAAAGCTTCCTTTCGAACATTTCGCGCAATTGCCAGGGCAAATGTGCTGACCGTCTCGATCCTGCTCACTTCCGGGTTCCTTGCCAGCCGATCGAGCGTTTCATCGGCGAGTTCTTCAGCTTCCAGGTGATTTCCCCGGCGCTGAAAAAAAGTCACCAGTTTTCTCCTGAGCTGCTCATAGGCATCCCACGCCAATCGACGATCCTGGTCCAGGCGGGCCAGAAGCAAGTTGAAATGCAGACCGCTCCTTTCCCATGCGGGCTTCAACTGCTTGGCTGTGCTGTCGTCGGTTGCATCGTTCACAATCTGATCCTTATGAGACATTCCGTCACGGGTGAATCGGCCGCCATTCTCCCTCAATGGTAAACGCCGCCCAATAGTATGGATCGCTCCATCTTTTCTGCCGCGCCATCTCTACCTGGGCCTTTCGCAAAGCCGACGCCGGTGGAAGCCCTTCACGCAAAATTGCTTTGTAAAAGCGCCGCATGAGCTCCGCCGTGGCAACATCATCGACATTCCATAGGCTTGCGACAACGCGGCTCGCTCCCGCGTACATGAAACCCCGCGTCAACCCCACCAGCCCCTCTCCCCTGATCTCCTTCCCCAAAGCTGTTTCACAAGCGCTGAGCACCACCATGTCGACCGGCAAATTCAAATTGTAAATATCCTGCAGGTCCAAAAAGCCGTTCTGCGGTTCTCCTCGTGAATTGACCAACGATAGAACCAACCCTGATAGCTCCGGATGTTTGCTGTCCAATACGCCATGAGCAGCAAAGTGTACGATGCGATATTGAGCCAGGTTTGGGTTCATGGCTGTGGACCGGCTCGCCGCGAAGCCCAGGGCCTCCATTCCTTGTCCAGGCGGTGTCGCCGCCATAATGGCTTCTGCTTCCTGTCGGGTGAAGGTCAGTCGCTGGAGCGCTTTATTTCCATAGTCCGCCAAATCCGCGTCTTCGACTGAGCGGGCACGTGGCGCGGACGCATAAAAAGATCCATCCTTCGTTTTCATCGGCTGCTTTTCCCGACCATTCTGCTTGGACTGAAGATTGACCCTGCTGTCCTGGATGCTGAACACTGGATCGGCCAGCACTGCCACAGCCTTGGGCGGCTCTGTGCGTCCCACCATCTCGCGCCTCAACACTGCCAGCACTGAGGCGGACGGCAAATTGACAATCTCGTGCTCAACCACCAAAGGCCCTCCTGTGACCGGCGAGGGCAGGGCCGAAAATGGAACGTATTGCAACGCCCCGTCGCTCACAATCAACAACCGCTTCGCTTGCAGATACCCAACCACCGGGCCCAGGATCATAGAGGCCAACCGCCCGGCGCATTCCCCGTATTGCTGCTGGATTCCCGCCAGACGCGCTTGCCTTTTGAGTCCGCTCTCATCCTTGATAATGCGATTCCTTGCCGTCAGAAGTTCGTAAAGCTCGCGGGCGACTTTCTCGATCTCCGCGCGCTTCGGCAACTCATAGCTGGCCAGCGAATTTGTGCTGACCACCCAGACATAGCTGTGTTGTTCACCCAAGCTGTATTCCAACAGAAGAGATTCCTTATCCAGCAGGCCCTGAACTTCTTTCATGTTCAATGGCTGGGGTTGGGTTAATGCGGCATAGCTGGGGCTGCTCGCGCGGACCTGCTCTTCCACCTGTTGATAGCGCGCTAAAAGCTCCTCGTTCTCTTTTCTTGAGTTCGCAACCTGCTCTTCGGTGTGTGGGCCAGTACGCATTCGTATTTGAAGACTGGATTTTGCCGCCAAAGTTTCGCGTAACCGATGTTCCATTTCAAGAAGCTGCGGATCGACGCCTTTGCGAATATCGATGCGGGCTGCGGTAAGCATCGCCAGTAGTGACCGGGCCCTTGACCTCTCCAGCACCTGAAATGCAGACTCCGCTCGCTTCTGCGACATGAGCAGATCAATGAGGTCCAGATAGAAGTACCCATACTTGGCTTTGAAACCGGAACGAATATCTTCGGTGCCGCCCAACCGTCCTGTTTGATTCTCAAATGCGTCCAGCGCCTGCGCCAGCAGTTGCGCCGATTCATCGAGTCTACCCTTGGTGCGCATGACTGCCGCAAGCCCGGCCAATGATTCAGCATGTGCAAGGCTTCCGGGCGCTACGCTCTCCCGGATTCGGAGCGCCTGCCGGTAATAATCCTCGGCTGCGGAAACATCGCCGAGCGCAAGCCCAACTTCTGCGAGATGGTTGAGACTCTCTGCCGCCAGCACGCCGCTCGGAGCAATGCTCTGTTCAATTCTTAGGGCGTTCTGGTAATAATCTTTGGCTTCGATCCAATTCCTGCGATCTTGGCCCGCCTCTCCCAGGTTCTGGAGGCTCGCCGCCACATCGAGGCTATTGGGAGCCAGTTTTTCGCGGATTTCAAGCGTTTTTCGATAATACCGTTCGGCGCCGGCCAGATCGCCTTCCTCGCGTGCGATGTTTCCCAGGTTGTTCAAACTGTTGGCCACATCCAGAGTGGCTGGGGCGAGCTTTTCCTTGATTGCCAGCCCTCGGAGGTAGAACTCCTTGGCCCCCGCAAGGTCCCCGCGGGCCTGCGCATCCGATCCCAAATTGGTCAGGCTCGCGGCTACGGAAAGACTCCCAGGCGCACGCTCTTCTCTTATCCGTAATGCCCGGCGATGATAATTCTCCGCCTTTGCCAAATCGCCATGCTGCCAGGCAAGGTTCCCCATGTTATCCAGGCTGGTGGCGAGATTCAGGCTATTGGGTGCAAGGCTTTCGTGAATCTCTAAAGCTCGTTGGTGGTAGTGCTCCGCTTTATCCAGGTCGCCTCGCTGATCGGCGAGTACCGCCAGATTGTTGAGGC
>DASZFK010000590.1:0-14099 GCA_035939855.1 Candidatus Angelobacter sp.
GTTCGATGAGCAGAACTTAGGCGCTTACGAATCAATATGGGTGGGGGTGAGGCTTGTGCTGAGCTGGCTGGTACTCTTTGCGCCATTCGCTTTTGTTGGGGCTCTTCTTCTTCGCTCGACTTTGAAGCAAGCATTCGGGAAAAAAGATCAGAGTTGGGCCTATCCTTTCCGGATTTTCATGACAGTCGTTGGAATGCGAATCGCCGTTGAGCATCAGGCGAAAACGAAGCGGTTACAAGCCGAAGGTGAGAACGTGCTGGAAGGGTACATCGAACCTAAGAAGTAGCTGAACTATTTCCCCACCTTGGCAACAGTCGTTGGATTGCTTGTCATGGCCACGCCTTCCTCGATCAGACTGTCTATGGCTTCGGTACCATAGCCAATGCTCCGCAAGACCTCCACCGTGTGCTCACCGATCTGCGGCGCAAGGGATGGCTGGATTTTTTTCACATCCGCAAAATTCAATGGGTTATTTACAGTGCGCAATCCTGGGGCAATTTCGGCGAAGACGCCGTTGGCCGCCATCTGTTCATCTTGGGCAACCTCTGCCGTGCTAAGCACCGGAGCCCAGATCACATCGTTTTGGCGGAATATCTCTACCCATTCCGCCATGTCGCGAGAGCCAACAACTGAATCGATGATCGCCACCAGTTCCGCAGAATTGGTTCGGCGCAGCTCCGGAGTCAGGAAGCGTGGATCGTCTACCAGTTCAAGACGCCCAAGAGCGCGAGCAAGGTTGCACCAATCTTTCTTGGGATCGAGACAGCAGGTAAGAAAGCGCTTCTGGTCGCGAGTTACATAATGATTGACCAGCGGACTCGAGGGTGCTTTGCGAGTGGTTCTGGGGGCGAACTGGGCGTTGACCAACGCAGCCTGGATTCCACATGCATGAGACCATGCTCCATTGGCGGCCAGCGAGGTAAATACCTTCATCCCATGGCCGGTGATGGTCCGCCGGTAAAGCGCCATCATAATGCCCCCGAAGAGCGTCATGGAGGTGGGATGATCCCCGAACCCAGCCGGAGAGAGGCATGGTTCCGCGTCGCCATTGTGCATGGTATTCATGAGGCCACTGCGCGCGTAATAAGCCGTAGCGTCGTAGCCTGGTTTTTCAGCTTCGCTGCCCACATCACCGTATCCGGTAATGTGCGCGTAGATGAGGCGATTATTTAGCGGTTGCAAATCTTCATAAGCTAGCCGGAACTTCTTCACCAGCGAGGGCTGATAATTGGTGATGAAAACATCCGCCGTGGAGACCAGCTTCAGCAAGGCCTCGCGCCCCGCAGGCTTGCCCAGATCAAGCGCCACACTTTTTTTGTTTCGAGCGTCCAGTATCCAACAGTAAAAGAGGTCCGAGGCCGGCATTCCAGGCAGAAGTGAAAGATAACGATATGGATCACCGAGAGGCGGGCGTTCAATCTTGATCACCTCAGCCCCAAAGTCAGACATCACCGTGGCCGCTGCTGGACCGGCGATGTAGGTCCCGCAATCGATTACACGGATGCCGGAAAGAAGATTGTCAGAGTTGCTCATGAGCGCCGGATTGGTCCTTTCGGCGCATGATTGTATCAAAGCCGTTCGACAAATTAAGAAACATGGTCTATTGAAAAGCTAACTTCCTTGCGAGCTACTCGATGCACATACAATCGGGTGATCGCGCGTGATCGGGTGATCGGAGGAAAAGTAAGGTTTTCAGATCACCGGATCACCCGATGGACCGATCACCCGATTCTTCTAGTTTTCCAGCTTTGCGTCCATGGTTATCTTCGTGTTCAGCAATCGCGAGATCGGGCAGCCCTCTTTGGCATTCTTGGCTGCTTCACTGAACTTGGCCGGGTCTGCTCCTGGGATTTTTGCGGTGACCTGAAGGTGGACACTGGTGACGGAAAAGCCTGCGTCCACTTTTTCCAGTGTGACGGTAGCAGTCGTGTCGAGAGCTTGGGCGGTCATGCCGGCGTTGCCTAGCTGTGCTGAAAGCGCCATGGTAAAGCATCCAGCGTGGGCCGCCGCGATCAGTTCTTCGGGATTTGTGCCTGGCTGTGATTCGAAACGTGTACTAAATGAATATGGCGTATTTTTGAGAACTCCGCTGGCGGAGGTGAGTGTGCCTTTTCCGTCCTTTAAGCCGCCACTCCAGTGTGCGCTTGCGTTTCGTTGCATGGTCTTGCTCCTTGGATGAATGGATTAATAAAACCGGAAGAATGATATCGCTTCATCTGGCGCTTCGCCAAGGCAGGCCCGATGAAACATTGTAAAAAGGCGACAAGAGCTCTTTTTGTTGCCCATCGCAACGAACTAGTCGCATTTTAGTTTCCAGATTCTTTTGATCATACGACTTGGGGTGGATGACGAAGATGAAACCTTGTGCCGCCCCTCTGGGGCTTACGTGTGAATTCTCAATATTCCCAGGGTTCCGCTTCGCTTCGCCCTGGGCTAACTTCTGTCGCGTCCTTCGACGAAAATCTCAGGACAGGCTCTCCGGCGCTTTAGATCATCAGTCTACAAACATACCTTTCAAGAAGTTGCTTGTCAGTTAGATTGGGCAACTCATTGCGCGGCCATTTACCTTACCCGGCATAACCCTCATTTTCTGCCCACCCGATCCATGCCTTCGTCATTTTCGTCATGTTGCCTCGATCTTCGGGCCTGACTGGATTAGCTCCTGTAAGGGCAGCGAGTGCCCAAAACCAGTGATCGGGTTCATCTCCTTCGGTCTTGAGATGCTGAATGATAAGCGGAACAGCTTTTTCTCCCATGCCAATGATCTCCTGATATGCAGGTAGCATCGACATGCTGGTGATCGAAGACGTCACACCGCGCGTTTCGCGCCACTCTTGGACCAGCGACTGAAATTTCATCCGGATTTTCCTAAACTACAAAAGCACGTGGAGTGCCCCGCCCTGCACGTTTTTGGTGAAGGGTGGGTCAACTAGGCGTTCACCAGCGCCGGTTCCTTCGGTATTCCGTAGATTTCGAACCATGATGTTGCAGGCTTCAGGCTCTCGTTTACATTTTTGATGTTTTTTACGCCTTCGGTTTGCAGCCAGGATTCGAAGGCTTTTGCGCCCTGCTTGGCATAGACGGGGATTCCATCCTTCCAGGTGGCGCGTCCGCAAAGGACGCCGTTGAACTTGACGCCTGCTTCTGCCGCCAGCGCCAAAGATTCATTGAACTCGGCATTGCTCACGCCTGCGGAAAGATAGATGAAAGGCTTGGTGGCAACTGCTGCGGCCCTGCGGAAGTGCTCCAACGCTTCTTGCTTGGAGTAAGCTTTTTGTCCGCCGAAAGATTTCGCGCCTTCCACGAATTTCATGTTGACGGGAACTTCTACCTTGAGGACATCAACCCCGTATTTGTCTTTGCTGAACTCGGCCATCGACTGTTTGACGATCTCCGGTTTTTTGCGGGCATACTCCAGACCCTTTTCATCCGCGCCTTCTTCATAGCCGACAAACTCCAGGAAAAACGGAATGTCGTTGGCCCGGCATTCGTCGCCAATACGTTCTACCCAGGCATGTTTCTTATCATTGATCTCCGGGCCATCGGTGGGCGTGTAATAAAGCAACACCTTGAGGCAATCCGCGCCCGCTTCCTTGAGTCTGCGCACCGACCAATTATCGAGTAGATCAGGCAGACGGCCAGGGCCTGTCTTGTCGTATCCAGTCTTCTCGTAGGCCAATAACAAGCCGGCATGTTTGGACCGCCGCCGGGAGGCGGGCAGGCCAAATTCGGGATCGAGCAGAATGGCGCTCGCATATTGTGTGAGGACTTCGGTGACGATGCTCTTGAACTCCTCCATCATGGAACCGGTAATTTCCCCGCCCTTCTCTTTAGCTAGGGCTTTTTGCAATGAGCCGCGCTGGTCCATAGCAGCGGCGGCGATTACGCCTCGGGTATCAGATACGGCCTTCATGCCAGCAAGCTTTCCAGGGGTGAGCTTCACGGTAAAATCTCCTAAATTATTGATAATATGGCTTGTAGCCTATCAGAAACCACATTCAACCAGCCTTCTTCGATTGATGGTGTTTTTGGGTTCGTAACTCAAGATAAGCATTCTTAATTTCTCTCGCTACGCTTCTAAATGCCCAAATGGAGACAGAAATGAACGCTGCCATTTCAATAACCACTAAGGTCCAGTGCCTGAAGTCCGGCATCGATCGTCTCCTTTCTGCGGTACTTAGATACAAATGAGACTCAAATAGGTCGCCTCTCGAGGACCTGAAGACGCTCTTAATCAGCAAGGCGATTCCATAGCTGATTGCCTAATGATTTTACTAGATATCACTTATCACTCAGAAGGTTTAGAAATCCACAGCTTATTTGGTGATCCATTGTCGTCGGGTGGTTTGTGATAGGCGGAGATATTTCACATCCCAAGGCTAGCTAGCTAGCTGTTGCGACGGAGCATCGTGAGCGTAGCGATTCTTCACTCCGCGCCATGCCGCGCGTTTAGGAAAAGCATCGTTGCGGCGCTCCGTTCAGAATGACAAGGGGGTAGTGGTTGGTGAAATGAAACATTCAAATACTACACGCAGCTTGTGTTTGATCGTCTTCATTGCCGCAAAGGCAATTTTTGCAACAATGCCCTCTGGCGGGTGATTAGGGCATCGATCCCCGTAGTCGCGTACTCCATCATCTTTTTAAGTTGGGCTTCGTCGAAGGGGTGCTGTTCTGCTGTGGCTTGTATTTCTACGATCTTGTGCGATCCAGTCATTACAAAGTTCAGGTCAACTTCAGCGCGGGAGTCTTCTTCGTAACAGAGGTCGAGGAAAATCGATCCATCCACAATGCCAACGCTGATGGCGGCTACAAAGTCGCGTAGGGGCGCAGAAGTCAAAGTACCGGCCTCAACCAGTTTTTCCAAGGCCAGTCCCATGGCGACAAATGCGCCGGTGATCGACGCTGTCCGGGTTCCGCCGTCTGCCTGGATTACGTCGCAATCCAGGGTGATCGTGCGTTCTCCAAGCTGGGCGAGGTCAACGACGCCGCGAAGCGCGCGGCCAATCAGGCGCTGGATTTCATGGGTGCGGCCACTGATGCGTCCGCGTGCAGACTCACGGGGAGTCCGGGTCAGCGTGGAGCGCGGCAACATGCTGTATTCGGCCGTAACCCATCCTTTGCCGGCGCCCTTTAGAAATGCCGGGACAACTTCCTCGATCGTGGCTGTGCAGATCACGCGGGTGTTGCCAACCTCGATCAGCGCCGAGCCTTCAGCGGTCGCGATGTAGTCAGGAATAATGTTGATGGGCCGCATCTGCTCAGGACTGCGATTATCAGAACGAAAGATCATTTGTAGTGTGTGCCTTCCAAGATTTTTAACAGGATTCTTAAAGTTTTATTGTCGCCCAGTTTTGGTTTTCCGATCACCTGATCACCAGATGGCCCGATCACCCGATTCTTCTCATCCTTCAATATCAATCAACTCAATATCCTCGATAGGACGGCCCAGAAATCGTCCGCCCAACCGTCGAAATTTTTCCACCGAGTCGGTGGCAAAGCAGCGTACATGGCCGGTTGCCACCGTTGATTGACTCTGCAGATATCCAGCGACCGCCCGCGCGGTGGATTCTGCCGAATCTACGATCTGAACCCGAGCTGGGACGATGCGACGCAACATCGGGCGCAACAGCGGATAGTGAGTGCAGCCCAGTAACAAAACATCGGCTCCCTCTGCTCCGTTGCGGAAAACTTCGTCAATGTAGATGTGGGCGACCTGCTCCGTCACCGGATGATCGATCCACCCCTCTTCCACCAGAGGCACCAGCAGAGGGCACGCTTTCTCGGTGGATTGAATCCCACACGCGCCTAGCGCCTTTTCGTAGGCGTGGCTGGCGACGGTGGCCTCGGTAGCTATCACGGCAGCTTTCCGGGTTTTTGAGATTTCCGAGGCGCGCTGTGCCCCCGGCGAAACCACGCCGATCACCGGAAGAGTGATGGCAGACTTGATTTGATCGAGCGCCAGAGCAGTTGCGGTGTTGCAGGCAATCACCAGCACCTCCGCGCCGCGCTCCTGAAGAAAGTGCGCGCTCGAGATGGCATATTTTGCTACGGTGTGGGCCGATTTTGATCCGTAGGGGAGCCGGGCAGTATCGCCGAAATAAAGGTAGTTTGCTCCAGGCAAGACTGTCAGCAGCTCGCGTAAAACAGTCAGGCCTCCGAAGCCGGAGTCAAAAACCCCAATGACCGGGGCCATCGTTACTCAAACTCCTTGGCCAGTTCATGAACCGAGGAGACATCGTAAAACGACATCAGGTCTACGTGCCCAGCCAGCGTCTCCCGTTCCGTGCCATCCACGATGAACTTTACGCGGGCAATCTCTGGAAGATTGGCGCTCAGAGTTTCGATCAGGGAAGTAATGGTCATCTCCTCAGGCAAGATTCCTGAGGGGTGATTGTCGGCAAATGGAGAAGTCGTGTCGATGACCAGGGTATTGTTATTGATGAGATACACATTTTTTATGTCAGTGCCTTTGCCCATCGGATGAGGTGACGGATTTCCCAGGTATTGAGCCAATACTGCTCGCAAGGCTTCTTTGGCGCGCAAGCTGCGCTCCTCGGGCATGAAGACAGTTGCTTCTCGCCAACGCAGCGCCCGATCCTGATCATAGGCCACCAGGATCGGAATGCGCTCCTGCTTGCCTCCTACGGGAGGCGCCACCGGACGTTCGTCGGCGGCAAGTTGTGTCTTGGCCCGCTCTTTATGAGTAATTTTGATGATGTAGATGCCGCTGATGAGAATTCCCACCAATAACAGGGTAATCGCAATTTGAAAATGACGGGGAATCACTTGGCCGCCTCGATTTGAGCACGCGCACGGGCGACTCCGGAAGCTACAGAGGCAGCGACCTGGCTCTGAATTCTCACGCTAAGAAGATCTTGAATGCTGGACCGGTCAGCAGACAATTCCACCGCAATCGCAGGCGCCACAATGTTGTTCAATGGACGCATCGGAGCAGTCAAGTTGAGATTGCGTATATCCCTTTTTTGCAGCTCTCCAGCAACCGCCAGGGCCACCATCTGGCTCTGGCTGAGAAATGCCGCCTGGGCAGTCTCCCAAGGGAGGAAATGCCCTGGCTTGGCGTTCGCCTGTTCACTCGATGAGGATATGGATGTCAAAGCCGGTGTGTAAACGCGCACTTCCTCTCCTGGCGCTCCGGCGTGAATTGCAATATACATTCCTGCATGTTGGGCATTGGTAAGCTCAGCACGCTGCTCCAGGCTAAGATCAACGTCCGCATCGCGAAGCAATCGGGCAGCAATTCCGCGATCTTGCAATTCAGTTTTCAGCTTGCGGGCCACAGCCAATGTCAGGTCCTTCTCATCGAGCTTGTCGGAGAGGAATGCGCCGCGGTCTGGTCCGCCATGACTGGGATCGATCATCACAAAGTAAACGGGAGCACCGTGGACTTGGTTCTGGGAGGGCGTCCCAGGGGGCTGCGATGGTTGAGGGGTTATCGAAGCATCGGGAGTTGACTGCGCCACCGGCGTTGCCTTGTTCAAGTCAGCGGTGGCTGGAGCAGGGGCCGGCAATGTTTGGACTACGATCGTCTTTCCGTCGCTTCCCAGTGAAACGTTGAGTGAAGCGTCGCCAGTGATCGTCACAGTGGCCGTGCCATTCTCTTCAGAAAAGTTCAAGGAGCGAATTGCTTTGTCGTCAAAAGGTTGATTCGCCAAATCAGAAATCAACGGCTCATGCGTGAAAACCAGCCGGCTCTTATTGCCTTCCTGGTGGATGGAAGGGTTTACCGGCTGGCTGAAATTCAGGACCAGAGAAGATCGCTCACCCTTCTTTAACTCGGAGGTGAAGTGAGTACCGGCATTGTCAACAAAGACTCGGCGCCCGCTGGGATGAAAATCAACGTTCTTATGTAGGACACCACTCAGCAGCGAGAAACAGGCATTGAGAGGAACCAGAACTCGATTGCTCTCGACCAGTACGCCACCGCCGAGATTAACTGTAACGTCATTGATCCTGGCCGTCTCCTTCCCCTCCGTGAAGCTAGCTTCCACCTTGCCAATGTGCAGGGTCCAGACGTTGCCGCGTGTCGACGTAAGCGTCACCCCGAAGGGGGTAAGCAAATCCATCGCGCCGATATACATCTGCCCATGGCGTTCGAATACCTCAATCGAATAAGAAGCTTGCGGAGTGTAGACCGTTAATTGCTTTTGCGGGTCGGCCACCGAGAGCAGCAATGCGAAACTTGTCAGGATAAAGGCAATCAGTTTGCTTACGCGTTTTTTACTCCAACGCATAAATGGTCATCCCGCTCAAGAGCTTGGGATAAAAATCAGTGGATTTTTGGGGCAGAACTTCGCCCGAAAAAGCAATGTCCCGCACCTGCTCGATTCGGGCCGGGTTCATAAGAAAAGCGACGTTGGCGCCCTGGCGGACCTGGGAGATGGCTTCAAAAGCGTCGCGCTCGTAGCGAATGTGGTCCTGGTTGCGGATGGCCTCTTCTGAAATCCCTAACACACGTTCCAAGAGGATCTTGTGCAGTTGGATGACATCCAGTTCACGCTGCCGCGAAGAGATTCCGCTCAGCGCATCCTGCATGGCCCGTTTCTTGGCATGCATGAGATAAGGGCCTTGTTTGATCACAGCCACAAAGGAGGTGCCGCGCTCGCCGGCTTCCTCGAGCAAGGTCGTGGCGCTTCTGCTTTCCGTGCGCATGTCGATGCGCTGAATGTCGAAGAACCTGCGTGCGGCTTCCAGCATCCGCTCCCGGTCAAAATTCAGCAGTCCATGGACAATGCGATGAGTAGGAAGAATGACCAGGCCACGGCTTTCCATGCGGATGAAGGTCATCATCACGAACTCGTGAGGAGCATGAGGAGAAATTGAGCCGGCCTCTTCGCGCCGTTCATTTCTGTACGCGAGAGCGGTTTCGTAGCGATGATGGCCATCGGCAATCAACAGCTTCTTATCGCGCATGTGCTGCTGGATGGTCTCGATGATGGCCCGGTCATGAACACGCCAAACCCGGTGGAGGACTTCATATTCGTCCAAGACCGCCATTTCGGGCTCTTCTTCGGTTTCAAGCAGCCGCTCGATCGTGGCATCCGGGTCGCTGTACAGCATGAAAATCTGGCCAAAATGAGCTTTGGTGTGGCGCAGAAGGTTCAGCCGGTCAGCACGGGGCTTGGCCAGGGTCTGCTCGTGGCGGTACACCACGTTATCGGCATAGTCATGAATTCTTCCCAACCCGATAAACCCACGCCGCTCCGCCAGGTCGCGGGTGCCGGGTATGGTGAAGGTCTGGGAATAGACATAAAATCCAGGTTCCGGATCCTGCTTCAGCAGGCCTCCGGCACGCCAGTCGTTAAGGTACTCAGCCGCGCGGGTATAGACGTTGAACGAGGTGTTGTCGGTCTCGCCTTCGCGGCCACGGATGATGCGAACCAGGTTATGGGGGCTCAAGTCGTAGTACCGGGCCTGCATCTCCGGGGTAATCTTGTCATAGGGTTGTGTGACGACATCTTCCAGCCGAAGCTGGTGGGCGTCATAACGAAGCGCTTTGAAGGGAGCTATCTCTGCCATCGTAAAAGAGAACCTAAAGAGATTTTATCAAGTTCAGCCAGAAAACCTGATGCCCAGGGCTGAACATCTTATTTTTTGTAAAACCTGCGGTTTAGGACACTGCCGTTGGTGATGTATGTTCAGTTGCGCGACACTGTGATAATATCAGCAGAAAATGAGGTTCCATATGTCCCGCTTTGACCGTCGCGGGTATGGTTCATTCCGTTCCCCCGAGCGACACAGATCGCGCTGGACGCCGACGTTGCGCCCGGTGATTGTCTTCCTGCTTTTTATCGCGACGGCGATCTTTGCCGTGGCCCAAGATGAGAACGTCCATATTGAGCCGCGCAAGTCTGACGCCAATACTGCTGGTAAACCTGATAATCCTCCTGCCAAGACCGACAAAGATGGCAAAGAGGCTGCCCCTGAGCTCTCTCAGCGGACGCACACGAAACCCATTCTTGTGGATGTCGATCTGGTGCTCGTGAATGTGACCGTCACCGATGACTGGAATCGCATAGTAACCGGTTTGGAGAAAGATAATTTTTCCATTCTCGAGGGCAGCCAGGCACAAGAGGTCAAGCATTTTTCGAGCGAAGATATACCCATTTCCCTGGGTGTTATCTTCGACATGAGCGGTAGCATGTCCGACAAGATCGAGAAAGCCCGGGAGGCGGTGGTTGAATTTTTCAAGACCGCGAATCCGCAGGACGAATTCTTCATGATTGCTTTCTCCGATCGCCCGCAACTCACCGCGGACTTTACCAAATCAGTGGAAGATGTACAGGGAAAGCTGGTTTATGTACAAGCCCAGGGCCGTACTGCCTTGCTGGATGCCATCTATATGGGCGTGAGCAAGATGAAAGATGCCCACAACAGTAAAAAGGCCTTGTTGATCATCTCCGACGGTGGTGACAACCACAGCCGCTACACCGAGAACGAAATCAAGTCGATGGTGAAAGAAGCTGATGTTCAGGTCTATGCGATCGGGCTCTTTACCTCCGGCGCCAGCCAGCCGGAGGAAGTTGCTGGTCCAGGCCTGTTGAGCGACATCACCGAGGTGACCGGCGGGCGGATGTTTACCATCAACAACCCCAACGAACTGGCCGATGTGGCCACCAAAATCGGCATCGAGTTACGCAACCAATATGTGCTGGGTTACCGTCCAAAGAACAAGACCAAAGATGGCCATTGGCGCAAGATCAAAGTAAAGCTCAATCCGCCCAAAGGGCTGCCTCATCTGAATGTTTACTCCAAAACGGGATACTATGCGCCTTCGCAATAAATTAGTGGTAACAGTTGCTTTCTGCTGGGTATTCGCAGTGGCATCTTTTTTGTGGGCACAAGGGCAACAGGGTTCACAGGGCCAGCAGCAACAGGGACAGCAACAGCAGGTTCAGCCTACGCCCCTGCCTTCCGATGTCGATCCGAGTGATCCTGCCTTGCCGGCGTGGATGCGCCCGGCAACACCTCCTCCTTCAGCGAAGGGCCCAGCCACGACTCCTACCCAGCCGGAAGGCCAAGGTCAACAAGGCCAAGGTAAAAACGGACAAGTGACGACCGGCAAAGGTGGCGGGTTTACTTTCCGCAAGGATGTGGAAGAAGTGGTACTCCATGCCACCGTGATCGATCACAGGCAGCATTTGGTCACGGACTTGGGGCAGAGGAACTTTGTAGTCTACGAAGATGATCAGCCGCAACAGATCATTAAGTTCTCGCGAGAGGACATTCCTGTTTCCCTGGGTATCCTCGTTGATAATTCCGGCTCCATGCGCGACAAGCGAGCTGCGGTTACCAAGGCGGTTCTGAATCTGGTACGGGCAAGCAATCGCGACGACGAAGTCTTTATTGTGAACTTTAACGATGAGCCGTTCCTCGACCAGGATTTTACGAATAACTCAGACTTGATGCACGAAGCCCTGGATCGCGTAGATTCACGCGGAGGCACGGCGCTCTATGATTCGGTGATTGCATCGGCGGACCATCTGGCCAAGGGAGCAAGGAAGGAAAAGAAGGTCCTGCTGGTAATCACCGATGGCGAAGACAACGAGAGTCGCGAATCTTTGGAGCAGGCGATCCGTTCCGTTCAAAATGACAACGGGCCGACCATTTACACTATCGGCATTCTCGGCAGTGAAGGCCGGGAGCGGCGTGCCAAGCGCGCCTTGGAAGGATTGTCTGCCCAGACCGGCGGGGTCGCCTTCTTTCCCAAGAACCTGAGCGAAGTGGATGAGATAAGCCAGTCGGTGGCCCGCGACATTCGCAACCAGTACACCATTACCTACAAGCCCAGCAATCCTCAGGCGAATGGCGGTTATCGCAAGCTGAGAGTTGTCGCCAATGCTCCTGGCTACAAAGATCTGCAGGTACGCACTCGAAGCGGATACTTTGCCGCCCAGCAGAGGGCTTCGAAGTAGATTACTGAATATTGATCCCCATTGCTTTTCCAAGCCCGGCCTGCTCCGTCTGAAGACTCATCAATGCTTGCTCCAGCTTCTTGAGTACCGGCAGCAGGCTTTGGTTATCGCCGCTGGCTCCCTTCGCTCCATCTTTCAATGCTTGCCCTTGTTTGCCGACATCGACGTTGGCCTTGGCCAATTTTTTGGTGAGGTTTTTGTAGGCCGATTTTTGCTGCGAAGAAAACTTTTTCACGAATTCCTTGCTGCCGTCATACGCATCCTGCACGGCATCCTGCAGGTCGTCAGCCGGATCGGAGAATTCCGGAGGCTTGGTTCCAGCCTCGATCATCTGCAGAAAATCATGGGCCTGCTTGCGCGCGCTCTCCGTATGTTTGCTCCACACCTCGAATTGGGATACCTGGTCAGGCGTAGCTTGCAAGGCGAATCCGCGTTCGAAATCCTTGAGGTCAGTAGCGTCGTCCGAAGCCCCTGGATTACCGGAGTGATCAGCCCCATGCCCTCCGGCGGACCTCGAACGTCGTTGAGCATTAAGAAATGGAGATGCAAACAACAGGATGCAGCCCAGAAACAATACTGTTAATCGAAACACGGCCATTTCACCTGAATGATTATAGAAGCAGTCAGCACTCAGCGGTCAGCACTCAGCCCGCTCGGCATTTCGGGCTAACGAATACGGCATCGTGGGCATGGTTAGTGTTTGAACCCTTTTAACCGCGAATACACGCGAATGAACACGAATCAGATCGGATTATTCTAACCATGCCCGCAATGCTGTCGCTCGCAAGCCCAAAATGCTGAGTGGGCTGAATGCTAAGTGCTGATTGCTTCTTATCCCGCCACCGATCGGGTCACGGTTACCGGCACCTGCTCGATGATCGAGATGCCAAAGCCTTCGAGTCCGGCGACTCGCTTGGGATGGTTGGTAAGCAGACGTATCTCATGAATATTGAGATCGGAGAGGATCTGCGCGCCCACGCCGATCTCCCTCTGGGTTTTTCTCTGGTGATCAGCGGTCCGCGGCGCCCGTACTTCGCGGTGAAACGCCAGCCTCTGCTGGTCATCTACGCTAAAGCCTTTTGACGTCTGGTGCAGATAGATCAGCGCGCCTGTACCCTGTTGGGCAATCATGTCAAGAGAGCGGTCGAGCACCAGTTGGCAGTCACACAGCGCTCCTCCAAAAACGTCGCCGGCCAGGCAATGAGAGTGCATACGTACCAATATGGGACTGGAAGAATTCTCGACATCGCCCCGGACCAGGGCCACATGAGATTCACGGTCAATCTGGCTCTCGTAAGCAATCATGCGAAACTCGCCGTGGCGGGTGGGCAGCATGGCCTCGCCGACGCGCTCCACGTAACGCTCGTTTTGCATGCGGTAGCGGATCAACTCCGCTACGGTCAGCATTTTCATCTGGTGCCGCTGGCAGAATTCAATCAGGTCGGGGACACGTGCCATCGTGCCGTCTTCATTCATGATCTCGCAGATAACGCCAGCGGGGATCAGTCCAGCCATGCGCGAGAGGTCAACCGCAGCCTCGGTTTGGCCGGCGCGCACCAGAACGCCACCCTTGCGAGCACACAAAGGAAAGACATGGCCTGGACGCACAAGGTCAGCCGCGCGGCTGCCGGGATCGATCGCTACCTGGATGGTCCTGGCCCGGTCGTGAGCAGAGATGCCGGTCGTGACGCCCTCGCGCGCTTCGACGCTCTCGTAAAATGCTGTTCCGTAAGGCGAGGTGTTTTCCCGCGTCATAGGCCCAATGCGCAGGTGCTCGAGCCGCTCGGCGGTCATGGCCAGGCAGATGAGGCCGCGTCCGTATTTGGCCATAAAGTTGATGGCTTCCGGGGTGATCTTCTCTGCTGCCAGGGTCAGGTCGCCTTCATTTTCGCGGTCTTCATCGTCGACCACGACAATCATTCGACCCGCGCGAATCTCTTCAATGGCGGTTGGAACATCGGTAAAGTGCGTCTGCAAGGACATAGGACACGTAAAGGGATGCTCCTAAAATTGTAACAAAGTTAAGCCACAAGCCAGAAGCACTCTTTTCTAATCCAAAGATGAGCCTGAAGGAACCAGGAACAATGGCAGAGGAATTCTCCTTTCAGGTTGAATTATCCCATCCTACAACAACGCTCCCATGTCCCCGCGTCGGAGCCGGAGCGT
>DASZFK010000591.1:0-4496 GCA_035939855.1 Candidatus Angelobacter sp.
TCATGGCTCATGCTGGCCAGGAATTCGCTCTTGAGACGGTTGGCTTTCTCGACCTCTTCATTGCGCGCCTCTAACTGTTGATTCGCGGCAAATAGCTGCGCCGCATAACGCTCCTGGATGGCGCGAATGCGGTCCTGGCTCTCCTTTCTCTCGCTGATGTCGCGCACCAGGGCGATTACGTGCAGCACGCCGCCGGTCCAATTGGGACTGAGCCTGATCTCTATCGGAAAGAGCGAGCCGTCTTTCCGCTGCGCCTTCAATTCAAGACCCACTCCCATCGGACGGGTTTGGGGCGCGGCCGTATAAGCGGCGCGATGACCATGGTGCTTGCCTCGCATTGCCGCCGGAACCAGGGATTCTACATTCATTCGCAACAGCTCTTCGCGGCTGTAGCCAAACATGGTTTCCGCAACCTGGTTTATCAGCACGATCTGGCCCTGGACATCAACTTCCAGGATAGCGTCCGGCGCCGCCTCCAGGAGCCTGCGAAATCGGCTCTCTTCGTGTGCTTTACTTATATCGTGGGCGATCTTGGATGCGCCTACGATCCGGCCACCTTGATCGCGCAAAGGAGATACAGTGAGCGAGATCGCAACTGGATGTCCGTCTTTGTGCAGGCGCACAGTTTCATAATGCTCAACCCGCTCTCCTTTGCGGATGCGCTCCAGGATCTGTGGGATCTCAGATACCTTGTCGGGCGGGGCAAGGATCGAGATAGGGACCCCAATCATCTCTTCTGCGGTGTAACCGAACATCCGTTCGGCCGCCTTGTTCCAGGTCGTGACGATGCCATCCAGAGTCTTGCTGATGATGGCGTCGTCGGAGAACTCCACGATGGAAGCCAGGGTGCGCTGCAATTCGTCGTGCGAGCTTTCGGCAGGTTGTTGGCGAGAACGAGTCTTCACAATCTTTGGATATTTATTCTAGCGCAACTAAAAAATTCTCAAAGACTAAATCTCTCGGCAGTTATTGATCAAAGGAGCCGTGTCTCCCCGCGCCTGCAGAAAAGCGCGCTGCGCCCCCTTGTGATTCGCCCGACTCGAGAACTGCGAGACCTCCCCGAAGTTCATTTCGCCTGGCTTGGTCGAGTGTCATTGACCACTGTTCATGAGCCGACAGCCGGTCTGTGCGAAGACAGTTTTGTGGAAATGCCGCCAATGAATGAGCAAGCTCCAAGGCCGACTCCAAAGCTTTGCCCGGCTCGACCAAGCGGTTGGCCAATCCCATGCGCAGCGCCTCGTCACCGGAAACGCCCCGGCCAGTGAGAATGAGATCGAGAGCATGGCTTTGGCCAATGAGACGTGGAAGCCGGACGGTGCCCATGTCAATGAGAGGAACGCCCCACCGCCGGCAGAAGACACCAAATACGGCATTGCGGGCGGCAATCCGCAGGTCGCACCACAAAGCAAGCTCCAGGCCTCCGGCAACTGCATGTCCTTCGACAGCAGCCAGCACTGGCTTGCTGAGCAGCATCCAGGTTGGCCCCATGGGCGCATGTTGGTCCGCTGTCACGGGCGGCCGCGTGCCTGCCGCCACCTCGCGCAAATCCGCGCCCGCGCAGAACGTTCCTTGTGCGCCTGTCAGGATTGCAACAGCCAAAGCGTCATCACGGTCAAATTCCTGAAACGCTTCAGCCAACAGATGTGCCGTCGCTGAATCAACAGCATTCCTGGCCTGAGGACGATTAATGGTTACGATCGCGATATTCCGATCATGTTCCACCCGAACTGAATTCTCTGACCTCTTGTTCATGCCCTGACCGTTTCCTCACGAAGCGTAACACCCAATTCCGAAACCACCTTCGCAATCCGGCCGAGCGCAGTCTCAATTTTTGCCGGTGGATATCCAACGGCCATGCGCAAATGGTATTCCGTTCCCAGGTACGCGCCAGGGGCCACAAGGACCGACGCTCTCCGCCGGAGTTCATCGGCCAGTTCAACTGATGGCATGTCGAAATGATATTGCACGAAAGCGATGGAAGTGGCTGCGGCTTCCGTCATCGAGAACCCTTTTTGATCTTGGACCCAGTCTGCCAACAAGTTATGCCCGGTCCGTGAAAGCATTTTCTGGCGCTCAAGTAACATGCGCCGCCGGTCACTCTGCAGGGCAATCTCGGCCAGCTTCATGCTGGGACCGCTGGCGGCGATCACGGCGTATTCATGTCTTCGCCATAAGGCCTCGATCGTTTCGGAAGAGGCAACGATCCATCCAATGCGCAGGCCGGCCAAACCGTATGCCTTGGACATGCTATTGACGCAGACGACTTTGTCATATTGGTTCCAGAACGTCGGAGTTTCATCCTGATGCATCTCTGTGCCACGATAGACCTCATCGGCGTGAAGCCAGGCTCCGGCCTTCTTGCATATCTGAACAACCTGACGCATCTCTTCCGGCGACAACACCGTTCCTGTGGGATTATTGGGATTGACGATCGAAACCAGTTTGGTGTTTGGGCCAACCAATGAACCAAGCTTTTCGACGTCCAGTTTCCAGGCATCCTGGGGAAGCAGATGCAACTCCTTGACCTGGCAACCAAGGTTCCTGCCTAGCCCCCACACCTGCCGGTAGCCAGGAGAGATCACGATGACTTCATCACCGGGATCCAGCAAGGTACTGCAAACCAGGCTGTTGGCCTGCGCAGCTCCAACTGTCACCAGGATGTTGCGAGCATCTGCCCGCGGGTACAGAGTTGCAATCCGCTCGCGCAAAGCTGCTGTCCCATTAACTTCAGGATAAAAGAGGGGCAAACCCAGAAGCCCTTCAATCTCGCCCGGTTGCAATAGCTCGCGTACACTCGTGCATTGCACCGAACTATCGGCAAGGTTGTATTCGACCGTGCGCTCAAACAATGACTGAAACAGCTCAAGCTCAAATTCTTGAAATTGCATGTTTTCACCCGATTACGAATACCAACAAGCCAACACAAATTGTTAGTTTAAGTTCGTAGCCTTGTCAACGTAACCATGTCCATGATGCACCTCCCTTCAGCCCCAAAAGCCGAGTTGGCTGAATGCTCTCGTTGCCTTTGGCTTTAAAATTAGAAATTGGAAATTAGAATTTAGAATTTCAAATGATTTTGCTTCTACAAGACCTTCGCTACGGCTCGCGCATGCTGCGCAAGAATCCCGGGTTTGCTCTTGCTGCCATTGCTACCCTAATGCTTGGCATTGGCGGCAACGCTGCTATCTTCACCATTACCAGCGCGCTCTTGCTGAGGCCGTTGCCTTATGACAATCCGCAGCAACTGGTGCTGCTGGGGACGCACCGGCAAGGGGATACAGACAAAATCAATTCGTTTTCTCTGAACCGTTACGATCTGCTGCGTGAGCGCCAGCATTCGTTTTCCGGTGTCGCGGTGTTTGCCAACGATTCATTGAGTTTGACCGGACGAGGAGAGCCACAGCAGGTCCCGGTAGGACGTGTTTCGCCCAGCTTCTTTAGCGTGCTTGGTATCAAGCCGCAACTCGGGCGCGTGTTTACCGACGACGAAGGCCAACCTTCCGGGAAGCAAGTGGTGATGATCTCCGATGCCCTGTGGCACAGCCGTTTCGGCGGCGATCGCAATGTAATTGACCAAGTAATTACGCTTGACTCGTCGCCATACACGATCATTGGCGTGCTGCCCAGCGACGTTAAGCTTCCCTTTATGGGACCGGCCGAGATTTTTTCGCCGCGCTACTTTGAGCTCACCTTCATGACGCCCCAGCATCTGCGCGCCGGTGTGGGATATCTACAGGGAGTGGCCCGACTCCGGCCAGACTCGACGCTCAAATCGGCTGCCAGCGAGATGGAAGTCTTCAACAAACAGTACAACGACCAGTATCCCAAAGCTCCCGATGGCGGCCCGGCCGTCTCCATGGTGATTGGCAATCTGCAGGAGTTGACGGTGGTCAACCTGCGACTGCTTCTGGTCTTTCTCTCGATTGCAGTGGGCGTGGTTTTGCTGATTGCGTGTGGGAACGTAGCCAGCCTGCTGCTCTCCCGCGCCCTAGCCCGAAGAAAAGAGATTGCGGTGCGTTCCGCCCTGGGGGCAAGCCGCGCGGCAATCATAAGGCAGTTACTTACAGAGAGCGTGCTGCTGGCGCTCATTGGTGGAGTACTTGGACTTGGGTCAGGTCTGACTGCAACTAAATACCTCGCAACGATTGTCTCGACCAATGGCCAAAACAGTTTGTCGCTGGGATTTCCAATCGTGATGGATTGGCGGGTGCTTTTATTTACCCTGGTTGTTTCCGTGGCGACTGGACTAGGCTTTGGAATTTTCCCCGCTTTGCAACTCTCCCGAACCAACATCAACCAGACTTTGCGCGATGAAGGCCGGGGCGCCACCGGCAGCCACCATCACCTGGAACTCAAAGGGCTTCTGGTAATCGGGCAGGTAGCTCTTTCATTGATCCTGTTAATCGCTGCCGGCTTGCTGCTGCGAAGCTTCATGCGGCTGATAAGCATCGATCCGGGCTTCGATCCATCTCGTGTGCTCACTATGAAGATCTCGT
>DASZFK010000592.1:0-5980 GCA_035939855.1 Candidatus Angelobacter sp.
AGAGGATTGTGGAGGGGATCGACTGGAATGCCCCGGAGCAATCCGGCGCGGATGAGATCATACCAGCTCAAAGGCAAATGGCCGGTCCTTTGACGGAAAATATCTACCCTCTGATTCAGGTCGTCAATCTCTTTCTCTATGCTCAAGGCGGCCAGGTGCTGCCGTGCGTTGTCTTTCACCATCGCGTCCTGGCTGGACTCGTAGAGTCTTCTCCAGATTTCTTGCGCGAAGCCGGTCTCTCCGGCATGTTGAGCCATTTCCGCGGCCATGACTTTCATCCAGAAGTAAGCGCCGGGCTTCTCTGAGCCTGTCTGAAAGGCTTCTCGGGCGGCCTTGTAGTCTTTGCGGTCAAAGTAGTGAATGTATCCAAGAGTAAAGTACAGCCGCCAGTATTCGGGGTTAGCGCGAATGCCTTTTTCCACCAGAGCTACGGCCTTATCGGGCTGCCCGGCGCCCACGGGGGCGGGTTGGGACAGAAAGACGGAGCCGAAGTCGTAGGCAATGATCAGGTGAGGATCCAAATCGGTGGTGATGTCGAGCAGCGGATTGAGCAATTCGTAGTGCAGCGCTTCCTGCTGGTGTTTCTGCCCAAAATACTGCACCGCCCGGGTCCAGTAGATGTCGGCGAGCAAACCTGTGTAGCCCAGGCTGAGCCGTTTAAGGGCCGTGCCGGAAGGAATATAAAGGATCTCTTCCAGGGTAGCTTGATTGCCCCGTACCTGATCCACCTGATGCAAGGCCAGCACGGAGCCGGTGAAGGCTACGATCAGAATCACTACTGCGAATCCGGTCGAATTTCGCGGGGCTTTCATTTGCTGGGCGTTGATTTGCTGGCCCTTCATTTGAGGTTACGCCGTTCAAAGATCAGAACGGCCAGGGCGATGGCCGCAGCGGAATAGAGCAGCGCATAAAGCGTGTTGAAGAGCACCAGTTGGGGACGGATGTGCTCGCCGTGGGCCACTTGGGCAATTACGTTGAGGGCCGAGAAATTGGGGACCAGCCAGGCAGCGCCGGTGGCCAGCCACTTGGTAATACCCTCCGTCAGCGCGGCGAAGTTGCGCAAATCCTCGGCAAACGTTCCAATCACAACCAGGGCAAAGGCGAAGACCGCAGAAAAAACCGGCGAAGAAAACGACGAGAACAACAAAGTGATGGCGGTGACAATAAAAAACTGCAAGACGATGAAATAAATGGCAACCAGAAGGCCGGCATCGTCGCGGGTTAAACTCCGGGTCACGACCAGCAGCGCAACAAAGAAGCCGATGGTCATGAACGCGGCATTGACGACCAGGGTGAGCAGCAGGCCGAGATACTTGCCGGTAATGAATTCCCATCTGCGGACCGGGCGCGACAGTATGGTGTAGAGCGTTTTCCTTTCAATCTCCTTCGATACCAGGCCGATGCCGATAAAAATGGCGATGATAATTCCAAAGATGGAGATGGAGGTCAGGCCCACGTTAACCAGGATCAATTTTTCCAGGCCTAGAGAAATCTGGCCAAAGAGCGGCGCGCTGGCGACCAGCAGCAGGGCAAAAATGATGAGGTTATAAAGTACGCGATCGCGCACCGCCTCGCGGAAGGTATTCAAGGTTATGGCAGCCAGCCGGGAGTTCATGCTTTTGCCGTCTCCGGTTCAGAGGTATGGATAAGAAAGTAGTCCTCCAGGGTGCCGTGCATAGGAGTGACGGAGATGACCTGGGCGCGTTGCTGCCGGAGTCTTTCCAGGAGCGCATCCAGATCTTGAACTGAGATTACCGCGCGCACGGTTTCCCCGGTGGCGTGCGTCTCACTTACCAAATGGGCAACGGAAGGCAGGGCATGGCTGCCGTGCCACACCACCTCAGTCTTAGCGTGGGTCTTCGATTGCAGATCTTCCACCACTCCGATTCCCCGAAGCTCGCCTTTGTGAATCACGGCTACACGATCGCAAAGCGCCTCAGCGTCGGAAAGGATATGGGTGGAGAAAAAGACGGTTTTGCCCTGGTCTTTCAGCTCCTGGAGCAGTTTCCGTATTTCCCGACGGCCGAGCGGGTCCAGGCCGGACATAGGCTCATCGAGAAAGACGATCTTGGGATCATGAATGATGGCCTGGGCAATGCCTACACGTTGCAGCATTCCTTTGGAAAACTTGCGCAATTGGGTCTTGCCGGCGTCCGGCAGACCGACCCGTTCCAAGAGTTCCGGGATTTTCTTCCGGCGATCGCCGGGGGCGACGCCGCACAACTGCGCGTAATAGTCGAGCAGCTCGGGAGCGCTCAGGTAGTCGTAGAAATAAGGCTGTTCCGGAAGAAAGCCAATCTGCCTTTTTATCTCCGGATCGTGAAAGTCATGGCCTAGAATGCGGGCCGAACCTGCAGTGGGAAAGACGATTCCCATCAGGAGCTTGAGCGTGGTTGTCTTTCCCGCGCCATTGGGGCCGAGAAAGCCGAATACTTCCCCCGCTTCGACAGCCAAATGCAAAGGATGCAATGCGGTCTTGAGAGTCTTGCGCCCAAACCCGACAGCATAACTTTTCGCGAGACCAAGAATTTCAAGCGCAGGCATGTTCGTGGTTGCAGTTCTTACGAGTAGAGTATAGGTAATTTTAAGCCGAAACCTGACTGGTTTTCAATCATCTGCAATGCGGATATTTGGCCTGATTAGATGGCATTGTAGTTGGCAAAGCTGATGCAGGTGTCATGGGGAATGGCGGCGCCTTTGCTGGCTGAGCCACCGACCTCATACCGGAGCACACCGTCTTCGGCTGCGCAGAAGTTCTTACTTCCACTCCCGCCCCATTGCTGAGGCGTGGCTGTTATTGCGTAGTCAGTAAAGGGCGCGGCGGCGGAATCGGAGGTCAAGAAAAAGTTATAACCATCGCGGCTGCAAGGTTCCACAGCACACCCTAATACGTTGTCGATGATGCAGGCATGAGTCTGGTCACAGGTTGCAGCCGGCCCCAGCACAGTCAATTTGGGAGCATAGCCATTTATATTCCCGAAGCTGGCGGTGTAGGTGGCTTCCGCAGTCGAGAGAGAACGCATGTTGCTTACGGCCGCCGCCTCGTTGGCGCTTTGCTTGGTGCGGAGCATGTTGGGGATGGCAATGGCCGCGATGATCAGAATAATGGCTACCACGATCAGCAGCTCGATTAGAGAGAATCCCTGGTTTGCGCGCGCCATTTTTTTATGCGCCATATAGTTAAGCTGCATTGTGAACCCAATTTCCTAAAAATCAAACGAATTTCGTTCGTATTTTTGTTTGGAATTTTGGAATTAAGGGGAGCAGGTTGTTTGGCTGCTCCCCTCGGCTTGTACCCTCCCCCAGGTACTTGCCGAACTCTGCCGGGCCCTAAAGAATGCTTTCCTCGTGCACCATTGATAGGTGCATGTTTTGAGCCATTCCCCAGGCTTTTTGGGAGACTTAGGGGCGTTTATTGTAAATATTTTATTTTCAACAACTTAGGAGGAGGATATCGGTTCGCTTGAGGGGCGGGTACAGTGAACACAAGGTCAGCGACTGACAGAATTTGTCAGAGGTTATGACAAGGTTTGAGCACAAAAAAAGACATGGTTTTCACCATGTCTGAGGGTTGAGTCATCTGCTTGGAACAAAGTTAGAGAGGCGTTAATGCCGAGCACGTACTCACGACGGTAATAGCCGCGGTCGGAGGCGCTGCCGGAGAAGCTTGCCCGCGAGGCACGCCGTCGGAGCTGGCGCAGTAATCTTTCTGGCCGGCACTGGGGCCGGTAGGCGTACCAAAGGCGACGAAATCGGTCTGTGGAGCTGCACCGCCATTGATGCCGGTTAACGTGTAGCTGTAGTTGCCCTTGGTGCACGGCGGTGCGGCGCAGGCCAGAACCGTATCGGCCAGGCAGGCGCCATTGATGGAAGCTACGCACGGCTGGGCGACGGCCCCCAAACGGGTGAGGTTCAAGGGATAGCCCTCGGCCGGGTAAGAGTTGGAATAAGTGATGGAGTCGGTGATCAGCGTACGGATGGTAGCGGCTCCGCCAGCTTCGTTGGCCGCTGCCTTGGATTTCATCAGGTTAGGAATGGCAATGGCGGCAATGATGAGGATGATAGCCACCACAATCAGCAATTCGATCAGCGAAAAGCCGTTTTGCTTACGCATTAGAAGATCTCCTCGATAACTTAAACAACTAAGCTGAGAACCATCACCACGTACTTTATAAGAAACGGACGAGAATTCCGCCAATATCCGATGGTCATGTACTCTCTTGCGAAGTGTTAAGAACAGTTTAGTTGCCCGCTAAAAACGGAAAAACGGACATGGCGTTCGCCATGTCCGTGTGGCACGTACCCTCCCCCAGGTACTTGCCTTTGCTCTTAGAACAACAAGTTTAGAGTGGTACCAATGCAGAGCATGTGCTAACCACGGTGATCGCTGCAGTCGGAGGCGCCGCCGATACCTGCCCGCGAGGCACACCGTCGGAGCTGGCGCAGAAATCTCTCTTGCCAGCGCTAGGTCCTGTAGGCGTTCCGAAGGCCACGAAGTCGGTCTGTGGAGCAGCACCGCCATTGATGCCGGTTAATGTGTAGTTGTAGTTGCCCTTGGTGCAGGGCGGCGCGGCGCAGGCCAGAACTACGTCGGCCAGGCAGGCGCCATTGATGGAAGCTACGCACGGCTGGGCGACCGCACCCAAACGGGTGATGTTCAACGGGTAGCCTTCGGCCGGGTATGAGTTGGAATAGGTGATGGAATCGGTGATGAGCGTACGGACGGTGGCGGCGCCGCCAGCTTCATTGGCCGCCGCTTTAGATTTCATCAGGTTGGGAATTGCAATTGCGGCGATGATCAGGATGATAGCCACCACAATCAGCAATTCAATCAGCGAAAAACCTTTTTGTCTGCGCATTCAAAAATCTCCTCTTTTATGGATCCTACTGGTTCGTAAATTCTGTGAGTACCTACGGGCGGACTCAATGATGGCTTCAATAGTTGCATGTGGAGAACCAATTCGGGCCCAAAACGGCGCAGGCATTACTTTAGTAAACTCATTGATTCAAAAAGACATAATCGCCATCACCGGATTGGATTTTCCTAATCATAGAGACTCCCCCGTCATTGTAGCCAAAAGTGACAAAAAATGGCATCAACGGTGACCAAGACTGGCAATGGGGAAAGTAGCAATTAGTAATTAGCCGTTAGCCAAACCAAGACCAAAATCAAAAACCAGACCCAAAACCATTTACCGCAAAGGTCGCAAAGGACGCAAAGGCGGAGCGAAAAGATGGCCAATGGCAATTTAACAATTTAGCAATTGGCCAAACATGTGTTCCTCTTTAGGCGACTTGCCAAAGACGCACTCGTCCGAACAGGCATTCATCCAGTTGCGGCAACCTGTGAGCATTTTCTTTGTTGCGTTAAGTGAGTTGGACTTCCTGGCCCAGTTGTTCCCCGATCAGGCGGCCTACCAAATCTTTCAGGCGCTCTCCGGTCTTGGGAAAGACAAAACTGTGGGCGCTCTCCGACCAATCGAGCTTAAAGCTGCTCACCAGGGCTGAGATCCAGATTTGCGCCACAGGAGCATTCGGAGTAATTACAAATTTTCCCGGCGGATCATCGAAGGTTATATGCAGGGCTCCGGCGTTTTCTTCCGCCTCCATCTCAATCTGATCTTCAGCACGTATGAGGCTCTGCTTGAGATCTTCAATGGCGGCATCTGCGCGGCGGCGAAATTCGGTGGCGTCCATGCTTGAGATTATATAGCCGCAATCCAAAAGCATTCACCGCCCATTCGCTGCGCTCAGGGTAAACTCCGGACGCTAAGGGCGCAAAGGAAAATCAAAATCTCACCAAAGAGCCATTGCGCAAGACTACATCAAAAGACCACCGCAGAGAACGCGGAGGATGCAGAGGGCCGCAGAGAAGATCAACGTCAAAACCCTAACCACAGAGGCCACAACGCAGCAGAGCCGCAACCAAAACCCGTTTTACCGCTGATGAACGCGGATCAACGCTGAAAAACCAACTCTA
>DASZFK010000593.1:0-5563 GCA_035939855.1 Candidatus Angelobacter sp.
GTTCCTCACGAAGCCCAACTGTCGCTTTCGGCCCCGCCCATTTCCTGGAAGATGGAAAAGAGCTCACGGCGCCGCGAGACTTTGCTTTTAGAAAAAATATTCGTGACGTGAAATTTTACTGTTGCTTCAGAAATGTCAAGAATGCTGGCGATTTCCTTGTTCGACAGCCGCCGCTTCATCAGTTCGACGACCGCTATTTCGCGCTTCGTGAGCTTTTGGCAGAATTCGTAATATGCCGGCGACGAAAAGGAAATCACGTCGGCGGAGTCGCTGGATTCACCGGAGCACTCACGCCAGACCTTTCTGATCATGACCGCGAGATTCTCCGCTATTTCAGGGTATGCGACAAAGCCGGCGATCTCGCGCGGAATGTGCTGCAGCATCTGTTTTTTGGAATTGCTTGCGCCGATTAAAAGGACTTTTGCGAAAGCGTACAGAAGTCTCAACTTTTGAGCACAACGGAGGAACGTAACCTGGTCCATCAGCAGGATGCAAGGAGCATTCGTGGTGGAATAACTGATCTCAGAAATAGTTCTTGCATCTATATGGGCATCAAGACTGAGAATATCCAACAAATACTGTGCAGCTAACTGGTTATTTTCTAATATGTAGACTGTAATTGGCGTGCCAGGTTCATCAAAATACGACATAGTGATGGATTCTATACAGATTCTTATGAATTATACAAGCGATTGTCAATAGGACTTGCGACTGTCTGTTATTGGCTATATCTATGTGAGATGAATGAGCAGAGATTATTGAAAGACTCTATGAAGCCAACATTAATTTCTGGTCAAAAGCTGAAAGATTTCTCTGCTTTGGAAGTTAAAAGCTTGCTTTCCAAAAATTGGGCCTGTAAGTAGAGTGCGCAGCTTGAGCATTTGATATAGGAGTATATCAGAAGCCATCTCATAAATGCGCTTTAGCGCCGTCGGAAGAGCGGGCCTTCGGGCCCGCGATGCCCCGGTGGCAGTGCCTGAAGCATTTATCAGATGGGTTCCAGATTATTCTAGAATCATAGGAGGCTGGCAAACTTAACCAATTGTTCAATTATATGATCAACAGCTTGTTTTTTACAGTTAAATTTCCGCATTACAACACAGAACCTGCTTAGTGACGGTTCATTCCACTTATCATGTAAATATTTTGTCAACAGTTTGTAATTATCTGCACATGGCGCTTCATCTATCTGGTACCTAGACCATTTATTCCCCAACCTAGACGTTTTTCACCATTACTTTCAGACACTCTCTGTTTATTCTGTCGCTGCGACCGAATCGCCGCTCTGCATGAGTCCCAAAATTGAACAGACGGAAAAATGTGAGGCCTCAAAAGCTGCGACCAAAGTAACGATCATTTCAAGGAGGGCATGTTAGTAATGAAAAAAATCGTCTTAAAAGCGACATTAACCGTCAGCATCTTTTTAAGCGCATCGGTAGCGTTCGCTCAAAAAGATCCTGGCGTAAGAGGTGGTCTTCAAAACACCGGTGGCGGACTGCAGCATCAGGGCATTCCGATCCCACCTCCCAATCTAATCAGTCCAAATCCCAACCATCCGGATTTCGTGGTGAGCAAGAATGAGCGCCTGCTTTTTCTGGAAGGAATCAAGCGCATGGGCCAGTTGGAGTCCACTTGCGATACCTGCTCGGTCGCGCCATTTGGCGTCGGCGACGGTAACCCTGTGCAGCCTCCGGCAGTTCCCGCAGGCACAGAGATCGACCCACTCTTTCCTCAGACCGTTACCAACTCCAATGGTTTGGGCACACGCCACAACTCCGACAACTGCTTTGAATGCCACGCTCAGCCGATATTGGGCGGATCGGGCGGCTTCATCGCTGCTCATAAAGGCGATGTTGCTCAAAATCCGCAATTCGACCTGGTTCCTCACCGCTTTGGAAGAAAGAACGTAGTGCCTTCCTTCGAGGAGCAGTTTGGCCCTATCCGCGAGGTGCGGTTTAAGTTCAATCCCGATGGCACGCGCGACGGTGGTGTGCATGCGCTTTGGACCACGCGCGGCGACATTTCCGACACTCCCAACCCCAATTGCGACGCGAAGCAGGAAGATTTTGCCACGCAGTTCGCGAAGGGCAACCTCTCCTTCCGCATTCCTTTGCAGGAGTTTGGATTGGGCTTGATTGAGTCGATTGAAGATTCGGAAATTCTGGCCCACCACGACGCGACCGCCGCCCAACGCCAGGCGCTAGGCATTAGCGGCCATGCGAACCGGAGCGGCAACGACGGTACGATCGCCCGTTTCGGCTGGAAGGCTCAGAACAAGTCTCTCGCCATCTTCGCTGGTGAGGCCTACAACGTGGAAATGGGCGTCAGCAACGATGTGTTCCCCAATGCGCGCGACGAGAACCATAACTGCGCCAGCGGCAAGCCAGCGCCCAACGATATCAACCGCATCGATGAGACCGATATAGACAACCATGCATTCAATAATCCTTTGCATGAATTGCCGGATTGGCAGATGTTTATGGTTCTCATGAGGTTCATGGATGCTCCCCAACCCGATCCTCATCCCAGCACCAGCGCCCAGAGAGGCCGCGCCGTGTTCGAGAAAGTCGGCTGCGCTCTTTGCCATACGCCAACCATGCAGACCGGTGGCGCCAACAATATCGGTGGACCGCAGAACAGCCCGGTTCTGATGGACCGGCCTGTCAACCTGTTCTCCGACCTGCTCGTCCATCACATGGGCCCCGCGCTTGCGGATGATGTGGTCCAGGGCGCGGCGGGACCGGACGAGTTCCGCAGCACTCCGCTGTGGGGTGTTGGACAGAGAATCTTCTTCCTGCACGACGGACGGACGAACGATCTGCTCCAAGCCATCCTTCTACATGCTTCCAACGGCAACAGTACCTTCGCCGCCTCGGAAGCCAACGAGGTCATTGAGGAGTTCAAGGAACTCAGCAAGGCCGATCAGCAGGCAGTTCTCGACTTCCTGCGTTCACTCTAAATTCAGCCGGCAGTCCCCGGAAATCCGGGGACTGCTGCTTTTTCGCTCTAGAGGGTTCGAGTCGTTCCAGTCATGCGCCGCACTATTTTATTCATCATTTCCGTGCTGGCATGCGCTTACGCGCACGCCCAGATTCCTTTTAAGCAGTCCCTCGAAGTCAGCATTGCCGAGCCGGTGATCCTGGATATCGCTGTCTCCAGAGGCGACGTTACCATCGGCTATGCCCATGCCGGCGAGGTCACTATCTATGGAAGGGCCAAAGATCTTAACGGAAAAAATATAAGTGACGAGTTTTTCAAAACGGGTTTGCTCGTTGAGCAGCACAAGAATCGAATCTCAATTCGCGATTCCCTGGCCGTGGCCGTGGATGTGACAACCTCAGTTTCTTACACTATCGACGTACCTTTTCAAACGGAAGTTACTTCTTTCATCGCAGGTTCTGGCAACCAGACGCTCATCGGCATATCCGGCCCGGCAAAGCTGAACACCAGGGTTGGCGATATCGAAGCTTCGTTCGTAAGCTTTGCCGCGGTTGAGGCAGTTACCGGCAAGGGCAATATTTCCTGTAGCCGGGTACTTCAGGTGAAAGCCGAGACCGGAGCCGGCAACATTACGTTGATGGAGGACGGGCCTTCCAAGGCAGCCATCAAGAAAGGTTCTGGAAGAATTGAGGTTGGCGGAGCCAGAGGCAGCTTCGAGGGATCAACTGATATTGGCGACCTGCACATCAAGGCATTTCCCTACGGCAATTGGCATCTGACATCCGTGGCTGGGAATATTCGGGTCGAGCTACCGCCCAAAGCCAAATTTCGCCTTGATGCCAACACCCTTCTGGGCAAGATTTTTGTTGAACACAATGCGATACAGAAGGTTTCAGACGATGACGTCCGCCAATTGCAGCAAGAAGTAAATGGCGGTGGCAAGAGTATTCAGGCACGCAGCAATAACGGAAATATATTTATCCAATAATTCATAAATGGTAGGATCGCTGCGACGACACGTTAAACCATTATGAATATTTGAAACATTTATATACAAACTACTCAAGCCCAAAAATATTCCCCAAAAAATCGACCTTCCGATTACCTGAATACATTGACCTACAAGTGCATTTTTACTCCCTCTATTTAGATTAGAATGTTCTTGGAGTAATTCTATGACCCGTCTAAAGCTGATCTTTTTCCTTTGCCTGTTTTCTTTGACTCTATCTGCTGGTGATAAGAAAGCTCAAGAAAAAACGTTCGATGGGGAAATCTCCGATAGCCAATGTGGCTTCAACGTTCACTCGGTTACTCGGTCCCACGACGAGATGATCAAGTCAGGCTATATGGGCCACACGCCGGCTGATTGCACGCGCAATTGCATCCGCGGACGGGGAGGCCAGTACGTCTTCGTCTCCAGTGATAAAAAGACCGCCTATAAGATCGAACAACAGGAACTGGTCGAACCATTCGCCGGACAAAACGTTCGTATTCAAGGTACTGAACAAAAAGGCGAAATCCACGTTATTAGCATCAAAGGCAGGTGAATTAGCTGCTGGCTTCTAGCTGCTAGCTTCTATGTGTTCTGTCCATATAAACCTGCCAAAGTTCAACTTCAAGCAAGATACGTAAAACCATATTCTGGCTAGAAGCTAGAAGCCTGCAGCCAGCAGCTACTCCCGGGAATAACTCGCAAACTATGCAGTTCTATGTAACAGGAGAGGTTTGTCCTCTCTAGCGTCCATAGAAAGGTTGATTCCCCCAATGATAAAGATCTTGCTTAGACTTCTGGTCTTTGCCAGTATTTTGCCTCAGTCAATGTGGGCAAGTAGAGTTGCCAACGACGATGCTACTGCCCCTCAGCAATCGCTCAATCCAGTCATACAGTGGAATAAGGCCCTCCTGACGATCCTCCGCACTCCGGGTGCGCAGCCCTCCACCGTTCATCCCACCCGTAGCTATGCCATCATGCATGCCGCAATTTACGATGCCGTCAACGCGATTGATAAGACCCATGCTTCTTATGCAGTCCGCTTAAATGATGTTTCGCGAAATGCTTCTCAGGATGCTGCGGCAGCGAGTGCTGCGCACGATGTGCTTGTGTCGCTCTATCCAAACTTTCAGGCAAATCTCGATGCGCAGCTTCAGCAATCGTTGGCCGCCATCCAGGATTCTCCAAAAAAGCAGGAAGGCATTGCAGTGGGGAAGGAAGTCGCACGCCGTATCCTGGCAATTAGGAGCACCGACGGTTCCAATGCTCCGCTCATTCCTTTCACTCCGATCAATGCTCCCGGTCAATATCAGCCAACGCCGCCCAACTTTCCGAAGCCCGCATTTACCCATTGGTCGCATGTGACGCCGTTCGCTTTGCGCCGTGCCGATCAGTTCCGTCCGGGCCTTCCGCCCTCCCTGGCAAGCGACGCCTACAGCGATGCTTTCAACGAGGTTAAGTCGTTGGGCATTCAAAATGGCAGTACCCGCACCGACGACCAGACAGTGATCGGCCGCTTCTGGGCTGGCGCGATTCAGAATTATTGGAACGAAATCGCTCAAACAGCTTCTGAGGCGCATCATTTGACGACCGCACAAAACGCCCGTCTTTTCGCCTTGCTGAACCTCACGG
>DASZFK010000594.1:0-15738 GCA_035939855.1 Candidatus Angelobacter sp.
TGGACGAATTCAAGCGGGTGAACGATGCCAACGGTCATGCCGCAGGAGACGCATTGCTTAAGTCAGTGGCCCAGATGATGACCAACACCGTGCGGTCCACTGATTTTGTCGCCCGCTTGGGTGGAGATGAATTTGCCATACTGCTGCCTGACACCAATGCACAGGCTGCAAAATCCGTATTGAGCAAGGTGCAGGAAAAACTGCTGCAACATATCCAGGAACAGAAATATCCGGTCACGTTCAGCATTGGCGCGGTTACCTTTACGCAGATGCACAAGAACCCCTCGGAGATGATCTACTTGGCCGACGAAGCGATGTATTGTGTTAAACAACGAGGGAAGAATGGGATTGAATACCGGGTGTATGACTAGCGATTAGCAGATATGGGATGACCGTGTTTCAATCAGAACGAGATGCTCATAAACAACCTAGTTCTTATAATGTTTTCCTACAATTCCCCTAAAATAGCCAAGCGAATGAGTGTAAAAAGCTCACAAACGTTTCACCTTAAACACATTACCTTCGTACTCATGACCCTTAAGTTCTTACTTTTATTCTCGTCATCTAATGTGGTGTTGTTAAGTTAATGGTGTACAAAGATGTTAGATGATGCTCCCATCACTGTTCTATTATCCAAAATAAAAGAAGGCGACAAAGAAGCGGAGGACCGCTTGATGCGTCTAGCGTACAAGATATTGTGCCGCATGGCCCGCCGGTATTTGGCGGCTGAACCTCGACGCCATCACACTTTGCAACCCAGCGACGTGGTAAATGAATATGTGATCATCGCGAGGAAATCCAACGTGAGCTACCAGAGTCGCGTGCATTTCTTTGCTTTTGCGGCCAAGGTCATGCGGCACATCCTCGTGGACCATGAGCGCAACCGCAAAGCCAAGAAGCGTTGGGACCATCTGGAGAGAATCTCTCTTGAGGACGTCTCCCTCTCTGCCGAGGACAACGCATCACTGACCGTCATCGTGCGCCAATTGCTCGAAAAGCTGAAAAAAATCAATCCAAATGCCTGCCGAGCGCTCGAGCTAATAGGGTTTGAAGGGCTAAGCCTGGAAGAGACCGCAGCGGAGCTGAACATGTCATCCAGCACTGTGAAGCGGTATCTGAGCTTTGCCCGTGCCTGGTTGCATCTGCAACGAGGTAAAGGCAGGGAAAGGAGTGGGCAATCATGACGTCTGACAACTGGTCACAGGAAGACTTGAAACTCATCATGAGTGTCTATTATCTGGTTCGAAAACTGCCGCACCAAGAGCGGAGTTCTGCATTGGACCGTCTTTTACCGGGTAGTACATTTCATCGGCAGGCCGTGGAGCAACTTCTCGCAGGCAACCTCAAAGGAGATTCTATCTGTAGCTTGATATCGGATGAAGTAAGTTCTGATTCGCAGTCCGTAAAGCAATCGGTGTCCAAATCGGAGCTGAGGACCGGCGAGGTTCTGGCTGGACGCTTTGAGATCGTCGAGCGTCTTGGCCACGGCGGCATGGCCTATGTTTATGAAGCGAAGGACAAAAAACGCCGTTGCCGCGTTGCACTCAAAGTAGTACGAAGAACAGTAGGAGGAGAAGCTTCAGCCGGCAACGACTTCGGAAGCATCGTGAAGGAAGTAAATATCTCTCTGCAAGTTGCGCACCGCAATGTGTGCCGGGTCTTCGACATTGGGCAACATGTCCGGGAGGATGGCCAGGTTAATTTCCTCACTATGGAGCTTCTGCCCGGAGAAACCCTGTCAGCCCGGCTGAACCGTACAGGACGACTGGATACCGCCGAGGCAGCCGAAATTGCCAGACAACTCTGTGAGGCGCTGCAGGCCGCACACGATGCCGAGGTCCTGCATAGGGATTTCAAATGTAGCAACATCATGTTGATAAACTCCGGTAGGGACGTCCGCGCTGTAGTTACCGATTTTGGCATCGCCTGCTGGACCCAACCGGAACACTATCTGACAGATTCCGGACGATCAGCAGAGACGATCCAAGGCATAGCTGGCACCCCCGTCTACATGTCTCCGGAGCAATTGAGACGCCACAAACTGACCGAGGCCTCCGACATCTATTCCTTGGGATTAGTCCTATACGAGATGGTAACTGGCCGCAGGCCATTTCAGCGGGACTCCGACGACTCTCCTCAGTTGGAACCGAATCGTCGCCTTACAGAAGATCCCCAACCTCCGGCAAAAGTAGTACCAGGATTGGGCGAAAACTGGAACAAGTCTATCTTGCGTTGCCTCGAACGAGATCCCGCCAAGCGGTTTCCATCGGCCAGAGCTGTGTGGGAGGGTCTCAATCCGCCGCCTGCAAAACCCTTGTTGCTTAAAATTGCCGCGGTGGTCGCTTCGATCCTATTGGTTATTGCACTTTCACAAAGCCAGGCGCTTCAGATTCTATTGAACCCCTTACCGCAGCAAAAGAACATCGCTGTGCTACCTTTCCGTCTTGCAAGCACGAATCCTGACGATCAGGCTTTCTCTTATGGATTCATGAAATCTGCAACAGAGTTCTTGTCGCAATGCTGTAGTTCTGAGCGTGTTTGGGTTGTTCCATTTTCAAGAGTCCGCGGACAGCACAATACATCGGCACATGAAAATGCAAAACATCCGGCATCTGCCTTGGGCGTAAACCTCTTGGTTACCGGCGAATTGGGAAATGCTCAGGGAGTCTTGCAACTAAGCATCGAAGTGAAGGACGCGAAGACCTTCAAAATCCTGCGATCTCGCGTAGTAAAGATTCCTGATGGGCAAGTTGCGGCCCTGGAAGACCAGATGTTGGAGCAACTGGCCGAAATGCTTGAACTCAAGATTCCTTCGGGACACAAGCGTCCGGTTGGTTACACAGCGAACTCTCGCGCATACGAGCTTTGGCAGCAAGGCCGGGGCTATCTGGCGCAACAGCAGAATCTGCAGGATCTCGATCAGGCGATTACAAAATTGGAGCAGGCAGTACAAATGGATAACAACTTTGCCGTAGCCTTCGCCGATCTCGGCGATGCTTATTATAGGAAATACAGCTACACAGGGCTTTTAAAATGGCTTGACAAGGCGGAAGAGGCGAGCTCCCGTTCGATCCCGATCAACGGTAAGCTGTCACAGGTTTATGTGACCCTGGGAAAGATATCGCAGAAGAAAGGGTACTGGCGGAGCGCCATCAGTGAATTCGAACAAGCTCACAACCTCGATCCAGCCTCAGACGACACGCGCTGCCTCCTCGCTACCGCCTATTATGAGCACAACCAGCAACCGAAGGCAGAAAGCCTGCTCCATGATGCTATCAACCACAACCCGGAAAGCTGGACCAGCTACGATTGCCTGGGTGTTCTCTATTACCATAGTTCGCGCTACAGGGATGCTGAACCTCTGTTGCTCACAGCAACCCGGTTAGCTCCAGGCAACCCGATTGCGCATCAGTTAGGCGGGCTTTATCTTGCTCAGGGTAAATTCAAGGAAGCAGCAGAAATTGAAACTGAGGCTATCAAAACCACACCCACATATGCGGCCCATTCCAACCTGGGCACAGCGCGGTTCTATTTGAAGGAATACGACGCTGCTGTAGAGAGTTTCACCGAGGCGACCCACCTTCGTTCAGGCGACCACCGACTCTGGCGCAATCTAGGCGACGCAGACACGCTTGCGGGAAATCTTGCAGAGGCCCTCGCAGATTATCACCGGGCCATTCAAGAGCTGAATAAAGATCTTAAAGTTAATCCTAACGACTGTTCAAAGCTCGAATTTTTGTCCCTTTACTTTGCAAAACTTGGCGAGAAACGTCATGCCATGCAGACGCTGACTCAGGCGAAATGTAGGCCGGGAAATGACCCGGAGCTCATATTCAATCTCGTGTTGATTTACGAGCTCATCGGTCAGCGCAACCAAGCCTTAGCCGAGCTAGGGTCCGCAGTGGAGGCGGGATATTCACGGCAGGAAATTCAAAATGCCTTTGAACTTGAACAGATGAGAAAAGACAAGCGTTACCAGGAGATCATGGACAAGGGAAATTCTCGAAAACTCGTGTAAATCGTCCCTTTCGTGCGCTCCCCCCCGTACCATATATCAACGCACAGGGTGCCGGAAAGCGTTTGCTACAGACTGCGAAGATCCGGGGCTTGAGGCCTTCCGACATACCTCTGCCAGTCGTGTTGTTAGAATTCTTTCATAAACATGGACTTTTTATGCCATTTTTTACGCACTCCTAATTGAGAGCAAGAATTTTCCAACCTGGAAATAAGGAGATCAAGATGGCAAATCGATATGTTGCATTCTATGAAGACGGAGATGGTACTCTCCATGCAAGTCCTGATCCGCTGCGTGTAAACTGCGGCGATCAGGTGGTGTGGACCAATGGCACCAGCGGGGAATATCAGGTAACACAGTTTTCTCCGGCGCAACCTGCTCTCTTTTCGTCAGAGAGCATCTGTCTTCCCGACAACGACGTGAGCGCTCCGGTCACGGTCAAGGCCAATCCGGCCCCCGGTATTTCGATGAGGTACAAGTATTCTTGTGTTTCCACGGGGCCGGACGGCAAGGTCCTCGACCCGATCATCATCGTTGACCCGCCAGGAGGCGACCGGTAGAGACCCCGCCAGCAGGGAAACCCCAGGCGGAAATTGTGTAGCCTGGGGTCTCTTGCCGTTTGTGGCCGCCTCCTCCTGGCTGCTGTCTTCTAGCCACTACAATTCGTTCCCTTTCTTGCGTCCAGAAAGATATATCTCCCGATAGCAGCAGGGCTTTATTTCTTGAAATTTCCTTTAGTACGTTGGTCCTGCTTGTCCAGATTTTTCGCTTATCTCAATAGCAATCAAAATTGAAGATTGCCAGAAGATTCGACTGAAGAAAGGAAAGACCCTCATGTCGTCATTACCCAGCACGCAGTCTAACTTAGTTTATTGCATTTCACAGGGAAGAAAAGTCGAGGTAAGCGGGACATTCAGCATCAGTTCTGAACCTATGAGAGTTCCGTGTCCCGAGTTAGCCGGATTAATGGTTAGGAAACGTGGAACAACGCCTATCTACATTATCGATCACAACGGATACCGGCGGCTGGTGCCATTTCCATCAACTTTCATCAGCCTTTTCAAGGATTCTACGCTCGATCAAGATTTGCTGGATGCCGACATGGTTGCTGAGATGGCCGAGGGGCCGCCACTCGACGAGGGAGCGATACTCATACGAGGAATCTCCTCTGAATCGATCTACCTAATTGACCAGGGAAAGAAAAGGTCTATTGCCAGCCAAGAGGTCATGGGCAAATATGGTTTTAATGAAGACTGCGTGATTGTAGTTCCCCAGATCCTGATTAACTCTATCCCAACAGGAGATGTTTGGGAATAAATCAATTATGTAATGACTGGCGGATTGACGTGAGACGCCAGCCATTGCCGAACGGAAATGTCTTTTCATTATTCTTTGACGGTCCATCTCTGTTGAACTAGGCGTAACTCGGTGACCGATCCGTAATCTACATTAATAATGGAACGAATTGGCGCTCCTGAAATCAAAGAGAGAGAGGTGCGAATGAATCCTGCGTGGGTTACCGCCGCCGCAACTTCGTCACCCGGTACTTCAGCCAAGGCTTCCAATTCATCCCGCACTCGCTGCTCAAAATCGCGAAAAGCCTCACCGCCCGGAGGAGTGTTGTATGGATATGCCTTCAGCCAGGAAGAAGCCGAAACAGGATCAGCAGACTCGATCTCTTCCCATGACTGGCCTTCCCAAGCACCAAAGTGGATCTCACGCAAGCTGGCTCGAATCTGAAGGGGCAAGTTGCGTGGAGAGGCAATTGCCTCCGCAGTTTGAACGGCTCGCTTCAGGTCGCTTGTATAAACGATAGAAAGGGGACATCGTTGGAGTTGCGCGGCCATTCCCACAAGCTGCTGGCGGCCAGTGCCGCTTAGCTCCGGATCGGAGTGTCCGCAGAATCGCCCTGCCATCTCGGTGTGTGCATGACGAATTAGCAATAGGGTCTTCATGGGACCCAGACGCCGCATAGATAAATCCCGATCTCTGTGAGTTGGTGAGTGGCTCCGAAGCAGTCTCCGGTTATTCCACCGATCTGGCTGTGATAATACAAGCCGCTGATCAACGTCACGACCACTGCGACGGCCAATGGGAGCCAGAACGCAAGATGCATCGCTAAGTAGCAGATCAGGAGCGCGATGAGCGTTCCTGATATTAACGACAACGCAGAAGTTCGCTGCGCGACTCCGGCGCCCTGGCCTTCGGCGCGCGCTGGACGCATGAAGAAGCTCAGCGGCAAGGTTGTCCAACGGCAGAGCACGTGCGCCACGATGATATAGCTTGAGAATTTGTCGATTCGCAGGTTGCTCAGCAAGCTATAGCGGGCCAGGAGTGAGAGACCAATGGCAAGCGCGCCGAAACTTCCAATGCGGCTGTCACGCATGATTTCCAAAATCCGGTCTTTGGTCCAGCCACCTCCAAATCCATCGGCAGAGTCGGCGAGACCGTCTTCATGAAATCCACCGGTGATCAGGACCAGATAGGAAAGCACCAGCGCCGCGACAATGGACGCAGGAAAATGACTCAACAAGACACGGCGCAGCCCGATGGCTCCCAATGCAATCGCGAGACCAACGATTGGAAAGAACATAGCCGCGCCAGAAAGCGATGTTTGCGCGTGGGTTTTACCGGGAAGCGGGATGCGCGTGAGGAACCGAAACGCTGTAAGAAAGTTTTGCAGAACTTTCATCACGAGATGGCTCCGCTGACCTTGGCTTGGGAAAATGTCGCCATCTCGTTGAACAGGCTTACCGCAGCCTCGATCAGATGAAATGCAAGCACGGCACCGGTGCCCTCTCCTAAGCGCATATTCAACGTCAACAGGGGCGAGAGTCCCATTCGGTCAAGCAGGAGTTTGTGCCCTGGCTCCTGGGATTGATGTCCAGCGAACAGATATTCCCCGACCTGGGGTTGCAAGGAATGAGCGATGGCGGCTCCCGCGGTGGAGATGAATCCATCGATGACACATGCCATGCGAAAACGAGCCGACGCAAGGACCATTCCGCAGATAGCCGCAATTTCAAATCCGCCGACGCAGCGCAAGACGTGAAGCGCATCTGCCGCAGGTACATCTGCCAATCCATGTTTGCGCAATACCGCTTCGATCACCGTAGTCTTGTGGCGCATTGCCTCCAGGGTTAACCCTGCGCCTGCGCCAGTGACTTTGCAGACTGGCTGACCCGTCAATGCGGCAGTGATCGCGCTGGCGGCTGTGGTATTGCCGATTCCCATCTCGCCAACAGCGATCAAGCTTACGCCTTGCTTGCTCGCAGATTCAGCCAGATCGATGCCGACCTGGAGGGCAGCCATCAGTTCGTCATCGGTCATGGCCGGTGTGTGCAGCATGTTTCGAGTGCCGCGACGAATCTTGCGGCGGATCAACCCCGGATGATCGTCAAGATCCCCATTTATGCCTACGTCAACCACGATCACCGCTGCCTGGGCCTTGCTAGCGATCGCGTTGATGGCAGCGCCGCCACTAAGAAAGTTGAGGACCATCTGGCGAGTAACTTCGCTTGGATATGCGCTAACTCCCTCTTCGACGATTCCGTGATCGCCGGCGAATACGTAAACAGTTTTAGCTCCGATCTTCGGAGACATGGTTTGCTGTATGGCAACCATTTGCGTCGCCAGGTCTTCCAGCTTGCCCAAACTTCCGACAGGTTTGGTCAGTTGGTCGAGACGCTGCTTTGCTCGCTGCCGCCAGATTGAATCTGGGGCTTGAATGGTGCTCAACATCGTCTGGAGGGCTGTCATAGGTGATATTTCTGTCGCCGAATTAACGAGATTGGGTAATGGGTAAGTTGGTAATTGGGTAATTTAAAACCATGCGTTGCCGCCAGACAGCGTTTACGGCCGGAATGTCCCTCATCGAGGTTTGGAGGCTAGTCATAAATGAAAACTTCTTGTCGATAAATCGTGTTTCTCAACTCAATTACCCAATTACCAACTTACCCAATTACTCAATGCTCCCAGTCCCTTGATCTCAAAAGCTCGCTCGATGGTCTCTTGTTTCAATATCAACGAAGTTGCGCCGTGGACGATTTGGCGATCCAGATACAGCAAGATAATCGCCGGGAATGATGACCGGACAGCATTTAAATCGTGCAAGGCGGAAATGATCGTGACGCCGCGTTCATTCAATTCCAGGATCAACTCCAGAATTTCAGCCTGGCGCCCGATGTCCAGGTGTTGCGTCGGCTCATCCAGCAAAAGCAGGCAAGGCTCCTGGGCCAGCGCAACGGCAAGCTTTACCCGCTGCTGTTCGCCACCGCTCAGTTGATTGAAGATACGCCGCCGCAGGTGGGTCACCGACGTGACCTGCATTGCATGTTCTACAGCCCCGCGGTCGTGATTGCTAAGCCCGCTCAGCATCCGCAGGTAGGGAGTACGACCCTGCTCGACAATCTCCTGTACGGTGAAGTCGAACGGAATTGCCAACTGTTGCGGCACATAGGCAATTTCCTTTGCTATCTCTCGCCGTCGCGTCTGGTGAATGTCGCGCCCTTCGAGAAATACGTTTCCTGCTGTGGGCCGAAGCAGGCCCGCTGCCAGTTTGAGCAGAGTGGTCTTCCCGGCCCCATTCGCTCCCACCAGCGCGACACGTTCGCCCCGCTGTACCGTAAGGGAGGTATTTTCAAAGACTGAGACCCGCCCGTAAGAAAACGTAACCGCCGATAATTCCAAAATGGGTTTCATGCCAGGTATTGCTCCTGCTTGTTTCGGCGCAACAGGAAAAGAAATGCCGGTCCGCCAATGAAGGCCGTGAGAATCCCCACCGGCAATTCCGCGGGCGCGATGACCGTACGGGCAAGAGTATCGGCAAGAATGAGAAAGATGGCGCCAGACAATGCTGCCGTCGGAAGCAAGCGAAGATGGTCCGGACCTTGAAGCAACCGGCAAAAATGAGGGACGATCAGCCCGACAAATCCGATCAGGCCTCCGAGCGAAACGGCCGCAGCAGTGAGAAGTGAACCTACGGTAATCACCGCCATCCGCGCAAACTCGACCCGAACACCCAGTTGCTCGGCATATTCTTCGCCCAGACTGAGCGCGTTCAAGGCACGCGCCAGGGGCAAAGACAGGATGACTCCGATTGTAACCAAGACACTGATGATCGCGATCTGCGGCCATTCCGAAATGGAAATTGCCCCGTGCATCCAGGTAATCAGCATCCGGGTGGCTAGCTCCGACTGCGGGTTCAAGTACATGAAAAACGTAGTTGAATAACTCAGGATGGTGCTGAGAGCAAAGCCCGCCAGCAGCAAAGTAACGATGGGGGTGCGCCCGCCCACGCGCGCCAGCCAATAGACCACAGCCATCGTGAGCAGAGAACCAACAAAGGCCAGCGATGCTGTAGCGCTAAAACCCAAGATGGAAAAATGAGGGAGCACAAGAATAGCAACCGAGGCTCCCAGTGCGGCCCCTCCCTGCGAGCCAATCACATACGGATCGGCCAGGGGATTGCGAAAGAGCCCCTGAAACAACACTCCTGCCGCGGAGAGAGCACCACCGACCAGTGCTGACGCGATGACTCGAGGCAGCCGTATCTGGAAAATGATGGCTTCATCCGCGGCAGTCCAGGAGCGGTGTCCGAAGGAGCCAAGATGAAAAAGCACGGACACTACGCTCCTAACTTTGACTGGAACAGCTCCAACCGTCGTGCCGGCCAATATTGCGATCATCAGCAATACAGCCAGTCCGGCAATCACCAATAGAAAACGGGAAAGGCGTGGACGATTCCCTGCGTTGGCCTTGGAGGCCCATTCCTTTTGCTGGCCTACCTCCAAGATTCGCCTCCGAGAGTGAGCCTAAATCCGGTCTGGAAGGTAAGCGGCAATGCCGGAAACCCAAAAGCGGCGTCGTAATGTTGGTTGGCCAGGTTTTCCACGCTGCTATAGAACGAAATTCGATGATTCAATCGATAGCTGCCGCCAAAATCAATCTTCTGGTAGGCGGGAGCCAAGTTGCGATTGGGCAGGAGCACGGTTGTGACGTTGTTAAAAAATCCGTCGGAGAAAAACGTGCTGTCATCACGACGGCTAATCAGATATCCGCTCAGGGAAACCGTGAATTTTGGTCTGGAATAGGCCAGGAAAAAACTTCCGGTATGGGGAGCACGCCGAAACGGCCGGTTGCCGACCAGCGGCGAGAATGCGCCAATGGGAATCGTGGGAAAATTCGGGTTGAATGAAGGTGCGAGATTGTCGCTGCTGAACGATCTTTGAACGACTGCGTCCAGGTAGGTGTAGGCTGCCCGGGCGCTGAATCCGTGGCCAAGGTTAAACTCGAGTTCGGTTTCGGCTCCCAGGGCTCGAGTGTCTGCGGAATTCACGGTTGCTCCGAACGTTGTCGCGGCAGCAACGGAAACAGGCACACCCAACTGCGGCAGCGCTGTGTTATTCACAAATTCCACCTGGTTAGTGAACTGGTTGTGGAAGAAAATCATGTTGAGCCGCAAGCGACCGTTCCATGCAAGTTGCTCCAAGCCAAAATCAAAGCTGCGAGAGCGTTCCGCCCCAATCGGCGAGACGTGAAATTGAGAGATCAACTGCTCCCCACCTGGAAGTTGCGACAGCAGTCCGAATAATGACGTGCTTTCCTCAAAGATGCTTGGCTCCTTAATTCCTTGCCCATAGTTGAATTTCAGCTTGGTACCATTCAGCACGCCGCTGGCTTTTGGCCGAATCAAATGATAGGCAAGCGAAACGCGAGGAGTCACGGCAACTCCGAAAACTGCGTTGTCTTCTATGCCGGCGCCGGCTGTGGCAAAGATGCGGCCTCCTAAATTCCCCTGCAGTTGTGCCGTGTAACTGAAATTGTTGCGCGCTGTTGGAGTCTTTTGCCCGGAGGAGAGTGTAAATCCTCGCTCATTCTCGTAGCGGAATCCGAAAAGTGCCGTAAGGTGCGAATTGAAGGTGTAGTCGGATTGCAGATAGGCAAAATCCCGCTTGCTCGATGAACTGGACAGAACAGGATAGATGCCGCCGAAGTCGAGTATTGCCTGACCGGTCGTGGTGAAACCGTTCGCGCCACGAATTGTCACCGTCTCCCCCAGAAAATTGGGCCCGAAACCGAAGGGATCAAAAGGTATTCCGGTTGGTGAAGGGTTTTCGAACTGCGAACGCAATCGGGTAGCGCCATAGCGAAACAGGTTGTGCCAGCGGGAGGTCGTCTGGTTTTGCGCAGTCACTCCCAGATAGGTGTCTTGTTCTCTTTGAAATGAATCATCAGGAATGGCCAACAATTCAATCGCATTGGGAACTCCAACAGCCGCGGTCGTATAGCGTGCGGTCAGGCGTACGTCGGTCGAGGCGTTGGGCGTCCAGCCAAAATTGCCTGTGTATGATCCGTTGTGAAAACTGTCATTGGGCAAGCTGTTGCCGGTATCAAAGCGTGTGAATTGTGAAAAATAGTCGAGTTGGCGAAAAGCGCCGGCAAGCGAAACATCATGCCGCCAGGAATTGAAGTTGCCGCCATCAAAAGCATAAGTGATCTCAGGCAATGGGGCTGTTCCCCTGCGCGTGGTCAGGTTGACGACGCTGGCTAGGGCGTCGGAGCCGTAGAGCACGCTATTCGGCCCGCGCAGAAACTCGACCTGATCAATTCCTGTAGTAGAGATGTTCGCGAACTCAACCAAACCGCCAATATCATTCATTGGAATTCCATCGAGTAAAACCTTATTGGCATTGTCATTTCCTCCACGAACAAAGAGCGCGGTGATTCCACCACGCTGGCCCGTCTGAAGAATCTGCGCTCCGGGCGCCTGCCGCAACGGTTCCAGCAGGTCCAGCTTGTTTTGAAATTGGTCCCTGGAAATTACGGAGACTGAAGCTCCAACCTGGGAAAGCGGAAGTTCAGTGCCGGTAGAAGAAACAATGATCTGCTGAGAGATGGTACCCAAACCTAAGGTGAGGTTAACCTCTGCCGAATCTCCGTTGCCAACGTAGATCGCTGTGCTGTTTTGGGGCGCAAAAGTTGCGGCCTCCGCGCAAACCTGGTAATGACCAGGTGCAAGCGACGTGAATTGAAATTTGCCGTCCTGTCCAGTGCTGGTTGTGCTTATTTTTTTTCCATTGTGGAACAAGTCGACATTGGCGCCTTGGATAGCGGCGTTAAGCGGATCAGTTACGGTTCCTCGCAATGTTCCGGCATCGGCAAACATTGTCGAGGCAAAAAACAACAGGAAGAACAGCAGGGACGTGGGCCTTGCAGTTGCTTTCATGATCTGGTCTCCTTCCCCTCGGAAGAGGCGTTTGCGGCAGCCGGACCGGTATCCTGACTCGCGACGTTCCATCGGGGCCTTCCCGTAAGAGCACAGTGGCTTCACCGATGTCGAGCAATGTCGCTTACAGTTGCGGGGCAGTAGCGGAGTTTCACCGCCTTCCCGAGCATCCGGCTGCGATTTTGTTTACGGATGAAACTGCCTTGCCAGGCTTTCCAAAGCCCCGAATACCGCGGGACTGGAGTAGTTCATCCGGTCATCAATATAAAAAATCCGGTTCTGCTTGACACATACAAGGTTCTTCCATCCCGGCCTCTTCTTCAGGTCCTGAATAGTCATAGGCGATCCCTCGATCAGCAGGAGGTAGTCAGGTTCACGCACAAAAATGGCCTCCATGCTGATGTTGGGCCAATCTTGAGCCAGGTCGTCGGTAACTGATTTTCCCCCGGCAGCCGCAATCAATTCCGTCAAGAAGGCGTTCTTGCCGATGGTGATCACTGGATCATCCGACAAGGGCATGAAGATGCGCACCGCAGGTTTGCCCGCGACACGCTTGCGCACAGCCTCCTCCCGAGCACGAAGACTGGAAACCAATTCCCTGGCCTCCCGCTCCCGATTGAGGATCTTGCCAATATCTTCAATCGAACGATAAATGCCGCTGATGCCACGTGGTACCACCAGGAACACCGGAATACCAAGCCTCTCGATCTTGAGGACGGCAGCTTCGGTATTCAAGTCTCCGACTCCGATCAGCAAATCCGGATGCAAAGCAACTACGGCCTCGACCGAGGGATTCAATACCTGGCCGACACTGGGTCTCTTCTGGGCCTCAGCGGGGAATTTCGTGTAATCACTCACGCCAACTACATCATCGCCTGCCCCCAAAGCAAACACTGTATCCGTAATGCTGGGCGCAAGACACACGACGCGAAGAGGCTTGTCGGGAACACTCATGGTGCGGCCAAGTTCATCCTGGACCTGACGTTGCGCCCATGAGGCGGAACACACGCCCACAATCATCGCCACGATCAATGCTAGGGTCTCGTTGCGCATTATGGTAGTTGTCCCTTGATCGGCAGCGGGATGCCGGCCACCATGAGCAAGACATGGTCTGCATGTTGGGCCACCTGCTGGTTGATTCGTCCCAGCAGATCCCGGAAAAATCTGCCACTCGGATGCGACGGGTGGACTCCGCTGCCAACTTCATTGGAAACCAAGATCACTGAGGATTGCGCCGACTTGAGCGCCCGGCACAGGCGATCGACTCTCTCGTAAATCTTCTCTTCGTCGTTGCGTTCGGCTGTCATCAGGTTGGCCGTATATAGCGAAAGGCAGTCGATTAGCAGGATTTCACACAGAGAACTATGGTGAGCAATGGCAGAATCGAGGTCCACCTGAACTTCCACGGTGGACCAGGTCGCAGGTCTCTCCTGGCGATGCCGTTCAATTCTGGCTCGCATCTCGTCATCACAGCGCTGCGCCGTTGCGATAAATGTGACTCTCTCCCAAGCTGAAGCGAGTTCCTGGGCGTAGCGGCTCTTTCCACTCCGAGCGCCACCCAGAACCAGCGTGATTGACTTTTGCGAAGCCATGGGTTTGTTCCCGATCACCAGATCTTCCGATTTTCAAAAGGGACTGTGCAGCTAAAGAATAAAACGCGGCGCTGTCCTGCTCGCCCTCGAAACAGGAAATACCCAAATGACGGGGTCCGGCTGGTTTCCTGACTTACATCTCAACGACCTGAGCGCCTTCCCGGTAATCCCAGTGGCACTAGCTCAGTTCTTGATGTTTACAGTTGCGGGGCAGTGGCGGCTTTTCACCGCGCTTCCCAGACATCAGACAGCTTGATTTATATCCGAGTCACCGGCGCGGGTCAATAGGCTGTTCCTCGCATTCAATTCACTCGCCAAATCGTCCAAAGAAATTTAGGATGTGCGGTTCACATTTGTCTTCAATTTTGCGAGGTGTTTCCCAAATGCTGCTCAGTCTATCTGCTACTCACAGCCGTGGGCGGCTGTGCTCCACGTCACTGATCTTTATGGGCGTTCTGTTGCTCGCCACGCTCTCCTTTGGGCAGGCCAAGAAGAATCCGAAAAAGAGCGCTGAACCCGAACAGTCTGCGTCGCGCTCCGCTAAAGAGCAATCGAGTACAGCCAAGACAGAACCAGCCTCAAGTGCGCCTGCATCGGACACAGAAGAGCAGGATGATCAGAAAGGTCCATGGCACGGGTTGCGGTGGCGCTCCATCGGCCCGTTTCGCGGAGGACGCGTACTGGCGGTAACAGGCGTCGTCGGCAATCCGCACACATACTATTTTGGCGGTGTTGGCGGTGGCGTTTGGAAGAGTTCTGATGGCGGGCTGTCGTGGCGCCCGGTGACCGATAAAGTCAAAGATATGGCAGCCTCGATTGGCAGCATCGCCGTATCGGCATCCGATCCGAACGTGGTTTACGCGGCCACAGGTGAAGCCTGCATCCGTGGCAACATCATCTCAGGAAATGGCGTTTACAAATCCATCGACGCCGGGAAGAACTGGTCGTTTGTAGGACTTAAAGACACGCGCGCAATCGGAAGGATCATTGTTCATCCGAAAAACCCCGATGTCGCTTTTGTGGCCGCCCTGGGACATCCTTTTGGTCCCAATGCTGAGCGCGGCATCTTTCGCACGACGGATGGCGGCAAGAACTGGACGAAGGTCTTATATAAAGACGAAAACACCGGCGGCATAGATATCGCTTTTGATCCCGGCAATCCCAACATTCTTTTCGCCGGTTTGTGGCAGGCGCGCCGCTCTCCCTGGGGCATGGATAGCGGTGGCCCCGGCAGCGGCCTCTATCGCTCAACCGACGGTGGCACTACCTGGAAGCGGCTTGAAGGGCATGGGTTACCCAGCGGCACCATTGGCCGCATTGGTGTCGCAGTTGCTTATGCAAATGGCAATCGCGTTTGGGCGTTGATTGAAGCAGATAAAGGCGGCCTGTTCCGATCCGAGGATGGCGGCGAGAACTGGACTCTCGTTAACGATGATCGTCGCTATCGCCAGCGGGCGTTTTACTATACGCATGTCTTTGCCGATCCGCGTTCCGTGGATGGCGTTTACGTTCTCAACACCGGGATGTACCGCTCCAACGATGGCGGAAAGACCTTCAGACCTATCCGCGTTCCGCATGGCGACAATCACGGCCTGTGGATCGATCCCAATGATCCTGACCGGATGATCGAATCCAACGACGGTGGCGCCAATGTAAGCACGAATGGCGGCGCAAGCTGGACCACGCAGGGCAATCAGCCGACCGCTCAGTTCTACCATGTAATCGCCGACAATCGGTTCCCCTACTTTGTCTATGGCGCGCAGCAGGACAACAGCACCGTAGGAACGGCCAGCGCCAGCGATCGGGGTGGAATCGATCGTCCTGACTGGTACGCAGTAGGCGGTGGAGAGAGTGGATACATAGCTCCCGATCCCCATGATCCCGAAATCGTCTATGCCGGTTCC
>DASZFK010000595.1:0-9046 GCA_035939855.1 Candidatus Angelobacter sp.
TGTCCGGTGGCAGCAGAACGGCGCGCTTTGAATCCCAATATGCCGCGAACAACGGCGACTCCGGTTTCTCTGCCGCCATTACTGTAACGCGCATGGTTGAAATGCCACCGCCTGTTCGCCGATTTGTTAGATCGATTTTGAGGAAACCATATTTTGGCGGCAAGATAAAGATGCAGTTCCGCTTCCCGGTGTTCTGGAGTGATTTCAACGTCGGGTGGGCCTATGATAGGCGCCCCGCCCATGTCCGAGTAGCCAGCTTCATCATCGTTTGCGAAACCATGTATCCGCCCCAGGGAAGGTTCTCGAAGCGATATTGTCCAGCATCATTCGTTTTTGTGTGTGGAATCAGCGCGCCGCTGATACCCAACGGAAAGGCCAATAGCCGGACGTTCCTTGCTGGTTGTCCGTCTTTAGCAATAGCGGTTCCATATATTACTCCGCTGGGATATGGCTCGTGATCGTTCTGCGCTGCGGCGCTGGACACAAGAAGAAGGCCAATGAATAATCGAGTTATTTTCATCAGCATGATCCTAAAGTAACCCGCTTGCTGCAAAATAGGCACCGATATTAAGAAAGGTTAATCTTTTTCGGGATTTAGGTTGTGTCGATCGGAAACCGCCCATAACAGGCAAAAATCTCTTCACTTTTTGAGCTGAAAATGATTCAATGTTTCACTTCGCCATGGTCACTTCACTGCAAGGTCTCGCCACCGCGTGCTTATCTGGTTTCTGCATCGTCGTTTTTATTCTCTATTGTGCTTTTCATTCCAAAAAGCGGTTCGCTCAGTCTTTACCCTTCCACGACATACTTGTATTTCTAAACAAAGTTTACCTCAACGCTTTTCTCAAACTCATTGATCCGCTTGAAGAAGCTTATCTTCGCGAAAACCATACACGAGTGGAGTTTCGTAAGTTGCAAACCTTGCGCATTCAACAGGCCCGCGAGTTCTTCCGCAAAATGGTGAGTAATGCCGTGGTTCTCCAGAACTTTGGATACAGACGTTTACACTCAAGCGACCATACCGAGAGACTCCTGGCAAGGCGGCTGATTGATTGCTCCATTCCCGTGAAGATCATCGGACGAGGGGGACTCATGGTTCTCTTTGCCTGGCGCAGGCTACGCATTTTGCGCTATTTCGCCATTTCCCTCGCCCTTGCCGATCTGAAAGATGTTGCCAACCATGCCCTTGACGCTTACGAGGACATGAAGGAAGCCGCCCTCATGCTCGCCCGGCACTCAGAACCCGGCATGGAGGTAAAGCTAGCCACCCGGCTCTAGCCGTCCTTTCTTCTCGGGTCCTTCCACAGCAGGTGCAGGATTTTGTCGTATGCTTCGTCTGCTTGGTCCACCATCTCTTTGGTGATGGGAGTCTCTTCCGGCTTTGGTTCGCTTTTCGAAAGGAAGAACAGCCAAATCAGAATTGCCAGCAAATAAGAAATCGTTGGAAGCTGGTCCAGGCGGGCCGATGCATAAGAGCGTCCAACCCATTGCCCGGTCACGAACAGCTTGACCGCGGCATGGATTCCGAAACCTGTCCCGATTCCCGCTTCGTAACGGCCTAATTCCCGTTGCATGTAAACCGTGAGGCCGGCAAAGAATATAAGGAACGATACTTGGCAGAAGTTCAGCGCCATCGTCGCTGCTCCAATGATGGTCACAATCTTGCTTGGCCCGGTCGAAGGAGCACCCAGAAACATCCACACGGTCAGCCCGACAACGATAGCCCCCATCGCTGGAAACAACCATCTATAAATTACGGTTACATTAAATTGGGGAAAAAGGCGAATCAGGAAAACTTCGTACAGCACCAGAAAGCCCAGCAAAACCTCAAAGGCCTCAGTCACCCAATAAGCATAGAAGTACGCCAGAGCCATGCTTGGCTTAAACATCATGAACCGAACGATATCAGCCGACGCTACCGTGATCAGGTAAGTGAAAAAAAATGGAAATTCTCTATAGAGCCTCCGATATACCATCATCCCAGCCACTACTAAGATCAGCGGCCAGTCCAAATATCGCAAAAACAAATGAGGCATGAGGGCAAGCCTAAACCAGCCCGCCCGCATGCACAACTAAATACATAATGCCCCAACTAGACTGTTGATCGAGTATTAGGGTTTTGGGGGAAGCAGTTTGTCGGACTCGTCGGAATGCAGCCGCCACCGTCAGCGACCTGTTCCTTCTCTTGCGGCTGGACACCCGACTCAGCACTGGGACGCGAAAAGCAACCTGTGGGCCCCGTTGGGATACATGTGCCTCCATCGGTGACCTGTCTCTTCTGTGGCGATTGGACAACCAGCCCAGCACTGACATGTGGAACGCACGCTGAGGGACCAGTTGGAATGCAGCTACCACCGTCAGCGAGATGTTCCTTCCCTGGCGGATGAACATCCAGTTCAGCACTGGCATGTGGAAAGCAAGCAGTGGGACCAGCCGGAATGCATTGAGTGCCATCCGTAATTTGTTCCCTTGCGAGCAATTGGCCTCCGCGGCCCCGGCCCGGTTTCGGGCAACTTGTAGGACTGGTCGGAATACATCCGGTTCCATCGGCCATTTGTGACCTGCTTGATGTGCTGGCCGTCGGCCTCTGAGATGCTCCTTGGACCGCAACCAGGAGCAGGGCCGTCAAGAACAACGTAAACAGCGAAATTCGTTTCATGTTTCCTCCTTCCGGGAAATCATACTTCCATTATGGTTGGAGAAAACCCCTGTATTTAGCGGGCTACAGGTCTTGCCGATTTTGTTTTTGTTTCGCTGGAAGCACGGCCTTTCTTCTTGCGCCGAGGATCGTAGATGCCTTCCAACAGCTCCGATAAGGTGATTCCGAGTGCAGCCGTGACCTTGCACATCGAGTCAATTCCAATGGCCGACTTGCCGCGCTCCAGCGAACCGGTATACACCCTGCCCAAGCCGCTTTTCTGGGAGAGTTGAAACTGGCTCCAGCCTCGTTGCTTCCGAAGAAGCCGGATGCGCTCACCTATTCTTTTGCGAACTATAAGAGAATCCTGCATGAGCCGGAAAACACACCAGAGCCAGAACCCCTATTGGGCTTTACGGGTTGTAGTGACTTGGATGGCTTTGGCGGGGCTTAGATCGTCTACGCCTTGAACCAGTTCGGACATCGGCATTTCCAGCCCATCGCACAGCTTCTTCATCGAATCAATGCTGATGGCCGCCTCCCCGCGTTCCAGGGAGCCGGTATAGCGCACGCCCAAGCCGGTTTCCTGGGCCAGCCGGTGCTGGCTCCAGCCTTTCCTCTCCCGCAAAAACCGAATCCGGTCACCCATTCTCTTGCGAACGATGATCGGGTCCTGCATACCTGGTGCCAAAGAAGATACCCTAACTCCCTGTCTTCGTCTACGCCTTGATTAAGCTGGCCTTATAGAGAGTCATCCAGACCCGGCCTCCTTTTCAGCGGGCCGTCCCCGCTTAGTTTTATCCGGCCTCACTCGTCAATCCCCTCCAGCAGCCTTGACAGGCTCATCTCAAAAACACGGGCCAACTTACATAGCGTGGGCATTCCAGGAGCTTTTTCGCCTCGTTCAACAGATCCCATGAAGCCACGCCCCAGGCCACTCTCCAGCGCCAGCCGTTCCTGGGACCAACCCCTCGCGGCGCGTAGGGAACGGACCCGCTCCCCAAAATTTTTTCGGACTCGAACAGGGTCTTGCATTTTCACCAGAATGCGTGTAAAGTCTCTGCCTGTCTACACCCTATAGAGTGACATCCTATAGGGATTTATCAAGATGACCCTGCTTGCAATTTGGCGCAGGGCGAAAATGCCGCCAAATATGCGACTTTCCAGCTTAGCTCCTTACCTTGCTGTTTAGGGAACTCAGCAAAAGTTGCGCTCAACAACACGACGCGAGCGCGGCAATGAGGGCTGCATCCCGGCAAGGAAGCAGCCCTCAAACACGAAAAGGAAACGGCATGGTTCAAGAATACAAACCTGGTTCCCCAAAGATCTCCGGCGAACTCGAACTTTTCATGTGCCTTCACGCCATGGATTCTGCCTTTGACCGAATCCAAAGGGCGCTCAATTTCCTGAATGCCCGGCTCGTGCTTCGACCCGAATCCGTGCACGCCAAGAGCGCTGCCGCAGAAGCCCTTCAAGCCGAAATCAATCAGGAACTTAGAGAGACTCTAGGGGACGTAAACCTGGAGAATTTCCACCAATTTTCAAAAAATGTCAGGCGCTCAGAAATGCAGCTCATTGATGAATGCCTGGACCTCGCCTATAGCCCAAACGCCACGGAGACCGACGCATGACGCACACCAACCGAACCTCAGCTTCGGCATGGCAGGTTTCCATGCTCACTTGTGCGGTCTTCGGCGGACGTTGCTCCTACTGCAACACGACACTCTCTGCTGACCAGTTGTTCCACAGCCTCTATCAGCACAAAAGCCACCTGGCTTTTGTCTGCGCCTGGGTGTGCATCATCACCCCAGACGAATATCGCGGTTTGGAACTCAACCTGCCTGTGGAACTGTTTCTGTCACGAGACCGCCAGTTTTTAGAAGATGTCTTACATCTCCCCGCCATTGTCTTCAAGTTCTCTTGCACACACTGCCAGCTTCAGAAGTTTCCGGCTACTAAGAGAGAAATCCGTTCCTTCCGAACCTTGCATTCCGGCCATCTGCGTCTCGCCCGCCTTCATGCCGTCGTGCACACCGTTGGCGGACGGCCCCTGCGCCAGACCTTCGCTCTGCTTGGCCAGAAAGCCGCGCACTACAAAACTCTGGTCCAACCACCATCGCCTTCACCCTTCACTATGGCCCGCGCCGCCCAACTGCTCGAACTGTGCCAAACCCTGCATTGCACCATTACCAGTATCCATTGCCATGCTTGCAGAGGTAGACACATGCTTAAGGACCAAGCCGATATTCAAGATGAGTTGCCTTTGCACGACGGCCACTGGAACTATGTCCATCTTCAGGTGATCGTCAGCCAACCCCGGGAATATGCAGGCCGCGAACTGGAAATACCTGCCTATCCGTTTTCACTTGAGAGTTTGCTCTCACCCCGGGGACTCACGATCCATTGCGTACTGCTGGAGTTGTTCCGCCAGCATGGCGGCCCCAAAATCATTCCCTGGAATGCCGCTGAGGTCACAAGTTACATCGAGTCTCCCAGCGATCAGCGCAACCAGCCGCGGTTTCTCGCCCTGGTACGAGGCCAGGGCGAACGAACCTATCAATGTGAGCTGCCTGTAATCCATGTTCATGCACCGTCCCGCCTGCATGTCACGCAGTTGGAGCAATCATTCTTGCAGGCCCAAATGGAGGAAGCATGAATGAATGCAACGCTTAACGGTTTGTCGCCCCCGTGATGAGTCATGCTTTCCATCTTCAAATCCGTGTTTGATTGGGTCCAGTCGGGGCCCGTGGACTTCAACGTCGTCACCGGCGAATGGAGTTTCAAGAAAGAGACGGCCATGGGGGAGCACGTACCGCCGCTGATCAATCAATGCAAGAGGCTTAGGATGCATCCAGAAACCAATTCAGAAACCAGAAACGCCAGGAGAGCCTTAATCGGATTTGCGGTCTTCTTTTTGTTTTTGCTGACCGTGGTCTTCTGGGCAGCATTCACACACCCGTCATGATACCTGTGCCCATTCCCCGAGACTTCATTTTCCGTAGCGAAGTGTACCTGTCGTGCATTGTGCTTGCCATTCATTGCACCCAATGCAATCTGTTCGTGGAAGTAGAAGACCCTCAAGACCAGTTGCGGCTGTTATGGCCTCATCGCGGACACCTTGGCTCTGTGACCGTCGATTTAAGGCTGAGCGGTCCCGGTAAAGACAACCCATCCCACATCAGGATATCGCTCTGGCCAATCGAGATACAGATGGTCGGCGTGGTTTTCCCGGTGAACTGATTGGGTGCTGAATAGGAAACGGAACTCTTATTTCGAAGTTAAAGAAGGAAACAAATCAATTGGCCCTGCTCATTTCTCCTAACCAGCCCGATTCTCCCGTTTACGCCCGTGATCCCAAAGCCGGATTCACCCTGGAGGAGATCGAACGGCATCTTGACGCCACCGGCAAAGCCTTCCGCCTGAATGCCGGAGGATTGCTCTTGGTGGAATCCTTGCTCTGTGGTGCACAGACTCAAGAAATCAACATGGCAGCAACTTGCCTGTTGCGCCATGCCGTAGATCATCCAGGCACCGATGTTTGCGGCCTTGCGCTCTTGCTCGGCCCTGAAGAATCCGATCTCTTATCCGAGTCGGTTCAAGCGGCTTTGCTTTTACAGGCAACGGAAGTCCGAACCGTTTTGCTTCTGGATCGCAATGACGAAGTCCGACAGACCATTGCACTCGGCTTGGAAACCCATGGTTGCCGGGTGATCCAGGCACGCATGGCTGCCCATGCCGTGGGCTTCTGCCAAAAACACAATGTTCAGTTCGTGGTTGCGGATATCGCTTCGCTTGAGCCTCATGCCTTGGACACGCTCGGATATCTCCGCGAAGCCCAGCCTCAGGCGGTCCTATTGCTCATTTCCGGCTATGACCGCTTCCAGGTTGAACAATGGTTTCCACGTTTGCTCGACGACGTTCAATTTCTGCAAAAACCCTTCAATCTGGCCGTGCTAAGCGAGTCCCTGCGCCTGACACGCAGATCGCCAAAGCGGATCGAAGCCATGACTTGTGAGAACCATGATTCGAGCTAGACCATGATGAGCACGCGCTTTCTGCGATAGCGTTGGGCGCATGAGCACCTGGGCGAGGCCGCTGTGCAGGCGGCTTTCCTCATGCGCCCTACGGTGCCGCAGCATCGGCGCAGCTTGTCCTGGCAACGACGATTGAGTGCCTCTGTTCGTCAGCGCGCAGGTGAACAATTGCACGTGCAGGAACGGCTTGCGGGTCGCTGAGGTCAGAGGAAACCGGACGGCCACTTACCACTCCGCGCCCGATTCCTCACTGGCCTTTTCCGGCCACCGTTCGGCTGCGGCGCCAACTCTTGCGACAGGAATTGCAAATGACACAAGCTCATTTTCAAAAATCAATTGATTACTTGCAGAGTCCGGCGCGTGACACCGCCTCCACGCTCAACCAGATACGCCATCCTCTTCTGCTGGCCACTATTGCCGCCGCAGTTATGGCAGGCACCATCGCCACTCTTTGGTATCTCTTTTCCTTCTTTATGGAAAGCGACTTACTGACATTTATCTTCAAGCCGCTCTTGATCGCCGCGCCCCTCGCTGCCGCCATGGTGGGCGGATTGATGGCCTTTGATTTCTCCAGCTTGGATAAACGGCGACAACTGCCGGAAGTCGCTGTCGATCAGGAACCTCTTGAACAATATCGCGACTCACGCACCGGGATGCCCGTTTGATCCCACACACAACCAAGGACGACTCCTATGACCGATCGAAAAGAAAACGCCAAGCGCATTCAAAAGGCATTGGGCGAACGAATCCGCAAATTGCGGATCGGCAAAGCCTTATCCCAAACGACATTGGCCGAACTCTCCGGCTTAAGTCCCTCCTACATCGGCGACATCGAGCGGGGAGAACACGATATCGGTGTCTCCACCCTAAAAGCCGTAGCCCAGGCGCTCAACACCGACGTCTCCAGGCTATTCGACGGCATTGCCTGAGCGCTGTTTGGAGAACCTGGCTTAACGCCACCAACCCAGCGAGGAGATCACCATCATCACTAAACTCAATCCCACCCATCAAGAATCAACCCATTTCCGCAAGAACCTTGGCAAGCGGCTTCGTTACCTCCGAAGCCGGCAAGGCTGGTCGCAGCAGCAACTCGCTTATGAAAGCGGACTTGCCCCCGCATCTCTGGGCGCTATTGAACGCGGCGAGGTTAATACAACTTTGGACAGCCTCCTCAAGCTTAGCCAGGCGCTCGGCCTCACTCTGTCGCAATTGCTCACCGGGACTGAGCCGGGCTTTTACAAACAACGCTCTCAACGACGACGAATTTCCAGGAAATGAAGCAGCTACAACGACATCACCCTAAGCAACGTAAGAAAACACCGAACGCTCCCAAGCGCCTCCGCAAAGCGTTAGGCCCCAAGGTCCGCAACCTCCGTCTCATTCAAGGATGGTCCCAACAAACCCTGGCCAAAGTTGCCGGCATGGACGATGGCCATATTGGCGAAATCGAACGCTCGGAGATCGACCCTTCCCTCTCTACCCTGCTCAAGATTGCCAAAGCATTCGATCTAACCCTCTCCAAGCTCTTGCAAACATCAAGACCTGGCCACTCTATGACTAAACTCATTCCGACCCCTACAACCGCAACCGACGTGCACCCCACCAAACCGAAGGTCCGCTTTCACACGGATGAGTTCACCGCTATTCGCAAAAAGTTAGCACACAGGATTCGTCAACTACGAAGACAGAAAGGGTGGTCGCAGGAGCGGCTTGCCGATGAAGCCGGACTGGGCCGCGCCTCGATGGGAGAAATTGAGCGTTTTAAGGTGGACGTTCGTTTGAACACCCTTAACAAGATTTGCCGCGCTTTAAACCTCGAGGTCCCGGAATTGTTTTCAGGGCTGCAGGACTGAATTGCATCAGCGTTCCCCTGCCGCGGACCCGATCCCTGTTTCGGGATTATTCATCCCCGCTTTGCGCGTGCCGTCAAACCCGATTCACCACTTTACCTAATGGCCAAGCTCATCAATTCTGATGGAACCATCACAGATATTACTCCCCGGTATCCAGCCGGATTCTTGCCCAGCGAATTGAAAAAGCTTCTGGCTACGCAAAAATTACTCTTCATTCCCTTGAATCAGGCAGTCATCATGATCATTGCTCTCGAGAACGCCGAACTTCCCACCAATGAAATGGCCACCATGGTAGCGCGCAAAATCTTGGGCGAGCCTAATTACGAAGCTCTTCGCGGCCCCGCCTTGCTCGCCAACACCGATGACCTGCAATTCTGGCTCTTGTAACCTCCCGATCACAACACCACTCAACTACCTTCATCCAGGAACCAGCCGCAAAGGCATCAAGGCCGTCACCGACGACTCACATCTTCCTCGAAAAACCACTCTCATCAAATTTCCAAACTAACACCTCTTTTCCT
>DASZFK010000596.1:0-5595 GCA_035939855.1 Candidatus Angelobacter sp.
AAGATCTCGCCAATGTGATTTACGAATTCGGTGAGGAAAGGAGGTCGCGGAGAATCGCCAGAGCCATTGTCCGAGCGCGGCCGATACGAAATACCGCTCATCTAGCACAAGTCATATCGGCTGCGCTCCGGCCAATGAACCCTAGCACCCGCAAAAGCGGCGTGCGTTGGGAAACGGCGCGAATTCATCCGGCGACCAGGGCTTTCCAGGCAATCCGAATCTTCGTAAACCATGAGTTAGACGACCTGAGAGCGTTGCTCGAATCGGCGCCTCAGGTGCTCAAGCCGGCAGGACGCATGGTCATCATCAGCTTTCACTCGCTGGAAGACAGAATTGTGAAAGACGCCATGCGCGAAGGCGCAAAACGCGGCATTTACCGGCTGCTGACGAAGAAGCCGGTTGTGGCGGATGAAGAAGAGATTGAACGTAATCCCAGATCGCGAAGCGCCAAGTTAAGAGCTGTAGAGAGGGTTTAGAGTGTCGCAATCGGGGTGATCACTTCGGCTCGCGCCGCTCACCTCAGTGCAGGCTTAAACCAGGGTGGTAGGAAATCTAGTAAGAAGGTCCCTCGGGAAAGAGAAGGCTGTTGTGATGTTTAACGGAACAACCATTGAGAACCTGTTTCGCACTGTAGAGCGTGCCGAGCTACATGCGTTGCAGATGATGTGGGAAGAAAAGCAATTTGACGGCAACAATTACCTGGTTTACAGGACAAGCAATCATCAGTTGATTGAGGTGGCATAGATGGCAGCAGGGGCAATGCACATTACGGGAATGATCACGCCGGTCGATTTGCGCGTACCGGCCCGCCGCGCCGTGGCCGGCATCACCCCGGAGTTCTATTTCCAGAAGACGATTGATAACTCGCGGCTGGTGAAAGTATCTGATCCCCGGCGGAAGCGCGAGATCCGCATGTTTTCGGCTAGTGTTGCGGCCCTGTTTCTATTGATTATGGTTTATGCGTGGCAGCATTTCAGCGCCATCGAATGTGGTTACCGGATTGAAAACCAGAAAGCGCAACGCGACCTGCTGGTCGAGCAGAACCGCTCGTTCAAGGTGGAAGAGGCTGGGTTGCGCGATCCGGAACGAATCGACGAACTGGCGAAAAAGATGGGCTTGGAATCACCACGTCCGGGGCAGGTGCTCAGGATGGATGCCGACACTGCCAATCGTGGTCCTGTGATTGCGCAGTTATCGACCGTGGCTGTGATTCCGGGGCAACAGTAAAAACCAAAAATCTTCAACCGCTTCCATTTGGTTGGTGGTTAAGGGATGGCGGCGCCGGAAAAACAGCCGGGTCGCCATTATGTCTTTGACAATGTCTAAATCTTCCAGTGGCGGCAATACCAGGTTGTATTATCTGGCCGGCTTCCTTGGGCTCTGGTTCCTTGCTATATGTACCCGCCTGGTCTGGCTTCAACTCGTCCAGTACGGCGATCTTTCCCAGCGCGCTGCGCGCCAGCAACAACGAACCATTGAAGTTTCACCGGTTCGCGGCAACATTTATGACCGCAATGGGAACGAATTGGCAATGACGGTCAAGCTTGATTCAGTCTTTGCAGTTCCCTCCGAAATACCCGATACCCATGGCGTAGCGGCCATACTCGCAAGAATCCTTCACAGTGATCCTGCTGAGCTTGAAAATCGTTTGGGCAGTTCCCGGGCCTTTGCCTGGGTGGCGCGAAAAGTCGATAGGGAGACCAGCGCCCGCATTCATTCCCTTAATTTGAAAGGCATTTATTTTCAGAAAGAATCCAAGCGTTTCTATCCAAAGAATGAACTGGGGGCCCAGATGCTTGGATTCGTCGATTCGGAAGATGTCGGAGTCGGAGGAATCGAGCGCGAGTTCGAGCCTCGGCTCAAAGGCAAGCCCGGCACCATGCTCATCTCGATGGATGCCCGGCGGCGCTGGTTTGGTCGCGTGCAAAAAGATCCTGATCCCGGCGAGAACGTTGTACTGACAATTGACGAAAAGATCCAATACATCGCGGAGCGCGAACTCGACCAGGCCATGCGTGATTCTCAGGCACAGGCAGGCACCGTGATTGTCCAGAACCCCCACACCGGCGAGGTGCTGGCGCTTGCGAACCGGCCAACATTCAATCCCAGCGCCATGACACCCGCCGGTGTCAAAGCTTTCAAAAACCGCGCCGTGAGCGATATCTATGAGCCGGGTTCAACGTTTAAATTGGTAACGCTGGCCGCCGCGCTGGAAGAGAATCTGGCCAAGACGGACGAAACCATTGATTGCCAAAACGGCTCCATCGTGGTGAATGGGCTGAAGATTCACGACCACAATCCTTATGGAAATTTGACCGTTGCCCAGATTCTCGAAAAATCGAGCGACGTAGGCGCAATCAAGATTGCATTACGTCTGGGCGAAGAAAGATTTGATCGCTATATTCGCGCTTTTGGTTTTGGCTCACAAACCGGAATTGAGCTTCCGGGTGAAACCAGAGGTATTACCAGGCCGGTGAGCCGCTGGTCTAAAGTGAGCATCGGCGCCATTTCCATGGGCCAGGAGATTGGTGTATCTCCGGTTCAGCTCATCTCGATGGCTTCCACGATTGCTAACGATGGCGTCTACGTTCCGCCCAGGATCATTGCTGGAACTACACCGCCGCGCAGTATGCCGCAGTACATCACCTTTCATCCGGCCCAGGGAAGGCGCGTGATCTCCACCCTCACGGCCGCCCGGATGAAGCAGATGATGGAGGGCGTGGTGCTGAGAGGAACAGGGACGCGAGCCGTCCTGAATGGATATAGCTCGGCGGGCAAAACTGGAACAGCGCAGAAAGTTGACCCCATCACCGGGGCTTATTCGCACAAAAAACACGTCGCCTCTTTCACCGGTTTTGCGCCCATCAACAATCCTGCAATCTCAGTGCTTGTCATTTTGGATACACCGGTTGGCCCGCAAGATGGCGGCATGGTTGCAGCGCCTGTTTTTTCTCGTCTCACGCAGCAAATCCTGAGTTATCTGAATGTTCCCCATGACCTGGAGTTTCAGGATCAACGCCAGCTCATGCTTCGCGCCAAGGTCAAAAGCGACGATCTGGTGGAAGGTGCTCCAGATCGAATCCTGGCTGAAGCTGAACCGGTAGATGCGCCGGTGCAGCAGCCGGAGACCAATCGAGGACACGATCAACCGCCGAACGCAAATCTTGTCGCCGCGGCGTACAGGCCCGGCGCGGCTCCGGCCAATGCTGCGCCTTCAAATACTGCTTCGCCTGTTGCTACTTCGGTTCCCACGTTGCCGCTTCCAACCCGCGGCACAGTTGTTTTGGATGTAGCTGGTGGCGTAATTGTGCCCAATTTTATCGGCAAGCCCTTGCGGGCAGTGCTCGAAGAGGCACAAACACTAGGAATCGAATTGGAAGCCAGCGGAAGCGGCCTGGGCCAATCTCAATCACCTGGGCCAGGCTCGAAAGTCCCTCATGGAGGGCGGGTAACCGTGCAGTTCGGAAGATAGGGCACAACTTCCAATTTCCAATTTCCAATTTCGAAATTTACAAAGAAATAGATCCGCGCGCATCCGAGTAAATCAGCAGTCGATTTCAAACGTGGGCCTTTGCTGGGTCTTCGTTCGGAACTTATACTACTAGTCGTGCAAAGCGAAGACATTCTCACTAAGAAGCCACCCGAAGCTGATGTGCGGATTCCCTACGGTCAAGATCCGAATCAGTTTGTTGATCTGCGATCGCCGGCAGGTAAGGGCCCTCACCCAGTGGTGTTCTTCATTCATGGTGGTTATTGGCGAGCCAAATATGATCTGACTTATGCTGGGCATCTCTGCTCAGCTTTGGCTAAGGTTGGGATCGCCACATGGAATGTTGAATACCGCAGAGTTGGAAATCCCGGTGGAGGCTGGCCGGGAACCTTTGAAGATGTACGCACTGCTTACCGCCTGTTGCGCGGTCATAACCATCAAGAGCAAAAGGATAAGGCCGCCGGCAAATTTGATTTGAGGCGAGTATGCGTTATGGGACACTCTGCCGGAGGCCAGCTTGCCCTCTGCCTGGCTGCTTTTGAAAAGACGGTGACAAGTGTTATTTCATTGGCAGGCGTTCTCGATTTGCATCGTGCCTGGGAACTGCATTTGAGCAACGATGCAGCGTCGGAGTTTCTTGGAGGCTCTCCCGAGCAGGTGCCCGAACATTACCGGGAAGCCTCACCGGCGGAGCGGTCCATTCCACAGGCTACTCAAAAAATCGTTCATGGTACGGCGGACACTGCTGTCCCTTACGAAATTGGCAAAGGCTACGTTGACACAAAGAAGAAAGCAGGAGAAAAAGTTGAACTGGTTACCTTGGATAAGATAGGCCACTTTGAAATCGTTGATCCCGGTTCGGCAGTGTGGAAAAAGATTCAGGATCTCTGCGTATCACTGACCCACTCTTAGTTCAACCAAACCCACCACGGAGACACTGAGACACGGAGAAAACCAAAAGCAAACCGCAGAGAACGCAGAAGCCGCAGAGAAATTTGTGGGAAAACATTCGAACTGCTGAATTTCATCATCAGGCCAAATCAATTCTTCTCTGCGTTTTTTCTGCGGCCTCTGCGGTTGGTTCTAATTTGACTTCCTCTGTGTTCCTTCGTGCCCTCTGTGGTTGAGGGTTTTGGTTACGGCTCTGCTTCTCAGTGTCTCCGTGTCTCCGTGGTGGGTTTTAGTCTTATTTCGACAATCCCAACGCAGCGGAATCAAATTCTAAAGACTCCGGCAGGTGCTGGGCCACGTAGACTGCATCATGTCGTCCAGGGTAGATGTGGAAGGTATGAGGAATGTGGCGGGCGGTGAGAAGCTTATCCATCTCGCGTGAGCCGCCGTCGAAGCCGTAATCATCGTGATCGCCGCAATCAAAATAGATTTTGAGTCCGCGCAGATTGGACGTACGGGCGAAGGCAAACGGCGCATTGAATTTCCAGAAAGTCTCGTCCACCGGCTGGCCAAATGCTGAGCCGATGAAAGCGTTGAGAGCCATATCACCGAATGCATGGGGCAACTGCTCCATGAGGGCCGGCATGTGGGCGCTGACCGAGACGAACATCTGCGGGTACTTGAAGGCAAAACGCAATGCTCCGTAGCCTCCCATAGAAACTCCGGTTATGGCGCGAGCCGTGCGGCTGTTGAGCAGACGAAAGCGTTTTTCCATTTGCGGAATGAAGTCGCGGATAAAGAAATCTTCGTAGCGAATACGGCCACTCTTCGAGTTGATATAGAAGCTGGTAAAAGCCCTTGGAGCAATGACCACGAACTCGCCAATCTTCTTTTCTTCTTGCAGGTCCTCGATGACGTTCCATGCGCCACTGGTAATCAGGAAAGTATGGTCGCCACCCAGGCCATGCAGAAAATACAACACTGGAAATTTCTTGTTCGGCTGAGCGTCAAAGCTGGGTGGCAGCAATGCGCAATAACCAACGGCTTCAGGCACATACCGGCTTTTCAGTGAGCTGCATTCAACTCGACCTGCGGCAAATGTGGGTAAGGTAATGAGTAGTAGAAATGGAAGGACGATGAGTTTAGGAATCATTTTTGGAGTAACTGCACAACGGCAATATTCAGTTTGAAAATATCGCATGTTTTTACGAGAG
>DASZFK010000597.1:0-5847 GCA_035939855.1 Candidatus Angelobacter sp.
ATTCCTAGGAAGGATAGGACATAGTTGGGAGCAGGGGAAGGGGATAGTGCCCCCTTCCCCTGCACCCCATCCCCAAAACCCAAAACAAAACCAGGTCGTTTACACAAAAAACTGGACACACCCGTGCCCCGTTACAAGTCCTCACGAAATAGATGCATTTTTCAGATGGTCACGGCACTAGACACGAATTCAAACATGCATTTCCTTTCCGACGATCAAGTCCGTCAATCTATCGAACCTGATGAGATCATAGAAGCCCTTCGAAATGCATTTGCACGTGATTTCCGCGCCACCCTGCAAATGCCGGTGCGCACACAGATTGAACTTGCCGGAAGCATCCTGCTCCTCATGCCATGCTTTGACAAAGAACTGCACGCTGCCGGCGTAAAGATCGTCAGCGTGAGCGCAAGAGCCGGCGTCAATGCTACTTTCGCGTTGCTCGATGCGGAGACCGGCAAGGTCCAGGCAATCATGGATGCCAACTACCTCACCGATCTGCGCACCGCGGCGACTTCCGCCGTGGCTACTGATTTGCTGGCACGGCCCGAGTCTAAATCTCTCGGTATATTCGGCAGTGGCAGGCAGGCTGCTGCTCATTTGGCCGTGTTGCGCCGTGTGCGTGACTTCCGAAGATTTTTTGTTTGCGGATCGGGCCGCTCCAATCTTGAAACATTTATCGCCAGAATGAAGGCCGAACATGCGATCCAGATCGAAGCTGTGGATGCCGAAAGCTGCGTGCGCGAGTCTGATGTGATCTGTACTTGCACCACATCAAACGAACCGTTATTCAAGGGTGAGTGGCTTCGCCCTGGCAGTCATCTGAATCTGGTTGGAGCTTTCCAGCCGCACACCCGCGAAGTGGATGATGAAACCGTGAAACGCGCGCGTGTTGTGGTGGATACCTTCGAGGGCGCGCTCGCCGAAGCCGGGGACCTGCTCGTTCCGATCAGCAAAGGCATTGTGGACGCCAATCACATCATCGCAGATTTACACCAGATCGCTTGCGGCGAAAAAATCGGCAGGACTAGCGAAGATGATATTACCTTGTTCAAGAGTGTCGGTTGCGCCCTGGAAGACCTTGTTGCGGCGAGATTGGTTTCTGAGAAGCAGCAATGATTGTTCAACAACGAACATGTTCACACCAATTCACAACAAGGCATGGCACAATTACATCCCCAAACCTTGGCTACTCGCGTTAGAAAACGAACACGGAATGGCGAGATCAGTCTGTACCAGACGGTCTACTCTGCCCCTGAAAAGCGGTCCTAATTTCACCTTCTGGCGGGCTGGCAAGGCGTTCGAAAATTAGCTGGCACAACCGTGTTTTGTTCGGCACAATCTGTAAATAGAATGGGCCATGATTGATCATCTCTAGCGTAATATTGCCTGCAAATCCAGCGTGTATCGTGGGAGCAGTCAAATGAACAAGCAACCCCAACCGAGCAAGGGAGCTTCTGCCCTCAACACGAGCAGCTATCTGAGATCCAAGTTTAAGGTGCACTCGCTCTCGTGTAATGCCTAATATATGAATGTTCTCTACTGCATAGGGTGGGAATATAAAAGTGCCATCGGATTCAAGCGGGCGTGTTTTTAAATAGGCCCCTGCGGTTAGCTGAAAACTTTGTTCTGCAAGGTTCAGAACTTGCTTCAAGCCCTTTACTCGAAGTCGGCTCTCATCCCAACATCGAAAATCGGAACCAATAAACAGATCAAGTGCTGACGTGGTGTATTGATCTTCCTCAGGCGGCGGATCAATTTGAATATCTCCGTCTCGAATTGCCTGTCTAATCCCTTCGTTGCTTAATATCATTGCCGCTCCAGGCTAAGCAGAGGCCAACAGTTGCTTCGGTACCCAGGTGCGAAGTCCCCCTACGACGGCTTGGCCGGGCAGCTCAATCAAAGCCCTTTCCATCTCCTCCTTTACGACGTAAGCTAAAACGACGCCATCCACTTCTTTGCCCTGCTCAGGCGGTTTAGTTACTTTTACATTGGAACCATCAACGAATGCAGAGGAATCTCCGACGACAACGTAAAGCTCAGTTCCGAAGAGACCCAGAGAAACCCGGCATCGAACATATTTTGTGGTCGGCAAATTCAACTCCTCGCAGCTCAACATATAGAGGCGAAACAAGCTTCGCTCCTATATTTAGGCACACCGCATGACATTTAGAATAACATTCGCCTTCATAGAATACATCCACAATTTGGTGAAATTTTTTACAGCACCTCCCAGGGAAAACTGGGGCAATTCCGTGGGATCAATGCCAATGAAAAACTAGTAGACGGCGCGCATCTGCACGGTTTGTTTGGTTGCGAGCGAGAAGCGCGATTCTGCGGGAGCATTGCGAAGAATACGGGCGCTCACGTAATCGGCGACTGCCGGACCGTGTTTGAATCCATGTCCTGAACCGCCTCCTACGATCCACACGTTCTCAAAATCTGGATGGCGGTCGATCAAAAAATCGCCGTTCGAGGTGTTTTCATACTGGCAGACGCGAGTCTCCAAAATGGGGGCATCGTACATAGCGGGAAGATGTTTTTTGAGGAAGCCGCGCAGGTGTTCGATGGCGGCGGGTTGAACCACACGGTTGGCGGTATCCGGATCAAAAGCGGGGCCATGCTGATCAAAAGCAATCTTGAGGCCGCGGCTTTCGATGTCGGGAAGCGCATAAGGAATGCCGGGATAACCATGATGCAGCCAGGCGGGCATTTGCGGCGAACGATAGCCAGTGTTTCCCGGGGGCGGACCGAGAAAAAACACGTCTTGTCGGCTGACGAAGAAGCGTTGCGCCAGCAGCTCTGGAAACAGGGTTGGCAGCCAGGGTCCACAGGCAAAGACGAATGTCGCTGCAGAAACGGCGCCAGTAGTGGTCTTTATTTGCGACAGTGCGCCGCTGCCCTCGGGTGCCAAGACCGATGCCATCCGATAATCGACGCCGTTTCTTACCGCATCTTTTACCAGGGCCTGCACAGCCTGGCGAGCCATCAAAAGGCCGCTGCGCGTCTCAAGAAGTCCCCAGGTCACATCTTCGAACACGAATTGCGGGTAACGCTTACGGATTTCGTCGGCCGACAGTTTTTCAAACGGAACTTCGTTGTTGCCCAGGACATCCACGAGTTGTTTGGTATAGCTATCTTCATCGGTACTCAGCCACAGCACGCCGGTGCCATGAAAAAGGCGCAGTCCAACCCGGTCAAAGAATTCACACCATAGTGGCAACGAGCGTGCCGCCCAGCGCGTATATAACTCATCCGGCCCATAGCCGGCCCGGATGACCCGCGTTTCTCCCGAGGAGCTTGCGCGGCCGTTGGCAGCACCATAGGAGTCAATCAGAGCCACGCGGGCGCCGCTACGTTGGAGATACTGGGCTGTCCATGCGCCGAAAACGCCCGCGCCAATGACAGCGAAATCATAAGTTCTAACCATAAATGGAAATTTTAAATTTAAAATTTGAAATTTGTAGACTATACTTCAGCGCCGTGCCCGATGCTGCCATGTCGGATGATTTAAGTATCCGGCCGGTGTTATTTCTTGCATTTTTAGCCGCGCTTGCTCCCGCGGCTTTGGTGTTTTCAGTCTGGAGCAGCGGACACACTTACTGGTATAACCCGGCGGCCCATGGCGTGCTCGGCTGGTCAGTTGCGGTCCTGGCCCTGGTGATTGCCAACTGGCTGGCGCGCGAATTGAAGTTGAATCCTCATCCTGCGCTGGCCGTTCTGGTCGGCGGGTTCATCGGGCTGGCAATCATCAACATCGTAGCTTCATTCGTTCACGATCCGGTGCACTTGGTGGAGGCCAGGAGCGTAATAACGATTTGGCTCATGGCTTATGGCGGCTCTGCCGCGTTCCTGCTTGACTGGCAAGGCTTGCGCCGCCCCGTCCGCCAGTTTCTGATGGATCATAAGATCGTTTTTTACTCGCTATTGGCTCTTTCCTTCGCTGTTTTGGGTGGCGCAACGTGGGCTTTGGACGATCCACTGTTCCACGCCAAAGCATTCGACAAGCTGGTCCGAATTCTTACCTACATCGTTGCCTTCGCTTCCATCTCCATCCTGCTGGCCCTTACGTTTCGCCTATATCTTAGGAAACGCAATACCGTCATTCTATTTTTCAATGTTGGTCTCTATCTATATGCTTTGTCGATTCTGTGCCAGACTTCCGGCGAGGTGTGGTCGATATCCTGGTGGTTCGGCCAGGGACTTTCGCTCATCAGCGTGTTTGCCATCGCCTATGGCATTCTTGAAGCCACGCGCGTGCGCGACCGCCTCGAACTCATCAAAACTCTGGCTTCCCGCACGCAGGAACTGCAAAAGTTTCATGAGGACCTTGGGCTTTCGGAAAGCCGTTATCGCTCCCTGGTCAACAATGCTCCTTACGGCATTTTCAGGCTCAACGCTCTGGAGAGATTTGAGGCGGTAAATCCCGCATTGGTTGAACTGCTCGGCCACGAGTCCGAGCGGCCCCTGATGCAGCAGCTTTTCTCGGCTTTGTTCAAAGATCCGGTCCAATACAGCAGCATGATGCAAGAGGTTCGGGAGACGGGCCGGGTGCAAGATCAGGTTATATGGCTTCGGAAAGACGGCGCCGCAATGAAGGCACGTCTCGAATGCCGCAAGGTAACCGAAGAACCGCATGGTACGCCATTTTTCGAAGGGACAGTCGAAGACCTCAGCGAACAAAGCTCTCTGGAAGAACAACTACGCCAATCGCAAAAGATGGAGGCTGTAGGACGGTTGGCCGGTGGCATTGCTCATGACTTCAATAACCTGCTCACGATCATCAGTGGTTATACCGGCATGTTGATCGATACGTTTTCGACCAATGATCCGCGCCGTGGCGATGCTGAGCGGGTCAAGAGCGCCTCGGAACGCGCAGCCGCTCTCACAAGGCAATTGCTGGCATTCAGCCGCAAACAGGTACTCACGCCTACCACGCTCGACCTCAACCGCGTGGTCTCCGATTTATCGAAGATTCTGCCCCGCCTGATTGGAGAAGACATTGATTTGGCGTTCGTTCCTGGCGGTCCACTTGGTTCTGTGTATGCCGACCGCGGCCAAGTCGAGCAGGTCATCATGAACCTGGTCGTGAATTCCCGGGATGCCATGCCCAAAGGCGGAAAAATAACTTTGGAGACGGCCAATCGAAAGCTGGATGAAAAATATACCCGGCATCGCCGCGGCATTATTCCCGGGGAATACGTCATGCTGGCGGTGACCGACACTGGCTGCGGCATGGATGAAGCGACCAAAGCCCGTTTATTTGAGCCGTTCTTCACCACCAAGGAGGAAGGCAAAGGCACCGGTCTCGGTTTGGCAACGGTCTACGGAATTGTGAAACAGAGTGGCGGCCACATCTCGGTCTACAGCGAGCCTGATAAGGGGACGTGCTTCCAGGTCTATTTTCCTGCTACCTCCATTCCTCACTTGCCGGAGCGTGAAACTGCGTTGCCGAACTTCAAAGCCCAGGGTGAAACCATCCTGGTGGTGGAAGACGAAACCGATTTGCGCAAGATGATCGTGCAGGCGCTAGAGCGCCGTGGCTACCAGGTGTTGGAGGCTTCCAGCGGGGAGGAAGCGATCCAGATTGTTCATAATGGAAATGCCTCTATACGGCTGCTGATTACCGATATAGTCATGGCAGGAATGTCAGGCACCGAGGCGGTTCAGAAGATATTGCCCCTCGTCCCGAACATGAAGATTATCTACATGTCCGGCTATACGGATAACGCCATGTTTCACCAGAAACTGCTCGATACCGGCAGTATCTTCATCCAGAAACCATTCACCGCCGACGGCCTCGAAGAAAAAGTGCGAACGGCCCTCAAGATGCAAGCCCAATCAGCGTAA
>DASZFK010000598.1:0-3207 GCA_035939855.1 Candidatus Angelobacter sp.
AGCGGGCGGGCTGGGTCTGCACAATGCTTTCCAGAGCCACGGCCGCCTCGGACCACGAGTACATATCCCAATCAGCGCCCAGTTTGGCTTCGAGCAGTTTCTTCCATAAGGCAGTACGAGCGCGGGTTTCGATCGTTGGAGCAACCGCGTCAGCGGTCATGCGCCCGTCGAAACCGCGCATGATGTCTGCGGCCTGACGCGCCCGCTGACTGGCTTTCGAGCTATGGTCGATGGCGTAGACAAGACGGTCCACAAAGAAACGGTCATATTCTGATGTGATATCGGTCTGCAACGCGAGCATGTCCGCCGCGCTGAACTTTTTCTTGGATGACTCCAGCACCTGGTAAATTCGAACAGCACGATAAGGCGGATACCACTGTGTCGCGAGCAGGCGTGGGTATTTATCCGGCGTGATGCGGGAGTTGGCGGTGGCAATTACGCCGGAGGGCGGATCGTAAAGGCTAGGCAACTCGTCAAAGGGCACGTAGCCAATCCAGTCATGTTTGCCATCGGCGCCGGATACGGGCACGGTGCCATCGCCGGAGGCACGGACAGGAATGCGTCCCATGGGCTGGTAGCCGATGTGGCCATCCACATCGCCATAGACCACGTTCTGCGACGGGGTGGCGTACTGCGAGAATGCGTACCTGAATTGCTCCCAGTTCTGCGCGGTATTCAGGTCGTAGAGGGGAATGCCGATATTCTGCTCGTCGTAGATGACCCATTGCAAGGCGATCTTGCGGCTCTCGCCCGGCAGAAGGCCGGTCACGATAGGGCCGTGGCGGGTTACCACCACGTCCAGGGCCACATCCGGTTGTCCCTTGACATGAATAATCTGGTGATCGATTTCCGGCTTCTGCCAACCGGTGGGAGTCTGGTATTCACCCGCGGAGTTGAACTCCTCGATAAACAGGTCCTGGACATCAGGATTCAGGTTGGTAAAGCCCCACGCGATACGCTGGTTGTGCCCAACGACCACAAACGGCAGTCCCGGCAGGCTGACTCCCGCCACGTTGAAATCACCGGAGTGCAGTTGGACTTCATACCAGACGCCCGGAAGTTGATGGCCCAGATGCATGTCGTTGCTCAAAAGCGGTTTGCCGGTGACGGTATGCGCTCCGGAAACTACCCAGTTGTTCGATCCCGGCAGGCAGGCCTCGCAATCACGATCGCTCTCGCGCGCTTTTGAGGGAAGAGTGCCACCAAGGGAGATCCGCTCGTCATTGGTATTGGTCTGCGGTTCTGAGTTCTGTGGTTCCGGCTCGGGAACCGACAGTGTGGCGGCCCCATCCTGAGCGGCGCTGGCTGGTGGACGATCGCGCCAGGAGCTGGCGGGATATAAATCCGCCATTAGCTCCGGTGAGAGCCGGGCCCCGATTTTTTCGCGCCAATATTCCATTCCATATTGGGGGTTCAGCAGTTGGCTCATGCCTAGTCCAACCAGCACGGAATCGCCTACTGTCCAAGGCTTGGGAGTATAGCGGAGCGCACGAAATTCAATGGGCAGATTGTCATGATGCTGTTCGATATATGCGTTGATCCCTTTCGCGTAGGCCTCAAAAAGCACCCTGTCGCGGGTAGGCAGCTTGCCGGCCACTTTGTACGCGATGGATTTCAGCCGGAGAATCCGCTGTTGCTTGTCATGGTCAAGCCAGGTAACAACGGCTGCGGCTCTGTTACCAGTGCCACGTCCGCTGGCGGTCCCGGAAGACTGCGGCAAAATCTCTGAGGTCTCACCCGCGGCATAGCGCCGGGTGAGGTCCATCTGCCACAGCCGGTCCTGGGCCGTGACATAACCCTGGGCCAGGAACAGATCTTCCAGAGTGGAAGCAGTAATGTGGGGAACACCCTGGGCATCACGTGTGACTGAAACCGGCGCATGGATACCGGCCAGCGCAATGCTCCCGTCAAGCTGGGGAAGGGCCGAGCGCATCAGGCTATAAAAATAGAGCGAGGCTCCAACCCCGGCCAGGCCAACCAGAGCGAGCAGAATCAGAATGACGCGTAATAAACGGCGGCGGGTTTTTCTCCGAACGACAGTCGCAACAGAGGGAGCTGCGGTAGAGGTAGCCATGGGACGAAATTGTACGGGACGGCTTGCCAGGTCCACAATCAGGCAAAGACCTTTTGGCCGCTGATTTACGCTGACCAACGCTGATAGAAGCGAAGAGCAATCCGCATTTCGAATAGTAAGCGTTCTAAGACTTGGCTGGAGAAGGGAGGTCAGGCGTAAATCTGATCTTTCACGGAGTAAAATTTGCGAGAAAACAAGACTTCAAGGCACGTCGTGGTTAGGCAGAGAGCTGATTGTGGCATGTGGTTCGAGAAATGGTTGACACTAACCTTGGCGACGGCTAGGATGAAGCTACTTGAAAATGAAATTCAATTTCATTTATCAAGCCTGAGTCATCGTTCTTGGAATGCAGTCACTTTCTGGTGCAAGAGTAAGACAGGACCCCTTAATTGACAGCCAATATGCTGCAGCGAAGGATCGACGATCATGCCCCACCCACTCGCGAAGCCATGCGCGAGGCGCAGGATATTTTCTTCAAACACTTGAAGCGTGTAGGGCTAAAGCACACGGAACAGCGGGACACCATTCTGCGCACCTTCCTCGAGACCCGCGATCATCTTTCAACCGACGAGTTGTTCCGCCTGGTCAGGAAGAAAGATCCCAAGATCGGGTTTACCACCATCTATCGCACGCTTAAGCTGCTGGCGGAGTGCGGTTTAGCCAGCGAAGTTGCCTTTCATGACGGCGTGGCTCGCTATGAGCACCAGTTCAACCGCCGCAGCCACCACCATATGGTATGCACAGAATGCGGGGTCTCGGTTGAGTTCTTCTCTCCGGAGGTGGGCAAGCTGGAGGAAGAGATCGGGCGCAAATACCATTTTGATGCCACCCGGCACACTTTTCAGATCTACGGTATTTGCGAAGACTGCCGCAAGAGTGTCAAGCGGGTGGTGTAGGGGCTGCTGGCTTAAGAGCAATTAGCAATTGGCCTTTAGTCATTAGCCTTTAGCCGTTCGCCTCCGGTCGTTCAATGAAACCTTACTCGATCTGAAATCCGATCAGTGTTCATCAGTGAAGATCAGTGGTCAATTGCCTTTGCTTGACTCTGTGCTCCTCTGTGACCTCTGTGGTGAAATCTGGTGATGTTTGATTTTGCTAAAATGTAGTGCCTATGCTCAAGCACATTGCCTGGA
>DASZFK010000599.1:0-6737 GCA_035939855.1 Candidatus Angelobacter sp.
ATGCCATTTGAGTGGAGAAACCGGTTACAGCGGTAACAACCCGTAACAGAAATCGTCAATATTCATGCGGGGTGTAACCGGGGTAACCGCTGTAACGGGTGTTTTTCAACACGGAACGAGGATCGAGCGATGAGCAAGAAACATCCGGCTCGAGCATTTGATGATCTCCTCAGGGACGAAGGAGTTTTTGCAGAATCTATATCAGGGGTAAGCTTCAGGTCATGGGTTTTCAAACAGTGTTGATTAGAAAATTTTAATCACATCTGCATCCCTACTCCGCACGCAGCTTTCTCCGGGTCGAGTTCTCTCCAGCTCACGATGGCACTTCAGTAATAAAATCCGAGGCCTAAAATTCCGAGCCTGCACTCGTTCTGTGGCACACTGTAGGGAACTCATGGCCGATGGTAACGTGAAGCCAAAATCTCATTTCTATATTCTGTACTTTTGCCACGCAGAAGGTTTCCCCCGCCAGAACATTAGAATCCTTTCGTTCGATGAATTAAGCCGGAATCCGGCCGCAGCACCGCTGGGAAAGACACCGATGACTCCGCACTGTATTGGTTGTCACGTATCTCTTAGGACGCGGCTTGTAGTGTCTTTGCTGTTGATCGTCTCGGTTGCGTCGGTGGCTGTGGGCACGCCCGTGCAGAAATATGTGCGCACCACTTGGGGTACGGCAGAAAATCTCCCTGCTAGCTGGGTCGACGCAATCACACAAACGGAAGATGGCTTTATCTGGGTCGGCACACAACAAGGACTTGCCCGCTTTGACGGCGCCTGGTTTACCGTATTCGACAAGAACACCACCAAGGAGAAACTAAAACACAACTACGTTTGCTCGCTATTGGAAGACAAGAAAACGAAGACCTTGTGGATCGGGACTTTTGGAGGCGGTTTAGCGCGTTACGACGCTGGGGAATTTCAATCGTACTCTGAGCAAGACGGCCTGCCTGGAAAATTCATCCTGGCCTTGGCCCAGGATAGCCATGGCACACTTTGGATCGGAACTGATAAAGGCCTGGCGGAATTCAAACAAGGTAAATTCGCAACCCGGCCTGAAATAACCGAAGAGATCATTGCGCTGGCCGTCGCTCCTGACGATGCAGTTTGGGCAGCTACCGCTCATGATGTGTATCGCGTAGGCAACAGCGTTGAGAAGTTGCCATTGCCCTTTCGCGATCCCAAGGCTCTCTACTTCGACCATCACGGCGGCGCCTGGATCGGGACCGCAACCCATGGCCTATATACGTTCGTGAATGGCAAGCTGAGCCACTTTGACTCCGGTCCCCAATTCCATGCCGCCGCCATCACGGCCTTGTATGAAGACCGGATGAGAAATCTGTGGATCGGTAATTCCGCCGGAGGCCTGTGCCGGATACAAGCGAGCGACCTTGATTGCCTGGTGTTGAGAGATAGCAACAAGATCGAATCCATTTATGAGGACCGAGAAGGCAATCTTTGGGTTGGGTCGCAAACCGGCGGGCTATCCCGCTTCCGGGATGTGAACTTCACCTCTTATGATCACACGACCGGTGTTGCCGACGACCTGGTGTGGGGTGTCTATCAGGGGCACGACAAAAGCGTATGGATTGCGACCAACAAGGGATTGAGTGTTTTGCGGAACGGAAAGATCCAGACTGTCACGCTGGGTCCTACACAACCCGACAACACAGTATTCGTGACTGCGGAAGACACAGACGGCACTTTGATGGTTGGCACTGAAAATGGCTTAAAGGTGGTCCGCAACGGAAAAGCCGTCAGGAGCTACACCACGAAAGAGGGACTGGCCAGCAACACCGTTCATGCCATTTATCGAGACCATGAAGGCGAGTGGTGGATCAGTGATCGTGACGGCGGACTCACTCGCTACAAAGATGGAAAGTTCACAGTCTTTACCCAACCGAATGGCCGGGCCTATCGCGCGCGAGCCATCTTTCAAGATCATGAAGGAAACCTGTGGTTTGGCACGGAAGAAGGGCTAACTCGTCTCAGAAACGAAGTATTCACGAGCTTCGATAATCCAACGATCCTGGCCGGAGGCGTGACCACGATCTATGAAGATGCCGACCATGTGATGTGGCTTGGAACCTTCGGCTCGGGGTTGGTTCGATACAAGAACGGGCAATTCACAACTTATCGCATAAAAGATGGGCTGTTCGATGACACGGTGTGGAGCATTCTGGAAGATGGTCGAGGCAATTTTTGGATGAGCTGCGATCATGGCCTCTTCCGGGCGAGCAAAGCCGATCTCAACGACTTTGCCGCGCGCAAGATTCAGAGTTTTCACTCCAGGGCTTTCAGCAGCGCCGATGGCCTTCCTACGACCGAGTTCAATGGCGGCACCCAGGCTACCGGCTGGAAGACGGCTGACGGCAAATTGCTTTTTGCAGCCGGCAAAGGTGTCGTCGAGCTTGATCCTGAAAACCTGGCCCCTAATATGATTCCGCCCCCGGTGCTGATCGAAGCCGTGCGGCTGAACGGCCGTCCCTTGACCGGCGCTAATGCCCCGGTAGGAATGGGCGAATTGGATTTCCACTTTGCCGCGCTCAGTTTTGTAGCGCCGGAAATGGTGGATTTCAAATATCGGCTGGAGCCTTATGACCCGGGCTGGAAAGAAGTCAAAGGCCAGCGCGACGCTCACTACACCAACATGACGCCCGGCAAATACAGCTTTCACGTGAAGGCTGGAAATAATGATGGTGTCTGGAACGAGACTGGAGCAACTTTTGACTTTTACCTGAAACCGCGTTTTTACCAGAGTGGCTGGTTCTATGCTTTGGTGGCTTTGGCCGTTGCACTCAGCGCTTGGGGCATTTACCGGCTGCGCATCCGGCACATTCGCCGCCGTGAAGAAGAATTAGTCTTGCTGGTGGATGAACGCACACGGGAGTTGCAAGATGAGGTCCAGGAGCATAAGAAAACAGGGCAAGCTCTGCAGACGGCCAAGGAAGCAGCCGAAGCAGCCACTCGGGCCAAAAGTGAATTCCTGGCCAATATGAGCCATGAAATTCGCACACCGCTCAACGGCGTGATGGGCATGCTCGATCTGATGAAGCAAATGCCACTCACCCATGATCAGACCGAACTGCTGGGCATGGCTCAGGACTCGGCCAATACCCTGCTGGTTGTCATCAACGATATTTTGGATTTCTCTAAAATCGAAGCCGGCAAGCTGGAATTCGAGAACCGCAACTTCGAACTGGCAGAAGCAGTAGCCGAAGCGGCCCGCACCATGGCGTTAAAGGCCCATCAGAAAAACCTTGAGATCGCCTATTGTCTCTCCCCGGAAATACCTCCTCATCTGGTGGGCGATGCAGCGCGCCTGAAACAAGTGCTTATCAATCTCATCGGCAATGCCATCAAGTTCACTCACGTCGGCGAGGTAGTGCTGCGCGCCGAGGTTCTGCGGCAGAATGGCCTGGAGGTGGAACTGCAATTCGCAGTTTCCGACACGGGCATCGGTATCCCTGAGAAAAAGAGGCGGCTTATTTTTGATGCCTTTGAGCAGGCCGACGCCTCCATTACACGAAAGTTTGGCGGAACTGGGTTGGGCCTGGCGATATGCTCGCGCATCGTCCATATCATGGGCGGCCAACTGTGGCTGGAAAGCGAGGTGGGCCGAGGATCGACATTTAATGTCACTGCGAGATTCATGGTGGGAGCAGCCTCTGGCCTAAGTGATGAGTATCAGGGTGAGCTGCGTGGCACAAAAGTATTAATCGTAGACGACCATCGCACCAGCCGCGAGATTTTGCACAACATTGTCAGCGCCTGGGGAATGACGCCGACTTTGGCCGAATCCGGCGATGCAGCCTTCAGGCTGCTGCACCAGGCGGCTGCCGAACATGATCCATTTCCTTTACTCTTGGTCGACCATCGAATGCCTGGCATGAGCGGCCTTGAACTGGCCCAAAAGATCGCGCAGCGCCCGGAACTGGCAGCCACGATCGTCATGATGCTTACCTCCGACGACTACCATAGCGCTGCCCTGCGATGTGTGGAGATGAATATTGGCGCCTATCTGATCAAACCAGTCAAGCAGTCCGAATTACTGGCGGCATTGCGGCGCGTATTCATCTCGTCCAAACAGGCGCTCGTGTCGCGGCCTGCCGCCCGAACCGTTTCCACGGATTCGATTGTCCATGGGCTGAGAATTCTGGTCGCGGAAGATAATCTCATCAACCAGATGCTGGCCCAGCGGTTATTGGAAAAAATGGGCCATCAGGTGACGGTGGCGCAGTCTGGTCTCGAGGCCCTGGCACAGGTACAAAAAAGAACGTTTGACATGATCTTGATGGATGTCCAGATGCCCGAAATGGACGGCTTTGCCGCCACCCAGGCCATCCGCGAGTGGGAGAAAGACACAGGATCTTATGTCCCGATCGTCGCTATGACGGCTCATGCCATGAAGGGTGACTACGAGATGTGCCTCAGCGCAGGCATGGACGGATACATTACCAAGCCCATCAATACAGAAGGCCTTAAGAATACAATTCAGCAGGTCTTGCAATCGCTCGAAAAGGATATCGAGCATTCAGCCGCTCGACCACAAATGCAATCGGGTGATCGCGCGTGATCGGGGCATCGGGTGATCGGGCTTCTTAAATGCAGAAATTCAGGATATTGATCGCCGAAGATGAGACCGTTTCCCTTCGCCTGATGGAGGCTTCGCTCACCAACTGGGGCCACGAACCCATCTCCGCGAGGAATGGCGAAGAGGCGCGAGAGATCCTGCGGGCAGGCGGCATCGACATCTGCATCCTTGATTGGGAGATGCCGGGCGTCAGCGGCATCGAGTTATGCCGCTGGATTCGCGCTGCCCAACTCACTCCCGAACCGCGCGTGATCCTGCTTACAGGACGCAAGGAACCCGAACATATTCAGGAAGGCTATGCCGCAGGAGCCAACGACTACATCATCAAGCCTTTCAATCGTAACGAGCTTCGCGCGCGCCTTCTTGCGCTCAAATAGCGATTCTATTTGTACGTGATCTTCATCTTGTCCAGGTACACGCTGTAAGGCGTGATCTGGCCATTGCTATCAAGCTGAAATGCATTAGTAAACTGATTACCGGCGCCGGAGAAAAAAGCGCTATGCGTCATATTTACGGTGAATCGCACGCCATCCACCGTGAGCGCGTCGTGGAAGACCGTGTGAGTCGTCGAATCGCTGTGATATTCGGCCATGAGATGGTGCCACGTTCCCGGGCTAAAACGCTGCAGTGGGATGCTGGCTGATTCCCACGCTTTTGCGCCGTAGTTGAAGACCCGCCATTCGTTGCGGCCATAATCCGCCTGAAACGCAAAGTTATAAATCCAGCCGTCTAATATTTGTTGGCATTCGAACTCAATCGCTTGCGGAGCATTTTCCGAGCCGCTGGGAATCAGCAGGTCAAACTCATACGTCAACGCAGCGATCTGGTTTCCAATCGTCGGGTGAAGCATATACCAGTAGGTATTTGTAAACGGAACAGTAGCCGCGATGGAGAATTGCGTGGCCGTCCCATCTTCGCTAGGCGTAGGCAGGTTAGGAGTTACGGATGAGTGGGGAATGGAACCGGTGCCTCCCGTATTGCCGCACGAACCACACGTAAGCCAATTATTCGAATCTTCAATGTTGTCGATTACTGTCCCTCCATTTCCGGGGGGTGGGGTAGGGGATGGGGATGGAGTAGGGGCTGGCGTGGGCGAAGGGGCTGAAAATGGAGTGCTTACGTTCGACATACCGGTAGCCGGACCGCCGCCGCATGACATAAGGGTTAAGGTCGTGAGGATTAAGGCAGCATGGAGTAAGGCTTTGGGTCTTGGTGGTAAGTACCGTGAGCGTTGCAAAAGGAACCTCCGGGCGTACTCTAAGTTGCTGGTTGAATTTGGAGGTTTACTTTAACGCGTCAGATATAGATCGGTATTACGTAAAAAGCCTGAAAATAGGATTACGTTGGTTCAATGCCCAAAAAGGAATTTAATGTAGGGGTTAATCTGAGAAAAACCAAACTGACCGCTACCGAAGACGTTCTCAAATTGATTTCATCTTGTTGAGCGATAGAATTAAGAGCTTATGCCAAAACGTGCACCTGCTCGAAGGCGTCCCCGCAAGGCCAAGCCTGAGACGAAAGGATTGGGGCCGGCAGATTGTCGATTAGAAAAACCGGAAGGCGCAGTCGCTCCAATTGCAGAGCTGGTTGAGAAATCTGGTGGCTGCGTGGTTGGGCTGTACAAGGAACCGCTCGGCGGTCATCCGGTCTTGATCTCGATTCTGCCCATCCATGCGATCGAGCCGACTCCCTTTCAGCGTGACCTCTCCGACACTCATCACAAGCGGCTCGCTGATGTCATCAACAGGACAGGCCGTTTTCTCGATCCCATCATTGCCGTAACAGCCCCGGAAGGCGGTTTTTGGACACCGAATGGCCGGCATCGTCTTGAGGCCATGCGCCGACTGGGCGCCAAATCGATTACTGCGCTGATTGTGATTGATCGCGAGCTTGCCTGGCAGATTCTGGCCTTGAATACAGAGAAAGCCCACAACTTGAAGGAGCGTTCTCTGGAGGTCATCCGGATATATCGTGGCTTGGTGGAAGATGATGCCTCCCGTCCAGAATCAAGCTTTGCTTTTTATCTTGAGGAAGCCGCCTTGGTGACCTTGGGTGTTTGCTATGAACGCATACCCCGCTTTGGCGGCGGAGTCTATCACTCCATCTTGCGACGCCTGGAAAGCTTCGCCGATGAACCCTTGCG
>DASZFK010000600.1:0-6245 GCA_035939855.1 Candidatus Angelobacter sp.
CTCGGCTGCTATACAGGAACTCGACAACAACTTGCGTAACAATGCCAAGGGCTTCTCTCTCCAGCCGCTCTATGGCACGGCAGTTCCTGAGATGCTGAGAGGCTACGTAGAATTATTTTATGATCTCAATAATAATCCATCATTCCGGCTCATTGAGCCATTAATGTACCGCAGCAAGTTCTATGATCGGACCGCCCAGAGCCTGATGCTTTCTCTTACCCGCGGAGATGACCGTCCCTTTGTTCTAAGCACTCCCCGCCTGGAAACCGAGGGATTTCTGCATCTGCAGATTCCCTTTGATAGTGATATAGTGGACAAATTGTTCGAATTGGAATCCAAGGCCCAGCCTTGGAGCGTTATCAGGAATATCTTCAGCTTCATCGACCAAAAGCAAGAGGATCTTCTGCGCTCCTTTTTCACGGCAGAAAGACCTGCGCCATACGTGCCCTATGCAGGGCCTGGAGCACGATGGAGATACTTCGGTCATGCCTGTATTCTCGTGGAAGTGGCTGGCATGAACATATTATTCGATCCAGTCATCAGTTATACTTATGAAACTGACCTGCCTCGTTATACCTATGGTGATCTTCCAGATGAGATTGACTATGTCCTGATTACTCACAACCATCAGGACCATATCCTATTCGAGACCTTGTTGCAGATCAGGCAGAAAGTTAAGTACATCGTTGTACCCAAGGGCGGCAATGGCGCCTTGCAGGACCCTTCAATCAAGCTGATACTACAGAATACCGGCTTCAAAAATGTTCTGGAAATGGATGAATTTGGCGAAATCCAGACGGAATCCGGCTCAATCACCGGCCTACCATTCCTGGGGGAGCATGCCGACCTCAATATTTCCACCAAATTAGCATATCTGGTCAGGGTTGGACGTCACAAACTACTATTTGCGGCCGATTCCTGCAATATCGAGCCGCAGCTCTATAAGCACGTATATGATGCCGTGGGTCCAGTGGACGCTCTCTTCCTTGGGATGGAATGCGATGGGGCGCCCCTGAGTTGGCTTTATGGTCCTTTATTGACGCGCAAAATCGACCGTGGCATGGATGAGTCGCGCCGGTTGGCGGGCTCGAATTTTGATCAGGCAATTGATATGGTCACCCGTTTCCGGTGCAAGGAGTCCTATGTGTATGCCATGGGACAGGAACCTTGGTTGAACCACGTGATGAGCCTGAAATATACGCCTGAGTCTCGCCCGATCACGGAATCGAATCGTTTGTTGCAGGTATGCAGGGAGCGGGCTATCTGTGCTGAACGGCTGTATGGTGAAAAAGAGATTTTATTGGGCGCCTGATTTACCATCTCTCCTATCATTAGGCTGCGAAACCTGCGCGCTGCGGCCGAGATCTGTCTTTGAGTAGGGGCACACGCCGCAGCTCTCTTCGGCTCTTGACGTTTGATTTCTCCAGGATGTTCGAGACATGAAACTTGACAGTCCTTTCAGAGATTCCAAGATTGTTCCCTATTTCTTTATTGGAAAAGCCCTTCATCAAAAAGACAATGACTTGCTGCTCACGACTCGTAAAACAGTCGCCCGCTAATTGGGTCTCTCGACGTTTTACATACTCAATCAGGGCATTGCGGCTGATCCATAATCCACCTTTACAAACTAAATCAACGGCATTGGGAAGATCATCTTCTATTTTCTCACTTGGTACAATTCCGTGAATGCCCAAATGAAGTAGCCTGATTTCCTCATCGATGCTTTGAGGAAGTTCGTGCGCTACGATAATCGAACGCCCACCATTCAACCTATTCTGGCTGACAACGGCCGGCCACTCTTCTACCGACTGGCTATCGAGCACTAATATCCATCCATTCTTGTTTGGCAGTTCATGCAAAAGATGGTTGCATGCTTTTATCTCATACAAATTTGCGGGCAGTGTTCTTTCGATAATCCGGAATGCCAAGTGATGACGAGAAAGAACATAAAGAGCAATGCGGGGAATCTGTTGTCGGTCGTTCATTAGTGTCTCGCTACAGTCTCGTTGTTGTACAGCATATTCCCGACGCAGTCACGATGGGCCAGCGTGCATCCCTTATCTTATAACGATCTGCTTTTGATGTCTCATTATCTTCACCACGAATTGATTTAGCTGCTACACGGTATTTTCTTTGATTGGTTGGACTGTCCGCTCCGCGTCGGGCAGATCTAAAATGAAATCGGCTCCCAAAGCGTATGGGCGACTGCAGATAGCTGGCTCCTGGCAAGAAGCCGCGACACACCGGCAATGACTACTGCCGCCGTGAAGCCATGGCCTTCTCCGAACGTAAGCGAGCCTTGTCCGGTAATAAAGAGTTCCATCCTTCAAAAATCCGAGATCCCCAGTCCGCAAGAAAGATCCGCGACCATCTCTTAGATAGGCATGAAAGGTCTCTTGGGTTGCCTTTGGATGTTGAAGGAATCGGAGCCCTCAGTTTGAAGTCTACGGGACCAAATATCCGCTGAGCTTGATCATTCGCCCTTTCATCAGGCCGGGGACTGTCATTTCCTTGCGCGAGTTTACTAACAGCGCCTTCAATCACCGTCATGGCATGCAGTCGGAGGAGAGGTTTCGCGCATCGTGGTGTTAAATGCCGTAATGACCAAACGAGTGCTGATTGGCAATGCCCCCAGAGCTTTCGCGTTAGAAATTTCTCATTACTAGCAAAGAATGCATCCGATCCATCTTGTGAGCACATGTTCTCAGGAAGAGAGCCTTTCTCCTGCTTTCTGAATCCCAACAATGATAACTCAGTTCGGTTTTGGGACTGCCCTAGCCACATGGATTGGCCGGTTAATCCAAGATCATTGTTTTGCACTCTGCTTGCTGAACAAATCAGAATCTTCCGGTTATTTCGTTAGAGTTGTTTAATTTATTCTTAACGAATCATCTACGCCCGAAGTAGGCTCGCGCTTTGGAACTCCTCCACCTTTGGGAAAATTCCAAACACCCTCGTGCGGGGAGCCGATGACCTCAACTGGGATGGCATTCACGTCCACGGAATCAAGCCAACACGGGTCGAACTTCACAGTTAATAGCTCATTTCACAGAGCTGCCACTCGATTTGACTTGGTGCTGTCGGGCCATCGAGGTTGGTCATCTGTAACGCGTCAGACTGGCTGTAATATCACGGTCTGTGCCGAGGTAGTTACCACGGGTAAAATGGGTGCAGGCCCAATTGTTCCCGCCACAGAGAACGAGGAATGAATGGGTACGTCGTATCAGAGGGGTTTTCTCACCTCTCGCGGAAAGAAGTGGTACGGGTATTTTCGAAAAACCGTAGTTGACCCGACTACGCAACAGACGAAGAGCGTCAGGGTTCCAGTTATTCTTGGGCAGCGATCTCAGATGTCGAAATCAGAGGCTCGAGAGGCGCTCCAACGTGAAATTGCCAAGCAGAACGGACAAGCCGGGAGTGTCGACAGGGTAATGAACGACAGCTCTGTCAAGTTTGGTTGGTTTGTCCGAAACCGCTACCTTCCTCTGAAAGAAGGACACTGGAAAGAGGAAACAGCCAAGGTAAAAAAGTTGTTGATCCAACGGGATATTATTGGCCCATTCGATGAAATTCCGCTGGAGAATCTCGACAAGTTTACCTTGCAACTTCATTTGAACAATTTGGCACAGACAAGGTCGAGGGACAGGGTGCTTCAGATGCGGGCGTACCTGCGAGATATCTTTGTCGAGGCAGTTGATCAAGACTTCCTCACGAAGGACCCTGCTCGCAAGCTCAGAGTTCCAGTCATGTTACGCGAAACTGACAAGACAACGCTGACCTGGGAGCATCTTCGAGAGGCGCTTTCCGGGTTAGATCTCAGGGATCGCGTCTTATTGGAACTGGAAATGACCAACGCGCTTCGCCCAAGCGAACTGTTCGCGCTCAAGTGGAAATCTTTCAATCTGAGCGAATCCAGTATGACTGTGAGCGAAACCGTCTATAAGGGCAAGATCCGTCCTTGGGGTAAAACCCAGAAGAGCCTTGGGGTCATTCATATTCCCAAGGGGCTGGCGGCGGATCTTCAGCGATGGAAAAAACAGTGCCCAAATCCTCGCCGGAAGCCTTCATCTTCTCCAACAAGAGCGGCGGTTTTATTGACACCAGCAACTATCGCAATCGGGTGTTACGCAAGCTCGCGGATGACCTAAAACTACCCAAACTCACGTTCCAAGCGATACGGCGGACGATCGCCACGCTGGCGCAGAAGAAGGGTACTGTCAAAGATGTTCAGGGAGTCCTCCGGCATTCTCGCGCAGCGACGACCACGGATGTGTACATGCAGGCGATTCCGACCAGCGTGCAGACGGTTGTCGATTCCATCAATCTGGAATTACGCAAGCGATCAAAATCGGCGCGTCAGAAGAAACAGATTGGGCGGAAAAGGCCAGTCGTCGCTTGGGACGAGAGGAGTTTCACACCAAATGACACCAAACCGGAAAGGAGGATCTCTGTAAGTTATTGAAAAGATGGTGGACCTGGTCGGGATCGAACCGACGACCTCTTCCATGCCATGGAAGCGCGCTCCCAAACTGCGCCACAGGCCCACTGGGTTGATGTTTCTATTCTCTCTGACCCTCAGAAAATCGTCAACGTCTACAACTGGATACTATCTACAACTGGACGCCCAGAGCTGCCGCTGTTTGTGGTCCGACCTCGCCATCTGCGGTTAGTCCTTGGGCTGTCTGAAAGCTGGCTACTGCAGCTTTGGTGCGAGGGCCAAATTGGCCATCTGCGGGGCCGGGATCGAAGCCGGCGCTGCTGAGTGCCTGTTGAATGGCCACCACTGTGGGACCGGTCATCATCGGATTTGTCAGGCGATAGATGATCGTTGCCGGCGGAGGAACTACAGGTGGCAAGACTGAGGCATTCCACAGCGCCTGGAGTTGCGACAGGTCTCCATTGAATATGTCACGGTCGCATGGACCAATGCCTGGCGCGTCGTGGGGATCGGGGCCATTCGTCCCATCGGTGTATTGCCACATCGTCCACTTTGTCCAGGTGGGCGGAGCAACAGGCTCAGAACCAAAGCGCGAATACCATAGCCAGCAGTTCGCCAGTACTGGATCCTGGCTGGCCCCCAGCTTTTGTTTGAGATAAGACCCGCCGTAAAGACCAGGCCATCGACCAGTCGCATCATGCACCTGTGTGACGAAGGCGCGCGCTTGCTCCAAGGTCATAGAAGAGCCCTGTGGATTTTCTTCGAAGTCCAGCACCACGAGCGTCTCGCTGGCTGGCTGCACGGTATTGAGAAAACGATTCGCCTGCTGGACCGCATCGTCGCCCGTCCCAAAATGGTACGCACCCCACAATAAGCTGGCGGCCAGCGCTTTCTGCTTGTTGATTGTGTATTGCGAATCCACAAAGCTGGTCCCTTGCGTGGCTTTGTGGATTACGCCCACAATGCCGCCGGCCTTGGCTGCGCCCAGATCCACGTTTCCATTGTGATGAGAAATATCGACGACAACATTGATTCGATCTGCCATGCCGCCCCTTTTTGGTAGAGAATGCGCTCAATTGATAGTGAAATTAGCTCTCAAAGCGTTTCAAAGAAATTTCAAAAAAACGAACCATTTTCTGTTCCAGGATCTGCAGATGTCCGCCGCCCAGATCGCGCAGCACCACAGATTCCGGCTCCACGTGCGCGGTTATGTTACTGAATACAACGTGATTGATTCCGGCCTTCAGCTCCAGGGGCACGGACTGGCGAACGACAGCAAAGTTTTGGTTGTAAATCGTAAGGGAAGACGAACTTTCCTGTTGGGCGAAGCACCAGGCGCTTATCAGGATGACAAACCCTCGCAGGCACGCCGACGTAGTGCGTCTCATCGGGCCTCCATGAGCGGGATATCTATAGAATGAACCTGAGCCGAGGAATTGCATAGATTTATTTGCTGGGCCGGGCCTGGTTTCCCGTTACTTCTGTCATCATATTCTGCAATAATTCATTAAGGATGGAACCCGGATCCACAATTAGCACAGCAGCAACACAGATTTGCAAGCAGTGTGCGCACTACTTAGCGCCTGGGGCGCTTGAGTGTCCGCAATGCCGGGCGCTGGTTTATGGTGATACTTTGGAACGCCTGGCGGGCGAAGCCAAATCCCTGGAAGCGCGAGGAGACATATTTGCTGCCCGGGACCGCTGGATTAGCGCGATTCCGCTGTTGCCGGCGGAGTCGGCGCAAAGTAAATGGGTGCATGAGCGCATTCGCACGCTGGAACAAGCGGCAGCAACTCTGGATGGCAAT
>DASZFK010000601.1:0-3882 GCA_035939855.1 Candidatus Angelobacter sp.
AACGTGTTGCGTACGCCGGTGATGTTCTGATGATTCAAGACATTGAAAGCTTCGCCGATGAATTGCAGTTTCACCCTCTCGGTGATGCGAATTGTCCGAGTCACGCGTGGATCGAGGCTGACGATCGCCGGCATGGTGAAGGTGTTGCGTCCAAAGCCGGGCGCGCGTTCGTTGCGGCTGTTTCCGTCATTATTGAGATCGGCATTGACCAACGCCGAATAAGGCTGGCCGCTCTGGGCATTGAAAATCGCAGCCATCTGCCAACCCTCGGCCAATGTTTTGAGCACGCTATTTTGAATGCCTTGAGCATAGTTCAAATCCCATATACCGCTGAAGACAAAGCGATGCCGCACATCGTCGTTGCCAGTGCTGCGGTCAAGAGCGATATGGTTCGGGTCAAACACCAGCTTGCCATCGTCGGTGACCGGCACGACTGCAGTGGCATCGGGAGCATTGTCAATCACGTGGCTCCAGGTGTATGAGCCGAAGGCCTGGAAGTTGTGAGCAAAACGTTTATTCACCTGGAAAATCAATCCATGATAGATAGAGTTGGCATTGCTCTCAAACTCAAAGATGCGTCCAAATCTTGCGAACGGTCTTGGGCCTGTCAATCGGTTCACTGTCAGGGCCTGTCCGGTTCCGGCAACGGTGAAAACCGTTGGGACCTCAGTAACAGGTTCATTGATGTCGCGAGTCCGCTGGATGTGAACGCCCCTCACGCCCAGATACCCAACTGAAACCGAGAGGTCTTTGCCAATTTGATGCTCCACGCCCAGGTTGAACTGCTGCACGTAGGGCTGCACATAGTTCCTGTTAAAGACATAGATCGTCGGAGCAGGAAGAGCAGCACCACCGGGCAGTGGACATCCCGCATTCTGCGTGGGCGCGCCACAGGTCACGTTTGGATAAGACGCGGGAAGCGGCGTGGCTGCCGAAGCGTTGAAGGTGAGCGTTTGCACGTTGATTCCATTGTTGGAATGGGCCGTGCCATACATGATCGCCGGCGTAGTGGCGTAGAAGATGCCATAGCCGCTGCGTATGACGAACTGCCTGCCTGCAATCGGCTGCCAGGCAAATCCGAGACGCGGTGCAACATTGTTGTAATCATTCGGGATCTTTGAAGTATCAAAACCGGCTGCCAATGCCGCCGGGTTCTGTACAGAAGGTTGAGCAATCATCCCCACGTCATACCGTACGCCAAGGTTCAGCGTCAGGCCGCGCGTGATTTTCCAGTCATCCTGAACAAAAGCGGCATACTGCAACAAATTGGGATGAGTGGTGGCGCCGGTTGTCCCCGCACCCGGATAGGCTTCGACCAAGGAATTGCCGGCCGCGGTGACCGGAAGGCCCATCAAACTTCTGCCAAAGTCATCAAGGCTGTTGAAGGTGTAAGACCCGGAAAAGTTTCCGGGGAAGAAATTCAAAATGCTGTCATGCAGAATGTCGCCGCCGAACTTGAAAGTATGCCGTCCGCGTAACCATGTAATCGTGTCGCCATATTGCTGGCGGTGAATGGTTGTCTCGCGCGGGCTGAATGAATTGCGGCCAATCGTCGACAATGTCTGGCCGGCATTACGGACGGTTGCTTCCGGGTTGATGCTGTTGGCCAGGCCCGGCTCGTTGTCACGCTGATAACTGAAATTGGCGACGTTGAGCAGCCTGGGCGTAGACTCCGCGGTTTCCTGGAGACTCACGGTATCGGTGTTAACGTTCGATGCGCCGGTATGCTCGAAGGCGCTGGTGGCTCCGCTGTTTTCCTGTGCCTGCCCCTGGAAACGCTGCGCATTGTATCGTCCTGAAAGTTGATTGTGGCTGTTGAAGTTGTGGTCGATCTTTCCCAGGTACACATTCTGGTCGAAAGTGCGATTGTAAGAGTTGGTTCGGGCAGCCAGAAAATTCACAGCGGCGGTCTGAAAAGCGTTGGCCGGTGTGGGCAAGGTGACGAGAATCGGATTGCCCGTGTTGTTCCGCTGTCCATCGTAGTCGAAGAAAAAGAAGGTGCGATCTTTGACGATTGGACCGCCCACGTTTCCGCCAAATTGATTGAAGTGATAACCAGGCTTGAGCGGCACAGGACGACCGGCCACAACCGCCGATGCGAACTGCAAATCATAAATAGGATCGTTAGCATTGAGTCCGCGGTCGCGGAAGAACTCGAAGCCGGTGCCATGGAATGCGTTGGTCCCTGACTTGGTAATGACATTGATCACGGCGCCGCCGGCCCGTCCAAATTCGGCGGAATAGCCGTTGGTATTCACCTGGAATTCCTGAACCGCATCCTGCGAGAACTGATAAGGAGCGCGCCCCGACCCGGTGCGCCCAAGAGTCTGCCCAAAGAATGTATTGTTGTTATCGGTGCCATCCACAGTCAACGAATTAAGAGTGCCCCGCTGGCCGGCAAAGCTCAGGTCCCCCTGGCGGACATCACGATTGACTCCTCCAGTGAGCAGCACAAAATCAATGAAGTTGCGGCCATTGGTGGGCAGGTCGGCAACCGCGCGATCATCGATCGTCGAGCTTACCTGGGTGCGCTCCGTCTCCACGACTGGAACTTCTGTGGTTACAACTACGGTTGTTTCGCTTGTGAGTTTCAATCCCAGGTTCAGGTTCAACTTGGCGCCGATGGTCAGCTTCACGCCCTTTGCGCTCAGCGGACTGAAGCCCGGCTTGCTGGCATCAATGTCATATTCCAACCGGCAACTGCGCGAATTCAAAAAGACCATCATTGGTAGTATTGGTCGTGAAAGAGGCCCCGGTCGCAGTATTGGTTGCTCTTACTTCCGTCCCCGGCACCAAAGCGCCGGAGGGATCGGTTACCGTCCCGGAGATGGCTCCTTGGTTCCCGCCCTGTGCGAGAGCCATTGAAATGGCGACGATGAAAAAAACAACCAGAATGGCAATTCGCGCTTTTGGCTGAAACATTTTGCTGCCCTCCAAAAATTCTCTTGATTCCTCTCTTGAGTATAGGAGCGACAGGTTAAAAAGCTGTGAATTCTCAGATGCTGCTGTCACTGACCCACGAATGGCTAATGCTATCTCGAAAAAGTTGAGTCGCAATGTGGGCGCGAGCGAAGCGGGAATCCGTAGGTGAAATCCCTAAGTTAAGTTGAGAAGTGAAGAAAGGAGTGTGCAGATAGCGGAATTGTGTGAGAATTGAATCTGCCTGCAAGGGTAAAATTTCAATAAACTTACAAAGTAACGGCCAGCACAGAAGAACCATCGGAGATGGAGGGAAGTGCGTATCGGTGCATGCAATCCATCGTATTACTCTAGATACCGAGGTGCATCTTGATGGTAGGGCCAAACTTGTCCCACAGCGTCGTGAGATCAGCCGCTGTACCAAGGGCATGCGGAATCCACGCTACTATTGCCTTAAGTATTCCCTTTGATCGTTCGTCGGGCTTCTTTGTGGCTTCCTCCGCAATGGTTGATAACGCTTCCACGACTTCCTTCTTATTAGCATCGGCAAGAGTGGCGGACACGACCGCCTGCGTGAACTCTTTGAGCACATGAGCGAACTCCGTTTGCGACTCGCCACCCTCAGAAATCTGCTCTAGTGACGCATTGATGTTGCCAATCTGCGAACCCAAGTTCAAATTCGCAATACTGCTATTCTCGATATGAATTATTGGACTCTTCATTCGCAAATCCTCATCAAAGCCCGGAAAAGGACGGATATCACAACCGCAAACGTTTACGATTTCTTGGTTATTTTCGTCTTGTAGTTCGTGTACGAACTGGCCCATCTGATTAGGCATTTTGTCAACGGATTTCACAATTCCCACACGATTCATCGTTCCGAATAGCACGCGACGACCAATGGAGTAACGCGATGGGGCTCTGTTCATAGGTATTTTCTCCGCAGAGATTCTCGGAAACGCC
>DASZFK010000602.1:0-5135 GCA_035939855.1 Candidatus Angelobacter sp.
GTCAGGCTTCCGTCAGCGTTCACCCGGAAGGCCGATACTGTGTTTGGAGAGACATCATTGTTCGTGTAGATAAAGTTGTTTTGCGCAAGAAGGTTCATGGTGGAGCACAAAATCATGCAGAGCAAGATCCTGGTTTTCATAGGAAGCAGCGTCCTTTTCAAAGAGGGATTCCAGGGGAGCTGCTGGATATCATTGCAACCCCAATGCCAAATTCAGCAGAGACACTCTTTGAGAAAGAGTGCAACCCGAGGGGAAAATTGGGCATGGTTGTGCCACATTTGTGGATACTGGCAAACTTGGCTCGCCAATTTATAAAGCTAAAGCGGTTTCACAGTTGCTTACAAGTTCTCAGCGATGACGGCGCAGCTCTCAGGCAGGCACAGCTTCTGACGGGAAAACAAGCATGACAGTGGAGAACGGCACGCAATTTACGTTGTATGTCAATTCACTTACCTGAATCGGGTCAATCGCCGGATTGCGATTGCCGTTCTGATGGGAGATCCATTGCAGCAGCTGCTGGCATAGCGTTGATTTCTTCCGCACGACTTCCCTGCAGTCTCGCATTGCCGTTGCCAGGCTGCCTTCAGAGTAGTTCTTTTCTTTATAGAGCCTCATGCCCTGGCAATTGGTCATGAGATCGATTGTCCCTGGTAATTGCTCAGATCGGCATCCGTCTGTAATGACTAGGTCAAAGCGAGCGCCATTCTTGGTCAGATCAAGGGCCTCTGCGGCGGTGGCCGCGTCCACCAGCTAATATCCCATTCGAGGCAGGAATTCTGCGATGATCTCGCGCAGTTCTGGGCTGTCTTCAACCAGCAGGATGTGCGCGGGCGAAGCGGTTCCTTCGAGGGTTTATTGCACCCGAAATGCCGAAATGAACTCCACTCCGGAGCTGTCGCCGACCATGAAGATGTCGTCGTCCTGGTTCTTTAGCGTTCCGACGTCGGCGCTGGCATTCCCTTGCGTGTCCGTGGTGATGTTCGATAGAAACCGACATTGCGACGCGTCCAGCCCGCAGACCGACACCTGGAAAGTGTGGTTTGCGAGGGTGCCCGTCAATGCCAGGTGGGCCGTCGTGCTGGTCGCGGTCAAGACGCCGCTGCCCGGCGCGTTACCGGTTGCCTGCCCGATGCCCCCGGTGATCGTGCCGGCCGGCAACATCGCAGATTCGAAATTCAAGCCGCTGCTTGCGCCCGACGCGGTGTACACCTCCGGGTCCGTGTTGTCGCCGTTCACGAACGCTATGAAGTGGCCGGCGAAAGCACCCTTCGCCGGAAACGTGAAGTTCACGTTGCCGCCGCCGGCGATGTACGTTGCAACGTTCAGGCAGTTGTTGACGCTCTGCGAGTACGGGCAGAACTTCAAGACCATGGTGGCGCCGCTGCTGGTCCCAACCGATGGCCACACTCCGGCGCCATTGTTGGCGGAGGCATCGACCGTGGTTTGTCCGACTGCTACTGGAGTTCTGCTGATCACGCAGCAGATGACTGTCGCCAGGTAGGAATCGGGACTCGTAGAGGGGGTAGGAGTAGGGGTAGGTGTAGGCGCCGGGGTTGTCGAACCCGGATTCGGGGAAGGAGCATTGGCGGTCGACCTCGTATTCGAACTGCCGCCACACTGCAGGAATGCAAGCGATATTCCGGTAACCAGAATGAGAGCCGCTTTGCGCAGCATTTGGACCTCGTGGTGCTTTATGGGGGGGACCAGTAGGTGAGTAAGATGGCCTGCGCGGCTGGCGGGTTTGCCAGGCATCGAATGGCGACAGCGCCCATTTCCTATTCCGCGATTCGGATTTCTTGGATGTAGGGCGGGAGTACAGTTGTTTATCCGGCAGCCAAAGCAGGCGATCTACGTGCCATCGATAATGTCCGTTGCCGCAGAACAGCTTCCACCATTTTCAGATCTGCACTGAGTACTTGGGCAATGGCCAAAAACATTTGCGGATGCTGTTTCAGCACTTCCAGGACGTCGCTGATTGGCAGCAGTGTAAGCTCGCATTCTTCCAAAGCAGTTACATCTATCTCGGCAGGGCTCCCGGAGACAAGTGTGCGCAAGCCGAAAACTTTTCCCTTCGCTGCAACCGCCACCGGTACGATTCGCTTCCCGGTTGGCAAGGAAATCTCTACTGACCCTGAATTAACAATCATCAGATGCCGCGGGCACTCCCTGTGGCTGATGAGGCGCTCGCCCGCAGGAACCGTGCTGGTTTGCTCATGGGCTGACAGCTTTGCTCGAATGTCCGGTGAAAGCCGATCATAGAGTTCGTTTGAGCTTTGTCCGGTATGGTCGTTGTGGTTGTTCATAAGGTCAAAATACCGGTAGTGATCGAAAAGTCTCTGTGACCCCTATCACCCTCAGACGTGACGCCCCTTTCATATCGTGACCAGTTTCTGCAGCGCCGGCTTGTTCAAGATATGCCAGGTCGCGCCTTTGATGCGGATCCAGCCTTTGCTCTTGAAATCTCCCAGAACCCGGGAAACTGTTTCCCGTGAGGTACCCGCCAATTGGGCAATTTCTTCCTGCGTCAAGGTTACGCGCAAGGCAATTTCGTCGGGCTTCTTTTTCGGTAGCTCCAAAGGATGTTGGGCCCAGTCCAGCAAGAGCTTGGCGATCTTTTCCCGAACGGAGTTGGAAAGGCCGAGCGAACGAACTTCGTCGTAGGCGCATTTGCAATTATGGGTGAGCTGTTGGGCCACCTTCATGCCTACGTCGGAATATTCCTGCAGAAAGCGCAGGAAATCCTGCTGGGAAATAAAATTGGCCTGGCTTGGCTCCAAGGTTTCCACCGTAGCTTCATAAGGAGTATTCGATACAACTGCAGTCAGCCCCAGGACTTCGCCAGGCTCGGCAAAGCGCAGAATGATGGTCTTGCCATCTGCCGAGGTAGTCGACAACTTGGCGCGGCGAGTGCATAAAATAAAAGCTCCGCGCGGGGCTCGTCCTTCAAGGCACAACAGCGCGCCTTTCGGGTAAACAGATGTAGCTTTCATGTTTTGCAGAGCGTCCAGAGCTTCTTTGGGGAGATTGCAGAAGAGCCTGTTCTCGCGGTGTATGCACGTCAGGCAGTTCTCAATGATGTGAAGGTTGTAAGCAGAACTCATTGGGAGAGGCCCCTCTTTCTTATTCTAGGCCCAGTTACAGCTTAGCTTGAGCATCACAGCAGAGATGTGACCGCCATCACACCTCTGCCATAACACCGTAACTGGCTGAAAAGAAACAACTAGTCTTTCCCTCAGGGGCGGCCGCTCACCACAAAGACCGGCCTTTTTCATCGCGAAACATGTTGTACAGATTGAACCAAGCGGAGAGCATTTTGGCTGTGACAGATGTCACAGGCGAACGTGATACGCTCAAAATATTCTGCATGGACCAAGAGTTTGGGTTAATACCTTGACGTACCCAGGTTGTAATGTGATGAGCATCACAGCCCGAAACCCGCAGATTTTGCTGAAATTTTTGGTTGTGGATCCCAAGAGAGCCAACAATTTTGATTGCAGGTTTCCCACAGAGGAGCTAAAGAAATGGACGCAGCTCTATTCATCCATCGTCTCCACTTCGCCTTTACCGTGACCTTTCATTATCTGTTTCCTCAGCTCACCATGGGTTTGGCGCCGTTGATTGTCGTCCTGAAGACGATGGCCTTGCGAACCGGAAATGACCTTTACAACCAATCAGCCCGCTTCTGGGCCAAAATTTTTGGGATCAACTTCCTGATGGGCGTGGTGACTGGCATTCCCATGGAGTTCCAGTTCGGCACAAACTGGTCGCACTTCTCGCGCGTGACGGGCGGAGTGATTGGCCAGCCTCTGGTCATGGAAGGCGTCTTTTCATTTTTTCTCGAATCGGCTTTTCTTGGATTGTTCCTGTATGGCGAACGCCGGCTCAGCCCCAAAGGACATTGGTGGGCGGCATTTCTGGTATTCCTGGGGTCATGGATTTCGGGCTTCTTTATCATCGTGACGGATGCCTGGATGCAGCATCCGGTCGCGTATCAGCGCTTGGCCGATGGCTCATTCCAGGTGAGCAGTTTCTGGGATCTGCTGTTGAATCCCTGGGCACTCTTGCAGTACGTCCATAACATGAGCGGCGCGGTGATCACAGGCGCATTTGTGATGTCCGCAGTTGGCGCCTACTACCTGCTGGAAGGAAAGTTTTCTGAATACGGACGCGTGTTCCTGCGTGTCGGTGTGACTGCCGGAGTTATCTTTTGCATTCTCCAAGTCTTTCCTACTGGTGATTTGCAAGGACGGTATATGGCCAAGCACCAACCGGTAACCACCGCAGCCATGGAAGGCCTCTTCAAATCGGAAAGCGGAGCGCCGATCATTGTCCTGGGCCAGCCGGATGAGGAACACCAAAAAATAGACAATCCGTTAGTGGTGAATAAAGTTTTGAGCTTCCTGATCTACGGCACGACCACAGCCCAGGTCCAGGGACTGAATCAATTCCCCAGGGATGTTTGGCCCACCAATATCCCTCTTCTTTATTACAGCTATCACATCATGGCTGGCCTGGGTACCATCTTCGTCGTGGTGATGTTGAGCGCGTTCTTTCTGCTATGGCGCAAGAAGCTCTTTCGCGCCACCTGGATGCTTTGGATTTTACTGCTCTGCCTGCCCTTGCCCTACATCGCCAATACAGCGGGATGGATGACGGCAGAAATCGGCCGCCAGCCCTGGCTGGTTTATGGACTCATGCGCACCACTGAAGGCTACTCAAAATACGTCCATGCCGGGAACGGGCTGTTTACTTTGCTCGGTTTCATGGGAATGTACACGCTCCTGGCAATTCTGTTTCTGTATCTGGTTCATCGCGAGATCGGTCATGGGCCGGGACCTGCGGCAGAAATGACAAGCTCTGGGATTCCAGTCACCGCCCACTAAGGAGGGAGATCAATGCTGCTCATCTGGTTCTTGCTGGTTGCCATTATGATCACGGCGTATGTGGTCCTCGACGGTTTTGATCTGGGCGCAGGAGTGCTCCACTTGCTGATTGCCAAGACTGATGGCGAGCGGCAATCGATCATCCAGACCATTGGCCCCGTGTGGGATGGGAACGAAGTATGGTTGCTGGCAGGCGGTGGGACCCTGTATTTTGCTTTTCCTCTTTTATACGCCTCAGGATTTAGCGGCTTC
>DASZFK010000603.1:0-19330 GCA_035939855.1 Candidatus Angelobacter sp.
AAGTTAAAGTCCCCGCGAATGACACCGAATTGTCAGACCCTTCGCTTCGCTCAGGGTTTCGCCTGCAGGCTCCCGCTTCGCTCACGCCTGCAATACGGCTCAAGTTAAAGTCCCCGCGAATGACACCGAATTGTTAGACCCCTTCGCCTCAGCTCAGGGCAAGCTCTTGGCTTCGCTCAGGGTTTCGCCTGCAGCCCTTCGGCTTCACCTCAGGGTGACAACCCTTCGATGAATCAGGGTCACGCCTGCAATACGGCTCACTACCACAGCGAATAGTATACGAAGATTTTCTTTTTGTCAAACTCAATGCAACTCAATTCCAACTCCAATTCCAACGTCTGGAAAACTTAAGAACACCACCACATAAGCGATCTCCATAGAACTGTTTCAGTTGTCACCTGGGTATTCGGGTGCGGGAATTTTCTATCCTTGTGCTGGGCGCCTAAACGGCTGTTCTTCCACCTCAAGCCAAGAGCGAAGTCCTGCATCAGCTATCGCTTCCAGAATCCTTGCGATGGAATGCGGAAAGCCCGGTTGAAGCGCGAGGACGCGTTCTCCCACGAGATGATCATCGTCAGCTCTGCGATGTAATCTGTGTGCAACTCTCTAACAGATTTTGGCATCTGAACTTTCGTTAGATATGTACCTGCAGCGCGCAGAAGTGGGCTTCGTGAAACCCCAAAAATTCAATACCGACGAAGTTGTGCCCGAGAGTGGCATTTATCGGGTGACGCATGAGGGCCATCGGCTCCCTCATGAAGTAACCCTGCTTGCCGGCCAGATTTTTCCTCGCTGCTCGAAATGCAAAGACCGCGTCCAATTCGAAGTGATACGTCATGCTTCGCACATCCAAGCTCTACCTGGCTTCAACGTAGTGGTCTACGAACTACCGGTGTTTGAGGAAGACGATACGCCGGAAGCAGTAAACAATTAGACCCCCAATGCGACACTGTGCAATTTAACCTTACGGGCTGCATTCACGCGTGACTTAATTGCATCAGAAATTAGTACAAGATTCTAGGAGCCCCATGGATTTGCAGCCACTCCATTACCGGCACATTGCATCCCCAGTCCATCCCAAGCTGATTGAATCCTGGTGCCCTTTATGTGGCTTGTTTATTGCTGCCTCGACCGATCCAAACAAGCTCAAAGCTGCCGAAGATAGTCACGGATGTAAGAAATATCTGGCACTCAATAGTTAGCATTCAGCCGCTTAACCACACCGACTTCCTGGCCAAGTGATCACCCGATTGCATTGCAACTGTGATAAACCTGTAAAGAATGGTCCACTTTTCCGAAATGCGGCAGGAGTTTCGGCCTATGCTGCGTCTTGCTGCGCCTCTGGCGCTCAGCGAGTTGGGCTGGCTCAGCATGAACTTCGTCGACACGATCGCCGTGGGTCATCTGCCCAATAGCGCTATTGCCATCGGGGCCGTGAGTGTAGGCACCATCTTGTTTTATTGCATAGCGATTTTTGGCAGCAATCTGCTCCTGGGGCTGGATACGATGGTCTCCCAGGCTTATGGTGCAGGACGCCTCCAAGAGTGCCATCGCAATCTGTTCAATGCGATTTATCTGACGTTGGCATTGTCGCCACCGATGATCATTCTGATTTTGGTCTCCTTGCCGCTCTTGCAACGTATGGGCATGGATCCCTTGGTCGTCCAGACCACGATTCCTTTTGTGAAGGCCCTTACCTGGAGCACATTGCCTCTGGCGCTTTATTTTGCTCTGCGTCGTTATTTGCAGGCCATGGGAATTGTGAAGCCTGTGGTCTTCACTCTGGTTTCGGCCAATGTTGTGAACCTGCTTGGCAACTGGGTGTTCGTCTACGGCCATCTTGGCTTGCGGTCTTTTGGAGTCACTGGCAGCGGCTGGTCGACTTTTGTTTCCCGCGTCTATATGGTTGCGTTCCTTGCGGGTGCGGTTCTGTATTACGATCGCAAGCGCTCCAGCGGACTCTGGCTTGCTTCTCGTAGAGTAGAAATCGCGCGCCTTCGCGAATTGTTGCGTCTTGGTCTTCCGGCGGCTGTGCAGTTCCTTTTGGAGATATCAGCATTCACGGCCGCGACTGTACTCATTGCCCGGCTGGGAGCGTTGCCCCTGGCAGGCCACCAGATTGCGCTCAGCGTAGCCGGTCTCACCTTCATGATTCCGCTCGGGATATCATCGGCTGCCGCGGTGCGCGTTGGACACGCTATCGGGGCTAAAGATATTTCGGGAGCAATTCGTTCAGGATGGATGGCAATCATTTTCTCTATCGCGTTTGAATGCTGTTCGGCCTTGGTTTTGCTTTGTTTTCCCAAAGCCATTGCACGCATTTATAGCTCCGATCTTCTGGTCATCCACGCTGGAGCTCTACTGCTGCTGATAGCCGGAGTATTTCAGTTGTTTGATGGCCTTCAAGTAACGATTGCAGGCGCACTGCGAGGCGCAGGAAATACGCGGACTCCCATGATCGTGCATCTGTTCGGATACTGGATCATAGGCTTGCCAATCGGAGTTGTGCTCTGCTTCAAGTCCGGATGGGGCGCAATCGGATTGTGGATCGGTCTGTGCGTAGGACTCATTCTGATCGGCAGCATCCTGGTGTTCGCCTGGATGAAGATGATCAGACAACTCACTTCAACCGATGCCAGTTTTCAGTTTGTCACAGCTGCGACTGAAACTTTTCTCAACCGCTGATGAAACTCGTGTAACGGAGCCACAACCAAACCGACTCACCGCCCATTCGCTTCGCTCAGGGTAAACTCCGGGCGCGATGGGCGCAAAGGAAACCAAGATCAACCGCAGAGGCCGCAGAGAGCGCAGAGAAGACGCAGCGTAGCGGAGCCACAACCAAAAACCAAAACCCACCACGGAGGCACGAAGACACTGAGAAAACACCGAGAGAATTTACCGCGGAGGCGCTGAGACGCGGAGAAGACTTTTTCTAGGCTGAAGATTTGCGCAAAAGGCAAGGAAATTTGAGATTAGTAATACGGAGAAAAACTTGAAAGAAAGAAAAACTTAAGAGCAAAACCACAGAGGGCACAGAGGTCGCAGAGTTGCGCAGAATCACAAAGAGCCGTAGAGCCGCAACCAAAACCTTTTCTTACCGCGGATCAACGCGGAGGAACGCGGATCAATGCCTGCTTACCAACATAATGTCGTAGTACCGAGATCAAAATCGGAAATATTTTTGTCAAAATCCTGCGATGTATCTTTTTCCAGGAACCTGCCTTCTAAAACCGTCCAGGGGCATTAACTCCGATCATAAATTTTTTAATAAAGGATGTTACTTTAGTGGTTACGGGGAGGATAGGGTTTTACATTAAAACCCCCTAATGTGCGGGAGCTTTCCAATACCGGAATTCATACCGGTTTCTCCGTTTTTAATAGGCATTTCCTCGTGTTTTTTTGGGGGCACAAAGCGGATGGTCTGGTAGTTCATGGTCCTAAAGTACAATCCCAACAGCTAAGATTTTGATCGTAGGGCCATAATCTGTTAGTTGACTTTCGGTGAGTAATTGGTAATATTCGACAACGGCGAGGCGACATCCACTATGACAAATATTTACGACGCTATAAAAGAGAAAGAAAACCAAATTGCTATTTTTCAGGCACAGATTTCAGGTTTGCAGGCTGAAATTGAGGCACTACGTGTAGCGGCCAGAATTCTTGAGGGTGGCAGCGCCATGTCCTCAGAGGCCAACCGTCCGGTAGCCGTGCAATCCAACAGCGCAGCCGCAGGAGCTGAAAAGAAGAGAGTCTGGCCGTAGACTTCAGGCATTTCTCCGCCGTAGGCGATGTCCCCGCCCGCAAATGGGTCTGATTTTCCCCCGCACGCGTATGGCTTAGACACCTGAATTTTTCGCCTGACTTAGTTTATTGGAAAAATTTGATCAAAACCCGCAGCGAAAGCAGCGGGTGCGCGATGTTACGATGCGTGTTTTTCCGACGGGGAACCGCGTCATTTTTCAACATTTATCATTTAGCAGGACGGCGTATTTTATGGCAACTCAACCTTCCGACCAAGCGAAGCAAAGAATGCGTTCATCGCCCAGCGATGAACTGGCAGTCATTGCCCAGCGTGCCCAGGCCTTTACCAATGCTTCCGGCGCTGCAATCGCGTTAAGTGAAGGCGTCGAAGATGAGATTGTTTGCCGCGCACGCAGCGGTTCCAGCGCTCCCGATATTGGTGCGTCTCTGCGTGTCGAAGGCAGCTTTACCGGGCTTTGCATTCAGAGCGGCAAAGAGTTGCGCTGTGATGATGCCGAGACCGATACCCGAGTTGATACCGGCGCCATCCGCGCTCTTGGAATACGCTCCATGGTGGTCACGCCCATTCGAGAGGACAGCCGTGTCTCCGGTGTTTTAGCGGTATTTGCGCCCACGCCTCATGCCTTCACGATCACCCATGTGGCGGTGCTTAAGACCATGGCTGACCAGATCGGGACTCTGCTGCAAAAAGAGCGCCGGGCCCGCGAAGAAGGCTCGCTGCATCCTGAGCCTCCTGTAGCGATGCCCAAGCCTGTGGCTGCAGCCACTCCAGTTGCACCACCGCCTGCGCCGGTGGTGATTAAGCCATCTGCCTCGTCGGCTGCAACTGCGGCGGCTCCAGCGCGTTCTATGCCCGCGCCCACGCCCAAAGTGGAACCCATCCGCCCAGTGCCGGTTGCTGCTGAAGTAGCGCCGCCTGTGCCGTTTCCAAAAAAGGAAGAGAGGCGGGCCGAGCCAAAAGTTGAACCGAGACCAGAACCCAAATCCGAGGCCGTTCCCAAAGCCAGCTTCGGCACTTTTGATGCAGTCTCGGGTGAGCAGAAGAAAAGCGGAAACAAGCTGGTTCCGATTGCGATTGTCGTCGTGGTGCTGGCCGCTGCGGGAGTGCTGGGATTTAAGTTCTTGCGCAAGCCGACTGCCGCTTCTACGCAGACGGCCCAAAATACGCCTCCGGCCGCCACTGTGCCGGCGCCGACGACCACTCAACCGGCGAGCGCTGCGATTGCGGATAACTCTGCCTCGCAACCTTCATCGACTCCAGCGAGTTCCACGCCTGCTTCGTCTGGCGCCGCGCCTGCAAGCAAGCCTGCGGCGACAGATAGAACGGACCGGCCGGATTCCAGAAAGACCGACCAGCCGCGCAACACTAATTCCAATAACAGTCAGCCAGCGAATAATCAGCCAGCAGCTCAGACCAGCAAACCGCTGCCTACGCCTACGACCGTCGCGCTCGACAGCGGTCCCTCGAGGATCTCGGTCCGCGACGCTCAGCAGCCGGCGCAGAATACGCAGGATGTAGCCCCGAGCTTGGCCGTGGGCAGTGGATCTTCGGCAGCAGCGCTTTCCTCGCTGGCCAAGCCCACGAACACCGCGGCACCCTCTACTGTGAAGCAATCAGAGCTGGTACCGCTTCAGATCACTCGCAGAGTGCAGCCCATTTATCCGGCGTTCGCCCGGCCGCGGCGCGTGAGCGGCTCGGCTGTGGTTCACTTTACGGTTGGGAAAGATGGCAAGGCAAGCAACTTGACGTTCATCAGCGGAAACCCCATTTTTCGTGACGCTGCCTTTGATGCGGTTAAACAAACGCAATTTAAACCAGCGATGCTTAACGGAACGCCAATTGAACAGCCGTTCGAGTTGAAATACGACTTTGCAGCCCCTAAATGAGGTCCCAAACGATCGAGAGGTTCAATGAAAAAGAGCGCGCCCTCGCGGACGCGCTCTTTGCGTTTTGCCATGATCTTGATGGTTCGATTCCGTTATCCTACGCATAAGTCGTGATGGATTCGATCACGATCCGCCCTGGAGCCAGTCTCACGCCCATCAAATGGAGGAGCGCCGAAGGAGCTACTACAATTCCGTTATCCATCACACGGTCAAGAATTTCACCTAAGTTTACGTCGTTAACGTTTCCACGCATGGTCTGATCTATCCTTACTGAATGGGTTGCACGCCGTTTGCAACTCTACGCGCGGCCAACGCGAGAACCGACGGTCGTTACTAATTTATCAACTCGTCTGAAAATTAGATTGCGGCTGGAAAGAAAACGTTGTAGCCAACGAGAGAGGCTGATTTTTATCCGAGATGGAAAACTGCAACATGCCCACGATCGTCGCCTTCAGCCGCTTAACCACACCGAGGGCGTGGTCCATTGAAAAGCTAACTTCCTGGCGAGTTTCTCAACAGACATGCAATCGGGTGATCACTTCGGCAAACCTCAGTGCAGGCTGCGCGTGATCGGGAGATCGGGTGATCGGTTTTGGAACAGTCATTGATTTTAAACACCTTATCGTTGCAGTTAGTGGAGAGCCCAAAGCCGAGCGGACTGAATGCCGAGTGCTGAGTACTGATTGCTTTAGAAGTTCTTACGCAGATCCATACCGGAATAAAGACTCGCCACCTGATCGCCATACCCGTTAAACATCAGAGTGTCTCGTTTTTTGAACAACTCTCCAATCCGGCGCTCCTTGGCTTGGCTCCAGCGAGGATGGTCCACGGTAGGGTTGACATTGGAATAGAAGCCGTACTCATTAGACGCCATCATGTTCCAGGTGGTCGGCGGCATCGCTTCGGTAAATTTGATTTTTACGATCGCCTTGATTCCTTTGAAGCCATATTTCCACGGCACGACCAGCCGCAAGGGCGCTCCATCGACATTAGGCAAGGCTTCGTCATAAAGACCAACCGCGAGAATCGTGAGTGGATGCATGGCCTCATCCATGCGCAGGCCCTCAACATAAGGCCAGGGCAGCACGTCGCGTTTCTGGTTGGGCATCTGGTCCGGAGCCACGACGGTTTCAAACGCTACGAACTTGGCTTTGCCCAGGGGAGCCGCCTGCTTGATGAGCGTACTCAGTGGAAACCCAACCCAGGGAATCACCATCGACCAGCCTTCGACACACCTGTGGCGATAGATGCGCTCTTCCAGCGGAGCCAGCTTCATGATGGCATCGATATCGAGGTTCTTAGGTTTCGGGACCAGACCTTCGAGAGAGACACTCCACGGGCGCGTTCTGAACTTTGCAGAGAGTCCCGCAGGCTCGTTCTTGTCGGTGCTGAATTCGTAGTAGTTGTTGTAGTTGGTGATGTCCTTGAAAGAAGTTGCCGGCTCCGTCGTGCTGAACTGGCTTTTTACAATGCCCGACAATTTGGTGTTGGCCTCTACGCTTTCCGGCGGGTTGCTGTTGCGCAGATAAAAGCCGGCCGCCAGCGCGGCGCCGGTGGCAGCCGCCCCCGCAATGAATCTACGGCGGTTCATGTAGCTGGACTTCGGTGTAATTTCCGAAGAAGCGATGTCGGATGGTTTTTTGATCAGCATGACGGCTCAGAGAGATATTGTACATTGCCATGATTGCCACAAGTGCCAAAATTTGATGCTCTGGTGGAGAGTCTTCTTTGATTGGGTAAATGGGTAATTTGGTAAGTGGGTAATTTGGTAAATCAATTGGGTAATTTGGTAATTTTCAAAATCGACGCGGCTGGCAAATTGGATTTTGGATGGCTCGTTGCCAGTATCCAGCTTTCTGTGATCGAAGACTCTGCTTTTGATCTTAAATTACCCACTTACCAAATTACCCACTTACCAAATGTTTTTCATTCCACCAGTTTCTTGATGAACTGATAATAAAACTCCAGGCCATCGTAGAAGTCCTTCACGCGTAGACGCTCGTCTTTGCCGTGGGCGCGATTGTCATCAACGTCGGTGAACATTCCGGGTACACCGTAGGTGGGAATACCGGCGATGCGCAGGTATTTGCTGTCGCTGGCTCCTGCATCCATGACGGGAACCACGGGGAGAGGACCATAGAGCCGTGTCGAGAGTTCCTGCAATTTCTGCATGATGGTTGGATTGATCGGGGACGCGGGAGCGGGAATCGCTTCACCCACCACAGTGACGGAGATGCGGTCATCGGCCAGGACTTTTTTCAAGGTGTCTTGCACCTGTTGGAGAGAATCGCTGGGAAGCATACGGCAATTCACGTTGGCCGCAGCGGTTTGGGGCAGTGCATTATTGGCATGACCGGCCTCCAGGCGCGTGGCCACGCACGTGGTGCGGAGCAGGGCATTCAAATAGTAAGACTGCTGTGAAAGCCGGTGGGCGGCATTAGCATCCTGTGGGTTCTTAGCAATGGCGCGAAAATCTTCTGCCATTTGCGGATCTTGTAAATCTGCGGAGCGCTCAAAGAAACCGCGCGTGGTCTCATTTAATTCCACCGGAAATTCGTAGGCGGCGAGGCGATTAAGCCCTGCGGAGAGATGATAGATTGCATTATCGGGGACAGGACGAGAGCTGTGCCCGCCGTTGCTCTTGACCTCCAGCCGAAAATCCACATAGTTCTTTTCACTCGTCTGAATTCCGACCAGAAAGCGCTTGCCTGACTTGCTCTCAAAGCCGCCGGCATCGGTGTTGAGGCAGTATTCGGCATCAATCAGGTCGCGATGGTTCTTCGCCAGCCAATCGGCGCCGTTGTACTGGCCCCCCTCTTCATCGGCAGTCAATGCAAGGATGAGATCGCGTGAGGGTATCCAGCCTTCCTGCTTCAGGCGGATGAAGTTGGCGACAAAGATGGCGTCACCGTCTTTGATGTCCATCGTTCCGCGTCCATAGAAATATCCGTCGATTTCGTTGAGCTTGAAGGGATCCATGGACCAATCCTGGCGGAGCGCCTGAACCACATCCAGGTGGCCGATGAACAGGATGGGCTTGCCCTGCCCACGTCCGCGGAGGCGCACGACCAGGTTCCCTTTATTTGGAACCGGGCCAAGCACCTTGATATCGGCTTCAGGAAAGCCCGCAGTGCGGACGCGCGCTGCCATGGCCTCGGCCGCGGTCGTGACGTTTCCGGCTGGCGTGTCGGTTGTGTTGATCTCGATCAGCTCTTTAAAAATGTCACGGGCCAACTGTTGAGCAGGAGTCAGGCCTTGAGCGAAACAAGATGGTTGGAATGTTGAAACAAAAACCAGAGTACAAAAAAACGCGGCGATGACACAGCGAACCCAAAAATATTGAGCCATTTTGTGTGAAGACCTGTAACAGGGCATAGCTTGTGGTGACCTGAAGCGAATTAAGTATAAGGTACATTTCCTCGATTTTCAGATCACCCGATCACCGGATCACCCGATCTTTTATACTGTTACCATGGCCCGAGGTTGGGAAAGCAAGTCAGTTGAACAGCAGATGGAATCTGCCCAAGCGGAAACAAATCCAAGCCAGGACACACCCACAGACGCGCAGAAGATGGCGCGCCGGGAGCGCGAGGGACTGTTGCTGGCGCGCAGCCGGGTTAAACAGCAATTAGAGTCTTCGACCAACGAGGTTTACCGGCAATCTTTGCAACACGCGCTCAGTGAGTTGGATGAGAAGATTGAAAAGCTATCCGGCTAGCTGACCAAAGCAATGAGTCGAATCGGTGATCCGGTTCCGCCTTTGATTCAACGGCGCGGCTATGAGGACAAATTCGTAAACCAGTTCCGCTGCAAGTCGTTCGAGGGTTCGCTTACTTTTGTCACGTTTTCATTGTTCACGGCCATGGCTAAGATGGCTGCATGGCTTCATCCCAGGTAACCGTTGACCAACGGATCAGCAATCGTGTGCAGTTTATTGAGTATTTTGGCAAGAGAATCTTGTTTATCAATTATGCCCATTGCGACCCGGCCATGATGAAAGAGATAGCGAGCGAAGGCCATCGGATGCTCTCGCAAGAGCCGCCTAACTCCGTGCTTACCCTGAACGATGTGACCGGAGCGGGCTTTGACCAGGAGTCCGTAGCATTTCTCAAATCGATGGTCGCGGCCAACGCGCCCTACGTGAAGCGTGGCGCGGTAATCGGCATCAGTGGCCTGCAAAGCCTGATTTATCAAGCGGTGCAGGCCTTTTCCAGACGCAAGCTGCCCCAATTCGCGACCCGTGAGCAGGCGCTTGCGTGGCTGGTAAAAGAATAGTCCGCTCCAAATCAGTAATTAGATCTCCCTAAATTTTTGAATGCATCCGGGCCTTTGCCTTGCTAAGATGCCCCAGTATGGCTTTGTCGCCCCCTCCATCGGATAAAGAACACACCGGCAAAACTTCTGCGGCGGGCCGGGTGAAGTTTATCGAACATCGAGGCAAGCAAATCCTCTTTGTCGATTATGTCAACTGCGATGCGACGACTTTGAAAGAGTTGATCATCGAAGGGCATAAAGTTCTTTCTAAGATGCCTCCAAAATCGGCGCTAACTTTGAATGATGTAACCGGGACCTATTTCGATCAGGAATCTGTCCGGCTGCTCAAAGAGACAGTCGTGGCCAACGATCCTTATGTGAAGAGAGGCGCTGTAATAGGCATTTCAGGCTTACAGAGCTTGATTTATAGCGCGGTGCAGGCTTTTTCTCGCCGCAAGATTGCCAGTTTTTCCACCAAAGAGGAAGCTCTCGACTGGCTGGTGAAAGACTGATGGTTCGTGGTCCGGGGGGCCACCATCTCGTGCCAGGCACTTAATGGTGGTGGCTGCCGCTGCTATGGCCACTGCTGCTATGGCTACTGTTGTGATGCCCGCTGCTTCCGTGATGCCCGCTGCTTCCGTGATGCCCGCCACCCCCGCCTCCTCCATGATGCCCACCGTCATGGTCATGATGATGGTGATGATGCTGCAGGCCCGGTGTGTAATACGGCCTGGAGGTGCAGTTGTAGGGGGAATAGTTGGAATTGCAATTCTTGGAATAGTAGGAGTTAGGGTAATAGTTGGGGTTGTTATTGGACGAATAATTATGAGCACAACCCGCCAGCAAAAGCGAAGCTGTAAGAGCGCCAATCAGCAAAAGACGTTTCATGGTTCCTCCACCGAAGCCCTGGGGAGACCTACGACTGAAATGTACGCCAATCCTGGACAGAAAACAACCGCCGGTAACCGGACTCGGAAGATGAGTCCCTTCAGCTTCAGGGCAACGTCAACACAACTTTGTTGCCGTTGAGATTGTATTCAAGCTCATGCTTAATGGTCTTCTTATCTTTCGTCTTATCTTTCTGCTGGGGGAGCGCGAAGTAAAGATAACCAGCTACGGGAGATGCTGTTTCACCTTCCGGCAATCCTTTTTCGCCGAGTTCCAGCTCTATGGTATGGCGGTCAACATCGGTAGAGCCAGGTTGAGGGCGGGAGCCGCCGATACCCACGCCCACGCCAGTGGTGGTGTAGATGCCGCCTGCACGCCGCTGCCCGGTAACCGGATCGTAGTAACCGCCTGAGTCGTAACCCACACCCACATTCGGTGAAATGGTAACGTCCCGGTCCTGGGGTGTAGCCTTCTTTTGCAGCTTGGCGGCCAGCACCTTGGCCTCCGAAGGTCTGGCGGCAATATCAGTCCCAGCAACTCGCAGGACAAAATCTTTGAGCGCGACACTGACCGTCGAATCTTTTGGCGGGTAGAGCGCAACCTCTACAACGATGCAGCATTTGTTTACATCGGAGGCGAAAGCATTGTGGACCTCGTCACGGGTAAGCCGGATAACGCCAATGCCAACCCCGCCCTGTTCGGTGTGTGCAGGATAGCGATCAGCAGTCGCGCGGGGTACGGTTCCTTTGGGTGCCTGGGCCGAGAGCGAGATCACACAAATTAAAACAAGGATGATAGATGTTTTGACCTTCATAGCTTTCCTCCGGTTCATTTGTCTTGCGAAGGCTTCACAGCGATCTTGAGCGACTTTCCGCTAAGCACGTAGATACGTTGATGGAACGTGCCCGAGCCAGAGCTGGAAACCGACAAGTCATAAGCTCCGGGCTCAAGCCATATACTTTTTAATTTGCCGGCGACTCCTGCATAACCTCCATTCAGGTAGACCTCGGCGGTCTTGGGCGCGCCCGACAACTTCACCTCCCCCTTGCCATTACTGTAGGAAAACCCTCCGTAGTATCCCGGAGAATAAAACGGTGAGTAAAAGAAGGGATCATAAAAGAAGGGCGAGTATCCAAAACTGTAAGGGTAGAAGCCGAACAAGAACGGATTGTAGAAGAATGGTCCGGAAAATCTGGTGTATCCGGCGCCCACACCGATCGTTCCCAGCCGCACATGGAAGCGGTGATGGTGCTCGTCGCTCTGGGAATCGGATTTGGAGTCGCTGGCAGCGAGCGAGCTTTGGGTATCCTGGGTGGGCGTTTTCTCTTGGCTATGAGTTGCGCCTGCCTGGGTTGGATTGCTCGCCGGCTGTGGAGAATTCGACTGGCCCAAGGCGCTACCGACAAGAAAAACGCCAACCACTATTGCCACAATTCTTAGCAACTTCATTCCAGTCCACCCCCGCAGGGAAAATGATGACCCACTTAGACACGGGCAATTTGGATGCCATTCTCTAAGTGTATTCTCCCATGTTTTACAGAGAGTTTCGCTTGCAAGCCGCTTTGCCACCTTGGATATCGGTGCTTTTCGGCCAATCCAACGGTTGATTTCAGCCAATCTTAGTTTTCACCGCAAAGCAGGCCAAGGACGCAAAGGAAAACCAAGATCAACCGCAGAGGCCGCAGAGAAAACGCAGGGTAGTGGAGCCACAACCAAAAACTGGTTCAACGCAAAGGCCGCGAGGAAAACCAACACCTTAACCACCAAGGAACACGAAGAGAAACCAAGGACACGAAGGAAAAGCAAGAAATTCTTCATGGCCCGGCGAGAATTTGATTGCTAGCATTGCAGAAGAAACCAAAGCAATCGACTGCGGAGCATCTGAGAATTTCCGAATTTGCCATGCTACCTTGAGGGACGATTGGCATATTCTGGCGACTATCAATCGTGCGAAAGCGACCCAAACTTCTCTGCGTAATTCTGCGATCTCTGCGGCCTCTGCGGTTGATTTTGGCGTTCTTTGCATTGAGTTGATTTTCGTACCGCCGCGCTCTATGAGGACCTCCACTTCGGCTACGCTTATCGGGATGATGCGCCGACAATACACTAGAATATTGTCTTCTTAATTATGCGTAGCCTTCTTGTCGCCAATCGTGGGGAGATTGCCATCCGTATCATGCGTGCTGCGGCGGAGCTTGGCATCCACACGGATGCTGTGTTTTCGGAAGACGACGCACAATCGCTTCATACGCGGCGGGCCAACGAATCTCGGCCTTTGCGGGGGCGCGGCGCTGCTGCTTATCTCGATGGACGGCAGATCATCGCTGTAGCAAAAGAAGCCGGCTGCGACGCGATCCATCCCGGCTACGGCTTTCTGAGTGAAAAGGCCGATTTCGCCCGCGATTGTGCCGATGCCGGAATTACCTTTGTTGGGCCTCAACCTGAAGTGCTATCGCTCCTTGGGGACAAAGTAGAAGCTCGCTCGCTGGCTGCGCGTTGCGGAGTACCGATCTTGCCAGGAAAGGCCGTGAGTTCCGCGGAGCAGGTCAGCGAATTCCTTCAGTCATTGGGCGCCGATGCCGCCATCATGATCAAGGCTGTTGCTGGCGGCGGAGGACGCGGGATGCGTCTCGTGCGCGATGCCAGCCAGATTGAGGAGGCGTTTCTCCGTTGCCAATCGGAGGCGCGCTCCTCCTTCGGCGATGGCGATCTGTATGTCGAGCGTTTCCTGCCCAGGGCCAGACATATCGAGGTACAAATTGTTGGCGACTGTGCGGGGAATGTAAGCCACCTCTGGGAGCGTGAGTGTAGTCTTCAAAGGCAGCGTCAAAAGCTGGTTGAGATCGCTCCAGCGCCGAATCTGTCTTTGGAGCTGAGGAATTCCCTGACCGCAGCGGCTCTCACAATGGCCCGGCAGGTGCGATACAGCAGCCTGGGCACGTTTGAGTTTCTGGTCGAAACCGACAGTGCCTCGCCAAAGTTTGTATTCATCGAGGCCAATCCGCGACTGCAAGTCGAGCATACGGTGACCGAAGAGGCGCTGGGAATTGACCTGGTCAAAGCCCAATTGCAACTGGCAGCCCGAAGTAAACTGGCCGATCTCGAGTTGGATTTGGACCACCAGCAAATTCAACAGGCGCGTGGCTTTGCCATCCAGGCACGGATCAATATGGAATCCATGCAACCAGACGGCAATGCCAAGCCCTCAGGAGGCACTCTGGTTGCGTTTGAAGCGCCTTCCGGACAGGGAGTTCGGGTGGACTCGTTTGCATACACCGGATACACAACCAATCCGAACTTTGACTCACTGCTGGCCAAGCTGATTGTGTACTCTTCCTCGCATGATTTCGGTGATGCAGTCAGGAAGCTCTATCGCGCCCTGTGCGAGTTTCGTATCGAAGGAGTGGCCACGAACCTCCCATTTTTGCAAAACCTCGCGCAACATCCCGATTTTGTAGCAGGAAAAATCCATACACGATTCGTGGAAGACCATATCCCAGAGCTGATCACCGGGACATCGCACGAACAACTATTTTTTTCATCTGCTGCTAATGCCCGATCGGTGGGCGCAAGAGCAGGAGCAAAAATCGAAGGATCTGATCCTCTGGCAGTGCTCGCTTACGGCAAACAAGGCGACAACGGCGGACGCCGGTCTTCCACGGCGATGCCTGAAAAATGGGTCTCCATCAGTGCACCTATGCAAGGCACCATCATCTCGGTTGATGTCACGGAGGGAGAGCTGGTCCGCCAGGGTCGCCAAGTGGTGGTCATGGAAGCTATGAAGATGGAGCATGTGGTCCATGCTCACGTCAGCGGCGTGGTGCAGCGGGTCGAGGTGATGCGAGGAGATGCGGTATTCGAGGGCCACGTCCTGGCTCTGGTCCAGGAAGCTGATGTCGAGACCACAACCGCCCATGAGGTGGAGGCTGTAGATCTTGAACATGTCCGGCCCGATCTCAAGGAAGTCTATGACCGCCACGAAATCGGTCGCGATGCGGCGCGTCCCGAAGCCGTAGAGAGGCGTCGCAAAACCGGGCAGCGCACTGCGCGAGAAAACATTGCCGATTTATGCGATCCCGGCACATTTGTTGAATATGGTGCGCTGGTTGTCGCAGCGCAACGAAAACGGAGAGAGTTAAGCGACCTCATCCGCAACACACCCGCCGACGGCCTGGTGGCGGGGACCGGCAGAGTCAATGGAGACCTGTTTGGCGAATCCAACAGCCGTTGCGTTTTGATGTCGTATGACTACACGGTGCTTGCGGGAACCCAAGGCAAGCAAAACCATCATAAGAAAGACCGAATGTTTGAACTGGCCGAGAGGCTCCGTCTGCCGGTGATCTTCTTCACCGAGGGAGGCGGCGGCCGGCCCGGCGATACGGATGGGCTCGGCGTTACCGGCCTCGATTGCCGTGCTTTTGCATTGTGGGCTGAACTGAGCGGCTTGGTCCCCCTCATCGGCATCAACTCCGGCCGTTGCTTCGCCGGCAATGCCGCGCTGCTAGGTTGCTGCGACGTAGTGATTGCCACACAGGATTCAAACATAGGAATGGGCGGCCCGGCCATGATCGAAGGAGGCGGATTGGGCGTCTTCCGTCCGGAAGAGATTGGCCCTATCGATGTTCAGAGCGTGAATGGTGTGGTCGATGTGGCTGTGGCGGACGAAGCTGAAGCAACAGCGGTAGCGAAAAAATATCTCTCCTATTTTCAGGGAACAATCAAAACCTGGGAATGCACTGATCAACGATTGCTGCGCGCCGCCATTCCAGAAAATCGTTTGCGAATTTACGACATCCGCCAACTTATTCAGACGCTGGCGGATGCCGGTTCCGTTTTGGAGCTTCGCCGCGATTTTGGATTGGGAATGATAACGGCGCTGGCGCGTGTGGAAGGACGACCCGTGGGTATTATCGCCAATAATCCTTCGCACTTGGCAGGCGCTATTGATAGCCCCGGAGCGGACAAGGCAGCCCGCTTCATGCAGCTTTGTGATGCATTTGACCTGCCCATTCTGTTCTTGTGCGATTGTCCTGGCATCATGGTCGGGCCAGAGGTGGAGAAGACTGCACTGGTGCGCCATGCATCGAGGATGTTTGTCACCGGAGCCAGCCTCACCGTGCCGTTCTTCACCATCATCCTGCGGAAAGGCTATGGGCTAGGGGCACAGACTATGGCCGGTGGGGGCTTTAAACGTCCGTTGTTTACGGTGGCCTGGCCCACCGGCGAGTTTGGCGGCATGGGCCTGGAAGGGGCCGTCAAGTTGGGTTACCGCAAGGAATTGGCGGCGATCGAAGACCCTGCCGAACGCAGGGCGTTGTTCGAAAAAATGGTCGCCAAAATGTATGAGGTTGGCAAAGGTGTAAGCGTCGCTTCCCATTTTGAAATTGATGATGTAATCGACCCAGCCGAATCGCGGAAATGGATCGTTACTGCTTTGGAATCAGCTCCGCAACCCCTTCCTCGAACTGGGAAGAAACGGCCTTGTATTGATAGCTGGTGATCACTCAAGTAAAAAAGATGTTGCAAAGCGCGAGATGTCGGTCAGCTCAGTTGGGGCGTTCGCGCGCTCGCCGCTGCTCCCGACTTCGTCGGAAAGCTTCTTCCTTTTAAGATATTTGCCCAATGCTGTCTTGTAATCATTGACGAAGTTTTTGAATTTTACACTCTCTTTTTCACTGCTGTTCTTGGGTACTAACCCGTCAAGATCCAGCGTGGCTACTTTAGTGTCTTTGCCAGTCTTGTCGACGAAGAAGATCTTTGTCTTGGGATAGTGAGTATCGAGTGCCTCTCGAAATGCGAGAAGAACCCGCCGGCAAGTCCAACATGGCCGCTTTTTGCCCATAATCGTAACGAATGGGGGAGCCTTGCCATCGCGCAGAGCTTTGGCAAGTTTCTCAAGAATCTGCTGCTCGGCATGTAGTAAAGAGACAAGAGATGTGATGGTGAAACCCACGAGACCATAGGTCTCCAGTTTCTTTTTCAAAACCTTGCCATCATTTTCCTTGGAGTAGTTGGAGGCAATAAATATCTCACTTCCGAAGATTGAAGACTGGACCTCCATCAACTGTGTGTCTTTATCGTCTTCTTTGATCGTGGTTTTTTTCCCCTCCTTCGTCAAACCTTTTGTGAGGTTAAAAAGCTCTGTTGATGTAATTTTCAAAAACTGGGCCTGCCCGCGCATAGAGGGCCATTTCAGGAATGCAACATCGGCGATTTTCTTTGGGTCCGAGTTCTCGTCGAAATTCTCAAATCCACGGCCCAGGCTTTTAAATAGGCGAACATGCGCGACAATTTTGTTGGCCAAGTCTCCGGCTGGATCAGTGGCGCCGTTGTCCCATTGTTCTTGAAAGGCGTCTACAAGTTCATCGATCTCGTCCGCTGACAGCGCACATTGTATTACACGCCCAGACGTGAATCTTGGATGAGCACTTGCTAACAGCTTTGCCTGGGCAGTATTGGGTTGCTTGAGTGTCGAATATGGAGGCAAGATAGTTTTGCCCTGTATTTTGGCATTGCCCTGGAAGGGCGCGGGCCAATGCAGTCCTGGGCCTGAAGGAATTACCTGGGCGCGCTGCACCGGCGTCGAAAGAGGTGAATGACTTGGCTGAGGCTGGCTCAGTCGGTCACTCCTCTTGGCATTGAAGGAATGGGGAAGCAAGGGTCCTGCCAGCTTGGCAGGTCTACCGAACGGAGCGGGCTGTGGCCACGCAAACGTTTTCGCGCGCGGAGTGAGCACAGAGGATAATCGCAGCGCGGTGACCTGCGTTTGGGGCGGGCTTGTTCTACCGAGACTATGTTTAGGTTGCGCCGCATGAGGCGGATGCTGCGGACGATACACGGGTGGAGCGCCAGTTTTGACAGCAGCTTGCGGACTATACACTGGAGGCGCTGTTACCGATGTTTGGCGCTTCGCTTGAACTGGGTTTTGACCGTGTAGAGGTAATATTACGTTTTGTCGTTTGTTCATACTTCTGATTGATGATTGCAGCAAGCGATGTCGATGACCCGAAAATCATCAGTGTGAGAACGAATTTTACCCCAGCTTGTCTCGGAACCTTCCTTCTAAATTGGAATTGGTGTTTACACAAAAGTGGAGCGTATCAGGCATATCCCACCAAGAATCGACATAAAAGAAAACCCCCGTGGTTAGGGGGAACAGCCTATCTCTTGCGAGAAACCCGCCATAAGGTCGGTGCTCGGGTGCTATTTATTCTTAGATTATTCAAATGCTAAAAATCGATCAAACATCTGGCTAGGCTCAGGGTATTCGAGCGCGGTGAAAGGCGGGCGATTCTCTGTTTTTCAAATTGGTCCGACTTTGAAAGAACCCACGTGCAACGGTTGTTACCGCGAGTTGAGGATTCCTCATTTAAGCTAAAATGGCAGGGGATGTACCGGTTTCTTTATCGCCTCGCACATCTGGATTTATATCAAGAGCCACGCACAGTGCGCTATGGCTTGGCGCTGCTCTTTGTGGTTGAGGCGCTGGCGCTGAATTCTTTGCCTCCCGCAGGCTCGAAACTGCCGTTTATTTTCTTTTTTGGGGCCGTAGCGCTGAGCGCGCATTTGTGCGGCTTTGGACCGGCAGTCATGGCCACCGTGCTCTCCGGTGTTTTGTCCAAGTTCTTTTTTATCCCGCCCTTGTTTTCGCTCATTCCCACAGCCGGCGGCCTGGGGCAGATTCTGGTTTTTATGCTGGTTTCGTTGATTATCACGAGCGCAGCATTGCAGACTTCAGTGGCCCAGATTGCAGCCGCCGAGAGCCAGAGCCGGCTGGCCGATGCGCTCAAGAGCATCACCGAGGGTTTCATAACCATCAACGCGGACTGGAACATCACTTATGTCAATCCGGCGGGCGCGCAGCTTTTTGGCTTGACCCCGGAACAGATGACTGGACACAACGTCTGGGAGATCGCTCCCAGCATAAGTGAGACTTCCTCATATCAAAGTTTGCAGAAGGCCATCCGTGAGCAGAAACCAGTGCACTTTGAGAGTTATTATGAGCCGCTCAAGCGCTGGTACCGGATGGCGGCATTTCCCGGTCCACGCGGCCTCACAGTAATCTTTCAGGACATCTCAGAGGCGCGACAAACTGCTGAAGCCCTGCGCCTGAGTGAGCGCCGCTTGCAGTTTGCCCAGGTTGTAGCGAAACTGGGCTCATGGGAATGGAATCTCAGGACCAACGAAATCTGGTGGACCGACGTCATCTGGACACTGCATGGCCGTCCAATTGGATCCATGCAACCGACTTTTGAAAACTGGATAACGTTTATTCATCCCGAAGATCGCGGACGCTGCCAGCAGGCTGTCGAAGAATCGCTTGCCGGCCCGGGAGATTATGAAGTTGAGTATCGTACGATTTGGCCCGATGGCACGGTGCGCTGGATCGTCGCCCGCGGACAGGTATTATTCGATGAGGCTCAGCGGGCAGAGAGGATGCTCGGAATCTGCATCGACACCACCGAGCGCAAGCAGGCAGAGGATGCGCTGCGCAAATCTGAGAAGCTCGCGGCTGCGGGAAGGCTGGCCGCTACCATCG
>DASZFK010000604.1:0-4091 GCA_035939855.1 Candidatus Angelobacter sp.
AGCGGCGCTGTTCCCGGTGCGCGACAGTCTTCTATATATCCAGAGCTCCCGCATCGGCGGCCGCAACCAGGGTTTCCTGGGCGAAACCTTCTATGTCGCATCGAATCCGCCCTACGGCGCCAGCTTTACTTACTATCTGAAAGACAAGTACAAGACGCTCAAGGAAATCCGCCAGGATGCGGAGAAGAAAGCAGCCAAGGAGCATGGCAACGCCTATCCGGCACTGCCCTACCCGACGAAAGACCAGCTAAGGGAGGAAGCAGAAGAGCAGGCGCCCACTATCTGGCTCATCGTCCGCGACGAGAGCGGAAATGTCGTGCGACAAATCGCCGGTACCAACGAGAAAGGAATCAACCGGGCCGCCTGGGACCTGCGATATCCAGGTACTGCATTACCGCCGCCCCAGGCGGACCCGCTGACCGCGATCTTTGAGGAGAATCAGCCAACCGGAACGCTCGCCATGCCGGGAACCTATACCGTGCAACTCTCCTGCAAAATACGCGATCAGTGGAAAGATCTTTCGCAGCCGCAGAAATTCCGCGTCTATACAGAAGCGGAAATGGGAATCAATCCGGAATCGCTGGCTGAACTCCACAAATTCCAGCGCAAGCTTGCCCGCCTGGACCGCGCCGCTGCCTCGGCGATTGCCTACGGCAATGAGATGAACACCCACCTGGGTTCCATCAACCGCGCACTGGCCCAGACCCCGGCCGACACTCGACCAATACGGCAGGAAGCGGATGCCCTGGAACACGATCTAGCCAAGCTGATGATCTCCCTACGTGGAGACCAGGCGCTTAATGCGCTGAATGAGCAGACTCCCACGTCGATCAGCAGCCGAATCCGCGATATTGCCTCAGAGGAACGTTTGTCCAGTTCCGCACCAAGTGCCACACATACGGCCCAGTACCAAATCGCATCGTCGGAATTTGCGGATGCACTGAAACAACTCAAAGCCCTTGCTGCCCGCTTCGAAACATTACAGCAACACGTTGAGAAGGCCGGCGCACCGTGGACCCCAGGCCGTTTGCCCGAATGGGAGGCGGAGCAGGAAAAGTAATCATTTGCCTGTCGTGCGTCGCCAAAACGAAATGGGCGCCATCTTTTGGGATACCCCGGCTTAAAGAGTGGGATCGGTGAGCAGGCTGCTGAGCCTTGAGGCTTAGGCAGCTATGAAAGTGACTACGGGCTCCATCGGGAAGCGCTGACCAATTTGGGAACTCATTTGAATACGAAGAGCAGTGCATGAACCGCCATGAGATAGACTCTCTAATGTTGCATCAGGAGTTCGGATAGTCATGCACCGACTCGTCAATCAACAAAAGGGAGTTCTAGTTAACAGGGAAGTTGTGGATCCTGACATTCAGCTTGATATCAATTCAGGAGATCGCGAGTGCATTCGCGTGGGTTACCATACTTGACCCACTCACGATTTAGCATAAAACGTTATCCTACCATTCACTATCGGTCGCTTTCTGTATGGCCCCGTAGCCAGAAGCTTCAAATTAATGCCTTTATTTTGATTGCAATAAGGGTTATATTCATTTTTCGCCAGATTTACGCCCATAGTTTGGAACGTCCACTCGCCCATAGCGACACGTTGCTTTGAGGATACCGTGCAAACATTTAATTGGATAGAGATTTCTGATTTACATTACGGCCTGCGAGACCAGGGGCCGCTCTGGCCGAATGTCCGCGAAGTCTTCTTTGATGATTTGACGAAACTCAGCGAAAAAACCGGGCCGTGGAATGCGGTGATATTCACCGGCGATCTAACTCAACAAGGCGCACAAGAAGAATTTGCAAGCCTCGATTCGGAAGTATTTGAACCGCTATGGCGCACTCTAGAGCGATTGGGTTCGAAGCAGGTCACCCTCATTACTGTTCCAGGAAACCATGATCTTGTTCGCCCGGACACCAGGAAACCAAGTGCGGCAGTACGTCAGTTATTACGTCAAAATAGTTTCTATGAAATTGAAGACGAGTTCTGGAGTGATGGCACATGCGAGTACAGAGCAGTCGTAGACAAGGCATTTGCGAATTACGTTAGCTGGATCGAGAATTCATCGTTCTGCAGTACTCAAAGCATGCAACGTGGAATTCTGCCGGGTGATTTTTCTCTAACCCTAACCCTTACTGAGAATGGCGGCACTGTTCCTCTGGAAATCGGCATTGTCGGAATCAACACCGCCTTTCTGCAACTCGCGGGAGGCGATTACAAAGGGCGTTTGGTGTGGGATATTAAGCAGATTCATGGCGCGTGCGGAAATGATCTTCCGAAGTGGGTTGGTCGGCACATGGCCTGTGTACTGTTAACGCATCACGGGCCAGATTGGTTAGACACGAGGTCTCGCGACGTAGTCTATCCCGAGATTAACCCCGCCGGCCGATTTGCGGTGCACATGTTTGGCCACATGCACGAGAATATAGAGAGAGCGACCTCGCTAGGAGGCGGTCCTCCGCTCCGACAATGGCAAGCTGCATCTTTGTTCGGAATGGAACAATTTGGGGAGCCACCCACACTTGACCGTCGCCATGGATACAGTGTTGGCCGCCTCGCCTACAGTGAAGGGGAGCTTACGATCCGTCATTGGCCTCGAGTTGCTGTCAGGGACGCGAATGGCTGGAGGTTTGAGCGAGATGCGAAAAATACAGTTCTAGATGAAACGGACGGCGGTACGACCTGGGAAAAAGTGCTCTCTAGAGCGACAAAGCATCATCGATCTACTGCTAGCCTTTGTGAGCGGCAAGAAAAATCGACTGTTCTTGGACGCAAGAGGGCGCAGACATCGAACTTCGGCTGGCCCCACGATCAGCCACAATTGCGAGCTTACTGTGAAGGAGTGTCAAAGGCGCATAGCCATATTCGATTTGTCGAGATTCCGTACCTGAAGGACTTGTCGGACATTGAACTCGACAGCCTTTATGTCGAACCTCGACTTAGCTCGAATGAAATTCATCCAGATATGCTTCTACATAAATGGCCACGGACTTTGCAACCGATTGAGGCTCTTCGACAACACCCTAGGCTCGTATTGTTGGGAGATCCTGGGTCAGGCAAGTCTACACTGATCAGCTGCCTTTCTTGGCAACTGTGTCGGCCCCGTCCTCTTACTCCTAATGCTTGGGCACAAGAATTCGGCGGATTCCTGCCACTCCCTATGATTCTCCGTGAGCTTCGCCTCAAATCGGACTTAACTTGGGAGGGATTGCTGGATGCCTTTCTTCAGCACCGTATCGGCATGTTGCTTGTAAACCGTGAAAACATTGAAAAATTGCTTGCGGAAGGACGCGCCATGGTGTTGTTGGATGGTTTAGATGAAATTGGTAATATTAGCATCCGTAAGAAGCTTCGAGATGCAGTACACATAGGCATGGCAAATTATCCAAGCAGCCGGTGGTTACTTACGTCTCGAGTCGTCGGTTACGAACAGGTGCCTTTCCACACAAAGATCGAAATCATTTCCGGCCTATCGAAGACTACAGCCGAGATGCTTGGCGCGACGAACCGTAAGAAACGTATTCGCACTCCGATGGCTGATATCCTCTTTCTAGCCCCATTCAATGACGAGCAGATCCGTTCATTTGCCACAAACTGGTATGCGCAACACGAAAAAGATAAACAGATAGTCGACGTGCAAGCGGAGGAATTTGTAACAGCTATTCGCGAAAACGAAGGTACCCAGCGGCTTGGCCGCATTCCCTATCTTCTAACGTTGATGGCACTTATCCATCACAAAAATTCAAGATTGCCACATGGGCGGACCGAGCTCTATGAGCGCATCGCAGCGGCCTATTTGGAATCAATTGACCTACGTCGTCGGCTGGATCAACTGCCATACTCTCTCGCGCAAAAAAAGCGATGGCTCGCTGCTGTGGCTTATCGCATGCAACTGTACAGAGCCCGCAAGGACTCTGCTTCCGCACAGAGTGATATCGTCATCAATAAGACACAAGTACAGCAATGGCTAAGAGAGGCCATGATGGAATCGGGTGCAAATGACTCTCGCCAGGAATCTGAAGCGCTGTTAAAATATTTCGCCCAGCGCAGCGGTTTGCTGTTACCTAGGGGCGAAGGTAGATTTGCTTTC
>DASZFK010000605.1:0-3988 GCA_035939855.1 Candidatus Angelobacter sp.
CGCTGGCAGATCAGGAATTTAACCTACTGAAATTCGTTACGCGGTCGCCGGCCGGCTATCACGCTTTCGTCGCGTTGCAGTTGCTTGTCTTGGTGGCCGTGCTTTTTGTTGTTTTGCATGCGTTCCACGTCCGCTATCGCGTTTTAATCATAATTGCGGCAATGGTTGCGCCAAGTTTCCTGATCCCCTTCACGGGTTTCGTTTACCCTGAGCGCAATGTTCTTTTTTGGTTGGCCGTGCTGTTATTGTGCTTACAAGCGTATCTCAGGACCAAGGCGCGTATCTATTTTGTCAGCTGCCTCGTGGCAACGCATTTTGCTCTCTACTACAAGGAAACTGTTGTTCTTTTTGTTGCGGCTTACGCGATTACTCAATTGTTGTTACAGCTTCCTGCTGCGCGCCGCAGCGGCCGGATCTCCTGGTTGGAATTTGCCAAAGAGAATGCCCTCCCGGTTGGGATGTTGGGCGTTTCAGCCATTTATCTGATGTTCTTTCTTGTTGCTATGCTTCCGCACAGGACCTTCTCCTACATCAACGGGCTTCGTGAACCATTACTATCTGTCCTTGTCGCATACCTGCAGATTGATTGGCTGCCGTTGATCCTGCTTGTCGTCGTTGTTCTGCGCTTTGGGTTATTCCTGTTCTTGAACGGCCAGCTCGATGCGATGTGGGATCCTCTCGCGATGGGGGCTCTTGCTTATTTCTTTGGCGTCGTAGCCTTGAGGATAAACAGCGGCTACTATATGGCGCCCGTGGACCTGTTTGCGCTCTTATATTTGGCGAACATGTCGCTGCTTTGGCTGTCGAGGGCATCCAGGCTACGAGTAGCTGTGGTGGCGATCGTGTTCTTGTTCGTGCTTGTTCACGACATTGCCTACTCTTCCTTCCGAATGGTGGAACGAAAAGGCGTCATCACGGCGAAAAGTCAATTTGCAGACTTTATGAACAGCTATTTGGCTACAGAAAAAGGCCGTAATGTTGAACTGTTTTTCCCCTACTCAGACGGCTATCACATCATGGGGCTTTCTTCTTATCTGAGATATAGGGGCTTTCCTCTGCAGGGACAGCGCGACGGTGCTGATGAGACCGTGACACGTCTTGTCATGGCGAGTCGTGAGAACTTTGATGACTCTCGCTGCGTCAACTATAGAGACTATGCCTGTATTCACACCGACCGCCCTGCTCCGGGCGCCTTGATCGTTATACTTCCCGATGACGATATCGCGATGAGCGATGCGCAACGCATCGCTAAGAATTCGGACCTGGTGTTTTCTGCCAACGCCTGCGCAGCTTGTAGCAAGCCGAATTCCTGGTTTCGATCACTCCACGCCATTTCGGCGGAGTTCTCCGTTAAGCCGTTACCCGAACACTGGCTGCGGCTTGACGTGTACCAGATGCGGCCCTGATCTCACCCAGTTCAGATGGCCAAGAGGATGATTGGCGCCGACCGCCTCAGAGAAAAAGAAGCATTCATATGAAAAGTAGCAGTCCGAATCCCGCACTCCGCGCCTTGCCTTCTTCACTTCATGAATCGGCGAATCTGGACTTTCTGCGAGCCGTCGCCGTTCTGCTGGTGTTCATCACTCACCTGTACGGTATCTACACCGGTAAGGGCGCGAAGTGGGATTTCTTTTGGCACATCGGCCAACTCGGCGTGCTGATGTTCTTTGTTCACAGCTGTCTTGTATTGATGTGGTCACTTGAACGATCCGGCCTAGATGGGTGGCGCGTGTTTGTTCCATTCTACGTACGCCGCGCATTCCGCCTGTATCCTCTCAGTGTTGTCTGCGTCCTAATTGCCTATTGCTTTGACGCGCGCTGGTCGCCGGTAAATTTGTGGCCGAATCTTACACTCACGCAGAACTTGTTCTTTACGGATAAGCCGGTCATTCCGCCAACGCTCACACCGCTCTGGTCTTTGCCGCTCGAAGTGCAGATGTATATCGTGCTGCCGGTGTTGTTCCTGATTTTGCGAAATCGATCCTTGAAGCTCCTGGCGCTTCTGTGGAGTTCTTCCATCCCAGTAGCGTTGTTACAGCCGGGTTGGGGCGAACGATTCGAAATCTTCAAGTACGCCCCATGCTTCCTCGGCGGAGTGGTCGCATGGCGCTTGATGCGCGACACGGCGCGCCTTCCCGGATGGCTCTGGCCACTCGCAATTGTGGCCGCCTCACTAACTTGGATGACGGCTGCCCCATCCTACCTTCCGTTGCACATCGCGGCGTGCGGAATCTGCCTGGGATTGGCGATTCCGTTGTTTCGTGAGATTCCATGGAGCCATGTCAGAACGGCTTCCAGGATCACCGCGCGCTATAGCTACAGTATTTACCTCTCTCACTTCCCGATTATGGTCTACGTCTTCAGCGACCCGCGGGATCCTCGGTTCAAATTAATCCGTCAACTGCCTCCGATGAAGCACCTCAGCCGGACCGCCCACTTTGCTCTGTTTTTGCTACTGTCGGTTCTTGCGCCACCTGCGCTTTACCATCTCGTCGAAAAACCAGGAATTCGCCTCGGACACAAGCTCGCCCGTTGGATATCCGGCTCCGAAGAAAGAAAACTCGCCATCGAAACCGTCACCGCAGAAAATCAAAGTCCTGATGCGGCCACGCTGTAAACAAGTCGGGCTGTAAGTCCTTCTTTGAACTATCACTGGTCAGAACACCCTTCATCGCAGTGAGCATTGTGATCCTCATGGTGGTAAGGAGTTGTACCGTTTCCGGACCATTTCAACTGATCGAACCTCTCAAGGATCGCCGATGGGACGATTTTCTGCAGCGCCATGCTCGTGCGTCCATTTTCCATACTAAATCGTGGCTGCAGGTCTTGCAACGAACCTATGGATATGAACCAGTGGCCTTTACAACCACTCCGAATGGCAAAGACTTGGAAAACGCGGTTGTCTCGTGCGTGGTGAAGAGCGCTTTGGTCGGCCCAAGGTTGGTCTCCTTACCGTTCTCCGATCACAGTGATCTTCTGCTCGACGATCAGGCCGAGCTCCTAAATTTGTTGAAGCTCTTGGAGCAAGGGCAAACCGAGGGAAAATGGAAGAGCGTAGAATTCCGGCCTCTCGATTGCGGGAACCAGTTCGCGGATTGGGCTAATTTCCGCGATGGAACGAACTATGTTATCCACCGGTTGGATTTACGCCCTTGCTTAGACCGACTATTCCAGGGACTTCATAAGGACTCAATCCGGCGCAAGATCCAGCGTGCGAACCGAGAAGGCCTCGAGTATGAAGAAGGCAGGTCGGATTCGCTGCTACACGAATTCTACCGGTTGACAATGATTACCCGGCGCCGTCAAGCTCTCCCGCCGCCCCCGTTGGCTTGGTTTCGCAACGTCATAGATTGCTTGGGCGAGCAGGTCAAGATTCGTGTCGCTCGCATCGGGGATCATGCAATTGCCGCCATCTTGACGCTACTCTACAAAGACATCTTAACTTACAAGTATGGCTGCAGCGATGCCAAGTTTCACAATTTGGGCGCTATGCCTTTCCTAATGTGGCGAGCAATCGAAGACGCCAAGCGGCGCGGCGTGTCTGAACTCGATTTGGGAAGATCGGAAGTAAACAACGCGGGCCTAATCACCTTCAAGAATCGCTTTGGGGCAAAGCAATCGAGGGTCATCTACAAGAAATTTCCCGGAGGCAGAGCCGAAGGAGGACAACAGGACTGGCAACTGAAGGCAGCCAAACGCGTTTTCGCCGCGATGCCGGAACGAATGCTGGTTCTGGCAGGGAAACTGCTGTACCCCCATATCGGTTAACTCTCGTAAAATAGCAACCTTTCAAGTTCGCAGTTCTGGAGAATCCCATGCACAGCATCTTCTATGACGCGGCGGTGTCCGACGACGTTCGTCGCGGCAATCTTTTTCAAGGCCAATTGTACGTTTATTCGCCGCGACCCATCTCGATTGAGCTGTGCAACCTTGCGAGTGACATGACCAAAGAAGTCTTCGCGCCTCACGAGCCACGCGAAGCGCAGCA
>DASZFK010000606.1:0-8860 GCA_035939855.1 Candidatus Angelobacter sp.
CTTGCCCCGGCGTTCCCACCCTCCCGCCCGATGTCCAAACCGCACCAGCATCCGATTCCAAGCCCCTTGACAACTTAAACAACCGGTGACCTGCTTGTTATCGTTCAACCGAAGTCTCGATAAATCACACGCAGCACTCCGTTGTAGTTGCGCCCTTCCATCCACCAGAATCGTGGATATGACTCGCTGCGCATCGTCCGCAAGGGCGGCAGGCGGGGACGCGCTCGCCGTCCACCCACAAACCGTGCAACGCATCCGGGCTTATCTCGATGCCGCCGGCCATGCCACGGCCATAGGGCTTGATCGGGGATACTCTGCCCATTCGATGCGCGCTACCTTTATTACTACGGCGCTGGAGAACGGCTGCTCTCTTGAGGACGTGCAGCGCGCCGCTGGCCACCGCGAACCAGGAACCACCAAGCTTTACGACCGGCGGGGCTATAATCCTGAGAAATCGGCAAGTTTTTTTGCGACGTATTGAATGAATAAGGAGTTCGGCGCGCATGCCTTTCGATTTTTCAATTCCTAGCCCGCAGGGGCCGACAAATATCAGCGTTGAACCTGGAGCGTCCGTGATTTTTGTCGGCGCCAATGGTGGAGGAAAGACTCGTCTGGCCGTTCGCATCGAAGACTCGCTTGTTGGACGGGCGCACAGAATTTCTGCACATCGAGCGCTGTCACTGAATCCAGAGGTAGCTAAGATAGCCGAGAAGCAGGCACTTCTCGGTCTTCGAATCGGCCGTCCCGCTGAGGACGCGCACGTGGACCAGCGCGCTGGCCATCGCTGGCAGAGCAAGGCGGCAACTGCTCTGCTTAACGATTTTGACTTCCTAATTCAGGCGCTCTTCGCGGATCAAGCAAATAAGTCTTTGCAAACCCATCAGCGCGCCCGTGCCGGTGATCGTAGCCCCGCCCCTTTCACAAAGTTTGAGCATTTGAGCCAGATATGGGAACGACTGCTTCCCCAACGAACGCTCATCATCTCAGGTGACAATATCGAGGTGGCAGTTCCGGGTTCCACGGCACACTACAAAGCATCTGATATGAGTGACGGAGAGCGCGCGATTTTTTATATGATCGGGCAAGTCCTCCTCGCAGCAGAGGATTCACTACTGATCGTGGATGAACCAGAACTTCACGTGCATCGCTCGATTATGGCTAAGCTTTGGGATGAGTTGGAGGCGGCGAGACATGACTGTGCATTTGTATTCATCACCCACGATCTGGAATTTGCCGCTTCACGCCCCGCAAAAAAACTGGTGATCCTGGAATACGATCCTGCGCCTCACTGGAAAATAGAATCGGTGCCAGAGGACACAGGATTTAATGAGGAGATTACGACGCTGATTCTCGGCAGCCGCCGCCCAATACTTTTTGTCGAGGGCACCGAAGGCAGCCTGGACACAACTATTTATAGATGTTGCTTTCCGGAATTCACAGTAATTCCGAGAGGTTCCTGCGAAGAGGTCATCCATTCGGTTGTGACAATGAGACGCAACAGCGCACTCACTCGCGTGGCTTGTTCAGGCATTGTTGACGCAGACGACTATCAGCCCGACGATATTGCCCTTCTGGGGCAGTGTGGAGTTTCGGTTCTCACCGTATCAGAGATAGAAAATCTTCTGCTCCTGCCCGCGGTTAGTCGAGCGATTGCGGAAAGCGAGGGCTATAGGGGCGAGCAGCTTGAAGCCAAACTGAAAGACCTACGGGATGCAGTATTCCAAAGCTTAAATTCAGCGGCAGCGGTTGAAACCGTTGTGGTGCGATATTGCCGCCGTCGGATCGATCGGCTCCTTAAAAAGATCGATTTAAGTGGCGCTGCCGATATTCAGAGTATTACAGGAACTTATACGACGAAGACTGGCGAGATCAACATAGCGGATATAGCGAAGACGGCCAAGGATCGCATTGAGAAGGCATTGCACGACCAAGACCTCCTGCTTCTTCTCGCGAACTATGATAACAAAGCATTATTGGCACTTGCAGCCAGCCACTTAAAGCGTCAACGCCTGGACGACTTTGAGAGCTGGCTTACCCGCATACTGAGAAATGACAAGGCACCAGCAGTGGCCGCTGCTATACGTGCTGCTCTGCCGATCATCACATGTATGTGAGTTAGCAGTGAGTACACAACCAGCCGATACTCTTTGAGAGCGATTTGTCCGATAACAGAATTCATCAGACACATCAATCCGAAAGAGTAGGGCTTCTTCGTTCTAGTATCCCTCTCCATTTTTTAGCGCGATAATGTATGAAGCTGATTATGGAAAATCTGTCCGAAAGAGTCGAAGCGCTCCAAAATCTTTTGATCGCGCATGCGACCGGCAGCAGTGGCGATCCAAATGAGTACAAGAGACTTCGCCAGGAAATCGTGAACGACCCGTTGCTGAAGGACATCGCGCCTCGATTTCTCAGAACATGCCGCTCGACCGCAGAATTCTGGCAGTTCATAAAATACGAGTATCAGCACTATGCAGAGCGCCGCGAATTCATTTGGAATTCCTTCCGACCTCTTTTCGAGCGCTTGGATGGAGAGAGCTCCACCCCTGCTGACCAGAATGTTGCGATTGCTCTAGAGCAGTTTGACCCCGAAACAGTGCACCGCCTTTGGGCCAAGGCGTTGGAACGACGGGCGGCGGACCCGGAGGGAGCGATCACACTGGCGCGAACGATTTTAGAGACAGTATGCAAGCACATTCTCGACGCCCGGAGCGTAGCCTATGAGAATGATGGCGATCTGCCTGGTCTATACAAGCTGGTTGCAAAGACGCTTAATCTAGCGCCGAGCCAGCATTCGGAAACGATCTTCAAGCAAATCTTGGGTGGCTGCACCGCCGTGGTGGAGGGATTAGGAGCACTTAGAAATCGTCTCAGTGATGCTCACGGCCAAGGCAAAAAGATTGTCAGACCCGCCCCTCGACACGCTGAATTGGCTGTCAATCTGGCGGGGACGGTCGCGATGTTTCTTGTAACGACGCATCTTGCGTTACCGAGCGGCAAATCGGCCAACTCAGCTCTTGGCTCTCTGTGATCGTTCCTATCGCGATAGGGCATGCACACACAGTTGTGAATTTTGTCACACTGGACTACCATTTCAATGGTTAAGGCGCAGCGATAGTTTCCGCGTCGCTCCATTCGACCTCAAGTTCACGCATCACGCCCGGCACTATCTTTTCTTGGCCTGCTTGAGCGCGAAATCTCGCTCGTGCTCGCATGCGCGTTCCTGATAGAGTGGCGATATGGGCTTTGAGGGTGACGCCCAATTCCTCATATCGTGGGTGTTGGCCCGGCAGGGCAGGATGCGTCGATTGCAAAACCTCCCCTCGATGAAACTTGCGCTCCCATTCGCGCCAAATCTTCCATTGTTCAAGCGCCAACGCGAGGGCTTCACCATCGATGGGTGTAAGCAGGAACCACTCTGCATAATCGTCAGCGACCTTGTTCCACTCGCAAGAATAATGATGCGGCTGGCCTAAATATGCAGCGATGCCCGAACGCGGGCCATCATAGTGGTCCCAAACCGTGTAGATTCGCTCAAATGCCATACATCTCACTCTAGCGCAGCGGCCGATTCACGCAAACTTGAGATCCGGTGATCCCGTAGGAAGACAATATCGCAAATAGCAAAAACCGTGTCCGCGATTGGCTGTCCCACTACGCCGCAACCATTGCACAAGCCCGAGGCGTTACTACCGCTTTTGTCCACTGCCAGATTTCCACGGCCAGGAGGATTTTGCAGAAAGCATTTAATGGTGATGGTAGATTGTTTGCCACTCACTGACGGCTAAAACACCGATGGGGCACGTTTGCCAATTCACGTGCCCCTTGTTTTGTTTATTCGAAACCCGCTTATTTTTTCAAAAAATTCGGCGCGGCGTGCCGAAATTTTTGGCTGGCTAATACAAAACCGAAGCAAAAAGGTTGGGCTTGGCCCAGGTTTTCCGACCCGCCCGCGTCCAAACCGCTCCAGCATCCAATCCCAGCCCTCGGCAACTTAAGTTTGCGCGTCTAGCGTGCGACTCTTGTCGATTGGCTGGCGTATCCCATTGGACCGCAGCGCCCTTGCCGGCCTTTGCTTCCAGGTCTTTCCTCTCTCGTTTCGCAACCGCCCTGCCTTTGCGTGCCTTATTCTCCCTTCGCCCCTGCCGTGATTCGCCATGGGACCCTTGCACTGCCTTTAGAGGCATTTCTCAATTTCCTGGGACCTGTCCCTTCAGCAACTCCTCACCCGACTATTCTTTTTCGCCAACTGTGGCCCCCCGATTCGGCAGAACCGCCCCCTTGCGCCTTCAAACTCAGCCCACATCCGCCCCCGCCGCCGGTCTCACGTTCACCAAAGTGCTGCCGGTCTTCCGCTGCTGTTTTGCGCTCTAGAACTGTGCTGCTGTTGATTCAGCCGTTCTCATGTCTCCCACCCAATGCGCTCTCGCGCTTCCGCCTGCAGGAGCAGGCTCCTCCGGCCTTCGGGGAATGCATCCCTCCCGCCAACGAAAAACCATGTTGTCAGTCAGTTTGCTTTCACCCTGCGGCCTCCCGCGCTCCCGGCCTTGGCCTCTGTCCTCATTCTGCGGTTGTTTTTTTCGGCTAGCGCCCAGGTGAACGAAAAAAATCAATCCTCGAAAGAGGCACAGGAGAAATCATCATGAGAACGGCCAAGAATTCAACTCGCAACACAGCTACCAAGAGCGCGCAAAGCAAGCAGCAGCGGAAGTCCTTCAGCAACAACTTGGTGATCCTGACCGGCAACCTGGGCGCAGATGCGGCTTTCTTTGGCGCCAACGACAGCGCTGCCTCATTCCGCATGGCCACTAAAAACAAGTTCGGCGAAAAAGAATACGTCGAGTGGCACTCCGTAGTTGCTTTCAGGGAATTGGCCCAGGAAGTAGTCGAGAAATGCACCAAAGGCCGGTTTATCAAGGTCTATGGCTACCTGCATCACAGCAAGGTCGGGAACGAAGACGGCACGCAGTACAAGACCGAAGTCGTTGCGACCAGAATCAAGTACCTGGAGCGCAAAAAGTAAGCGCCCTACGGGGCGTAGCTGGGAGACCGACTCCGCCCCTCCATTTCTCCAGCCGCTCATCTACTTACAGCAGCCAACCTCCCGCCACACCCGGAGCCCCAACGGCAACTCACTTCTGCACAGTGGACGCCGCTTTGTCTTCCACTTTAAGGTCCCGCAGGAGCCGCTCAAAGGCGTTCTGGTAGGAATTTTGATTGGTCCACTCGCGAAAGTCCCCAATGTTTCGGGTACGCCTAACCAGAGGTGTATTCTCAAATGAAGGCCTTGCCAAAGTTAGCCATAGAGCTATTCTGAGGGAAAGCAATATCTGATCAACAATATGAGTACCCTGAGTTTACGTATTCAGTATCGCCCAGTTCGTGTGGGATTCTGTGTCCAAAAGGACAATATGGATGACCTTCGACAGGCTTTGCGGCTTGTTCACACACTTTGGGGCGGTCGGTTTAATCCCATCATTCCAATAGGAGCTACAGAAGAAGACGATGCTGAAGCCAAGGCGTTGGTCGATGCATTTAAGATTGACGTGCTTTACCCGGTCACCAGCGTCCGTTTGGTTGAGGACTTCATAAATGGCTTTACCTATCTTCCTTGGCCACTATTTCACAAGAGCCTATTTGTTGGAAGCGCACGGGGCAAGGTGGCTTCGTTTATGGACATATATCATCCCGTAAGGCGCTTATTCGAGGAATATATAAAGGATAAACCAGAGCCTAAGATTAAGGGAACTTTTTATGAATGGATGGATTCAGACCCTCTAAAAGATGTTTTTGCTGCATCCTTTGGGTTATATCCTACCCAAGCAGAAGTTGACAAAGATTACACAGAGTTCTTTGTTAAGTATCTACATGGTGAGAGAGTCACATTAAATTCCGCCGAACCCGTTCCAACGGAGGCTTATAAGGAACTAACGCCTTCAGTTGTTTCTTCATGGGGCTTGGAGATTGAACGAAGCTTTCGTCAACATGATAATCCCGGTTTCTATGTTGGGGATTGCGATGACTTTAATGACATCACTTGGTTTTGGAATCTTCGAGCTGCGGATATCGATTTGGTTTTTTATGACCCGCGACACCAAACGCGATTAGACGGATTAAAGAGAGCTTGGATTGACGTGCTAGGCAAAAGAGCGACCGATCCAATTGGATTGCGCAACGCAGTAGCCGTTTGGGCAAGAAGACTGGAAAGATTTGAAGGACAGGATTTCGGTCCACAGATGTTGAGATGCTTAGTCGGGTTAAATGTTGAGCCGCCAACAGTTCATATAAACGAGCAGTCGGTGCTTGGGTCTGTCGCCGATTCTGGAGGTCGGCAGTCGATATCATTTCAACTCCCCCCGAAGCAGTTTTCTGAAGACGTTGGTTTATATAGCCAAAACCTGATCGTCGGCGTTGATCCAATCGTTGAGTTATCGGAGGATACAACGGTCAAACCGCCGTACATTCCAGAACTGAATGAATATTACGGGCGAGAGTTCTACTTTCGGTGGAATCAGGCTCGGTCTCAAAAGGCGGGCATTGGTATCATCTTGGGTGTTACGCATGATGATTTGACTCTCCGCGCTCTTCCAAACCGTGAACTTATCAGTAAAATTTTTCGTGCCTTTGGTATGGAGGCCCAGCCCAGTAAGCCAGGTCTCATTGCAAGTCGTCTGATCAGGCAGATGGACGGACTTCAAGGATGTCGGGTCTTTAAAATTGAAGGCGTACGAAAACTGATCGAAAAATATGGACCACTTGGTTCTTTTACACGAAGTGGTGCGATACAAATTATTGGTCAGAATGATCCGGTTACGGGCAAGCCCAGATTCAGTGATTTTGAGGGTCTATTTATCGAACAGCGAGATTATCTAAGACTTAAGCCTGAGGATGCGCTTAGGTATTTGACTCAACAAAATGTCTTTAGGGTCGGGTTGAATCTACATTGCCAGCACTGCGAACTTGATTTTTGGTTGTCTCTCGACGACCTTGCAACAGACGTTCGTTGTGAACTGTGCGGCCATTTATTCAATATAACTTCTCAGTTGCGCGACCGAGACTGGACCTATAGGCGTTCAGGCCTGTTCGGTCGAGAAGATCACCAAGAGGGAGCGATCCCTGTAGCAATTACGCTTCAACAATTGGCTACGACCATACATGGTCTGATTTATACCACGGCAATGAGTATTACTTCGCTTGGCGCAAAAATTGCAGCTTGTGAGACCGACTTTGTTGCTATCTCTCAGGGAGGTTACGAAAATCGGGTTGCATTGGCCGTTGGTGAATGCAAATCCAAACAAGAGATTACAGAAGAAGACGTAGCACATCTAAAGGCGGTTGCTGACGCCTTTCCCCGCAATCGCATTGACGCTTATATTGTTTTTGCAAAGACGACGCCTTTTACTGCGACTGAAATCACTAGATGTCGAGCGGCGCAGGCCCCGCATCGATTCCGGGTCATTTTGCTGGCTCAACGAGAATTGGAGCCATATTTTGTGTATGAACGAACAGAGAAAGAGTTCGTGCTTGACTCCACGGCGATTTCCTTTGAGGATTTAGCAAGAGGGACTCATCAGGCATATTTTGATCCGAAACCGAAAGCCGGACCAGTAGTTCCGCCCGAAGCGCAAGATGCTGTTGCGGGAGAAAATTAGAAACTCTTTACTTGCTTGTGGCCTGTCAAGTACGATTCCGTTGCTATACCGCCCTTGAGTCGCTGGGCGGCGATAGAATAGTTTTCTATTGAAAGTTTTGGTCGGCAACTTGATTTGTACTGGGTTATTGGGTGGTTTCCAACGGTCTCAAGCGCAAAAGGCGCAATTGAGCGGCGGTCACGAGAAAAATTTCCGGGTTTCCCCCCAGGCGAGCGATTTTTTTGCCCGGCAAGCCCACACTGTTAAGAACATCAACAAGCTGCCCAGCATTTTCAAACGAAGCACCGTTTTTATTGGAAAAGGTCGCTGGCATGAATGATCCTGCTAAGCAATACGTCAAAACAGGCCCTTGAATTTCGTAGAACACCATGAAGCGTACTGGAAAGGTCGATCCTCGAAGCAGAATTCGAGCCCATTCGCGCGTGTCGCCAGGTAGTTCAATATGTTCGCCGAGACGACTAGCGAGATCGAGCATTTCATCTTGCGGGATCGAACGTAGAGTTAACAACTCCGTGTAGAGCTCAGAATATGATGAAAACCGTCTTGTATGCGATGGAACATAGTCCCCGAGTCGGGCTGTCAGATGGACAGCGCCATCTTCTTCGTAAAGAACACCAACGGCACTCATGTTCTTTATTATTCCAAAATTGGGTCATAAACGCTAATAAATACTCATTGGCTGTGGCGGAGCAGTAGGCGCATTTTCAAACTCTTTGAATCTGCGCCGACAAAGACTTTTGTAAGTCTTTGAAAATAAAATACTTCCCCCCTCTCTCTTTCCCCATGAATCCAAGTTTTCTCTGACACGGTTCGGGACCAGGGGGTCGGAGGTTCAAATCCTCTCTCCCCGACCAATCAGAAAAAAAGAAGCACAGCGGCAGACAAATCGCTGTGCTAAAGCCTGTTATTCTGAACGCAGGCGTTGTTTGTCGGGAGCGAAGAATCCAGATTTCCTGTCCCTTCGATCACTTACATAGGATTTCCCGTCTTGCCGCCCTTCAGCGGTGTAGAAGGCGATTTGAGGCTGCGAAAGCCTCAGAGATCAACAACCGATAAAATCATTCAAAAGATCATAGGGGCTTCAGTCAATGAATGAAATCTCTTGGACCGAAGAACGGATAGAAGCTTTGCCCAATGAGGACAACACCTTTGACCGCAAAGCGAGCGTTCTTTTTGCCACGAGTGGCAACGGTGCGGACCACTTTCGC
>DASZFK010000607.1:0-20815 GCA_035939855.1 Candidatus Angelobacter sp.
ATCGCGCTTCTGCACCTCGATCCAATGCGCCGCAAACTCGCGGCATTCGCGTCGGAACTGGTCGATCGGCACGCTGTCCTTGGATTGGCCCTTGGCCCGGTACTGTTCCTCGACGATCCACTCGATCGGCAAACCATGGCAGTCCCAGCCAGGAATATATGGGGAGTCAAAACCTGCCATGTTCTTTGACTTTACGACGAAATCCTTCAAGCATTTGTTTAAGGCATGGCCTTCGTGGATCGCGCCATTGGCGTAGGGCGGTCCATCATGAAGAATATAGGTAGGAGCGCCTTTGCGGGACTCACGAATCTTGCCATAAATCCCCATCTTCTCCCATCTTTCGAGCCACTTAGGCTCATTTTGCGGCAGGTTTGCCTTCATGGGGAAGTCGGTCTTTGGCAGGTTCAGAGTTTTCTTCAGGTCGAGGGGCTCTCGCATTCGGTCTCCAAGCTTAGGGTTAACACTCCATTATAACGTTGGCGTGGGAACCTACCTACGGCGTTTGGTATCTGGCTCGCCAGATGCACCCTCACCAACTCCGCTATTCATTTCACGGATCGTAGCTGGCCTCTTGCGTTGTGACGTCAAGAGGCCTCGCAAGGCCATCGCTGGAAGTTTTGGGAGTATAACGACGCTGCCGTCGGGATGTAGAAAAACTTAATTCGATCCCCCGGTTTCAACCCAAGATATTCGCGAACCACTTTAGGAATGGTCGCTTGGCCTTTGACACTGATAGCTGATTCCATAAATTTACTCCATTGATTTCAGAATGGTAGAGCTTCGCTGGCACCGCAGCGAAGCAAGAGGGCCAAATCAGCGTGAAAATCCTTTGCGGGAAGAAATATCGCGCGGTCCACCGGTCATTACGCCGGCATGACGTAGGAACCGTTGTTTGCCGCTGTTAGCCTTGGCGGTTTCCAATTGCCAGCGGACAAGCCGACTGATTGGAATGCCTCTCCGCCGCGACGCCTCTTTGAGCCAAATCAGAAGCTCATCTGTAAGACGTATCGTAAGTTTATGACTCATCAGCTAGCAACCTAACACACTGCAACAGAATCCCGGACGCAAGTTAAAGCTCTTCCTAAAGAGAAATCATTCTGTCGCCGCGATCTTCTTCAAATCGATTTTTCCAGCAAACAATGAAACCACTGACTGGCGATTTTCGCCCTTGTCCCAGCCGGGCCCGCCTTTGTAGGCAACGATCTGAACATGGGTTCCGCTCTTGGGTAGAACGTCCAAAGAGTGGCTGTCATTGCTGGGTAAAGGGAATGATTCGAAGGCAGGGAAGCCAGCGACTTGTTTTCTCTCTTTAAACTCTGCTGTTTTTTGGAGCGACATCTCTTCGAGCTTCTTTTGATCGGCGCCGTTTTCCGCTACCAGAATCTGCACGCTCACGCGTTGGATTCCGAGTCCAGACGTGCTTCCATTGGGTACATAAGATTTGGTGGAGCTGTGCCCCACGCCCGAAACATCTCGACTTGTGGCACTGCCCTCCGCGCTCCAGCCCTCCGGCGTGTCCGGCAATAGAGAAGCCAGTTTGCTTGATTTCCCGCATCCCGATAGCAGTATCAGGACAGCAATACACACCAAACAGAGAGCGGCACGCACGGTAACCTTTCGCATCAATTTTCTCCTGGGAATGGGTTGACTCAATTATAGCTTTGGGTCATCGCAGTTGCTGGTGAAATGTTTGTGGATCGCCGGGCCCAACGCGATCACCCGACAATGGAACGCCAAAACCCTGCGAATCCATTTTCATGGAAACCGCATGATCATTCTGGATTACGAAAGAGATGTGCGCTCTGGGAGTGGAGCGGATGGCGAAGCTGCCATCATCTTGTTTCAGAAGGCGCTCGGGGCCTGCGCCTAGAGGCTCGATCATCAGGCGTCCGTTCTCGTCAAACACGCGATAAGTCCGGCGGTATTGAGCAAAGGAATCATGCAGGTTGGGGGTGAGACGGTCAAGCTTGAGCACAAAGGTTCCAGCAAGCTGGTTGCGTTCGGTTGGGGAGATAGGATTGTCGGAGAGTACCCTTTCCGGATTCGACGGCTGCGCAGGAAGCTCCGGCAGACCAAGCACGGCCCGTGCCAGTGCCCGCGTGATGGCATAAGCATTCTGGTCTTCAGTATTGGTGAGCACGATGATGGTCAGTTGATCTTCTGGAAAATCATAGAGGCTGCCGCTGTAGCCCAGCAGGGAACCGTGCTGGCCGATGCGACGGTGGTCCTCCTCATGATTGAGCATGATGGCAAACCCATATTGAGCTTTTGGATCCTGTGGGCTCATCTGGGCTGCGGCGCCTTCGGCGGTGGTCATCTGCGTGAAGGTCTCGGGACGGATAAGTTTTCTCTCCGCAATCGCGCGCCAGAGTTGATACAGATCGCCTACCGTGCTGCAGAAGCGCAGGTCGGCGTTGTATGCCATATCGTTTTCGTTAGCGGGCACATAGCTGTTTCCTGCTTTTCGATATGCATGGGCGAGGCCTCGGACCAGCGCGAAGTCGTCGCAGTAGGTTGTGGACTTGACTCCCGCAGGAGAGAAAATATGCTGTTGTACGTAATCCGCGAAACTTTGGCCGCTCACCCGTTCCACAATCGTGACCAGGAGTTGGAAGCCGGAGATGGACCAATCCCATTTCTTACCTGGCTCATTGACCCAATTCTTGCCGGCATAAAGAGCCATGACTTCATCGAGCGCCTTGGGCTGGCGGCTTGTGGCTTCAATCGCGTCTCCAAGGTAGTGGTAGTCCACGACTCCAGAGGTGTGATTGAGCAACTGCCGGATGCTTACGTGATGTCCCTGCAGTGGAAATTCCGGAATGAACTTTGAAATATCGTCGTCAAGCGACAACTTTCCTTTTTCGGCCAGTTGCAGGACAGATATACCGGTGAACGGAAGCATAGGCCCGACCACGTGATATACGGTTTCATCCTTTGCAGGAGCCTCCAGTCCCAGATCGGCAAAGCCGTAGCCTTTATGCAGAAGAATCTTTCCTTCGCGCGCCACGAGCACGGAGGCGCCGACCACGCGTTCGCGGGCAATTGCGCGTTTGGCAACTTCGTCGAGATTGGCAGAATTCTGACCTCGACCGAAGATCGCTGAACTGCCGACAAATACTGCAAGCAAGAGAAAGGCTCGAATGGACATAGGGCAGGAATTATATAATTACCACATGAAAAAGCCTGTGCCCAAAAAGACTGTTCGATCGTTCTCGGTGGTGTATGAGGCTGCCCCCGAAGGTGGCTATATCGCTTTTATTCCCTCTTTACCTGGTTGCCATACCCAGGGAGAGACACTCGGAGAAGCCGAGCGAAATATCAAAGAAGCAGCAGAACTCGGGAGAGACTTATGCTTGAACTGGACCGTATTACCCAAGATCCGCAAATAATGGGTGGGAAGGCGTGTATCCGCGGCATGCGGGTGACAGTGGGTATGATTGTCGGGCAAATCGGAGCCGGTCATAGTATCGATGAGCTCCTCGCTGATTACCCCTATCTGGAGCGCGAGGATATCCTGCAGGCACTGCGGTACGCTGCATGGCGGGCCGAAGAGCGAGAAGTCGTACTGGCCCCTAAATGAAACTGTTGGTCGACATGAACTTGTCACCACGTTGGGTGAAACTGCTGGCTGAGGCTGATATCGAAGCGGTGCACTGGTCGAGCATGGGCGCAGCCAATGCACAGGACGTCGACATAATGGGCTTCGCGCGTGCAAACGGCTATGTTGTGCTCACGCATGATCTCGACTTCGGTGCCATCTTGGCAGCTACACACGGCAACAAACCTAGCGTGGTACAAATCCGCTCCGAGGATACCAGTCCAGATACCATTGGCAAGCAGGTTGTGGCCGCCCTTCAGCAAATGGCAGTGGATCTGGAGCAGGGTGCGCTGCTGACGGTGAACCCAAATCGGATTCGGGTACGTATACTCCCTCTGCGCAGACGCGACGAATAGCGAATAATGGGCGGCCCGTTACACCATTAGACTTTGTGCCGCAGTTTTGAAATCGCCTCCCCAAAAGCCAAAATCCATGTTTTTTTCATTCGCCAAGGGGAATTCGTGGCGGACCTCTTTTCTCTGCTAACGGGTCGGTGAATTACTCGCGCCTTTATACTTTTCGCCGGAATGGTGCTTTTCGATAACGTCGCTCATGACCGGCTTCACCTCAAGCCAAGAGTCAGCGAGGGTGATTCGCGACAGCAGCGCGATCTCAGGATCGCGCAGCTTGTCGAGGCTTTCCTGGGCGAATCGATGCGAAATTTTGTCCGCAAGTTCGATAAATATCCGCCAGACATGCGTAGAGGGCCAGTAGGCCTTGACGGCCTGATTCGGGTCGTCGGTGCTTTCGTCGGCGCTCAAGAGTTCGTCTGCGACCTGTAGGCCTGAATGAATGGTTTCGACGGCGGAATCGGTCTCTTTTGCCTTGATTTCGAGGTCGGCAATGCGGGACAGATAGTCGGCCTTGTCGAAGGCCGGCACTTTTTCGAGAGCGGTGGTCTTCAGTTCGCGCAAAGCCTGTTTCGCAAGCGTCGGAGAGGAGATGAATGCGGCGCTGGCGATGGCTTCCAACGCGTCCGCCCGAGGGTTCCGGTTCCCAACCCGGACTGGAAGCCGTACGGCGTTGGCAATGGCTTGCGCCGGATTTTCGGCGGCCGCCGCTACTGCGCTATCAACGGATTGGCGCAACCTTTCGCCCAGCAGATTAGTGGCATCGGCCTTTCCGCCCACCGAGACCGTGGTGGTCAGCAAAGACGCTTCGCCCTTGGTCAGCGGCGAGTCTCGGATCGTTTTGTCCAGCGACTGTATGCCATCCGGAAACTGCCGGAGCATGCCTTTTACGTTTTGCTGCTCTTCCAGCAGCGATTTTGCCCGGTCCGGATCAAGTTCCGTCAATACAGGAAGTACCTCAAACAAACGGTATTCATAATTTGAACTGAAAGAGGCGGCCCCAAGATTCGAACTGAGGTCGAACCGTCCGGGCGTTGTCTGCCGCGCTTGCGTGAGGATTTCGTCGATGGCTTCGAGCAAGAGGCTTCTGGGGATCATCCGGTGGAAACGCACGACCATGGTCGCCAGATCGTCGCTTCCGATAGCCAGTTGTTTGTGTTCGGTTGCTTTATAGTTTTGCAGGGCCTTCACGAACAGCCGCTGTTTTTCGGCGTTTCTGGCAGCGGGCAAGGAAAGCATGACCTGCGTTGCCGTGGCGTAGGGGAACTCCGTCTCAGAAGTGATTTCATCGAGAAGGGCGAGCGCATCCTCGTAGCGGCGGTCCGCCACGCATTTTGCGGCCAGGGCCTTGAGCACGAACATGCGGCCCGTTCCGGTCGCGACCGGCAGCAGGCCCTCGACTTCAGAGGTCCCAAAATGCAGCAACCTGGAAACAATCTGGGCTTGCAGCCTCTGCTTCGTATTCACATCGTCGGTAATAGCCGTGGAGGACTCAAACGCCTGGGTCAGATATTCCGGTACCTTGGAAATGTCGATGGCCTGATAGGAGTTCGCCAGTTCGAGCAGAAGGAAGCTGCGCATTCCCGGGGCCGCAACCTTCGCCAAGCCATCCACGTCTTCCAGCAGTTCCTGGGCGTGAATGGCCATCTTCCGTTCCTGGGAAGGGGCTTGGGCGAAAACCCGGAGTGTACACAACAGAAAGACCGAAAGAATTGCGACCACCAGTATGAATGGACGAAAGATACGTTGAAGCAGGCCGTTGCAGATCATAAAACCTCCTCAAGTCCCGGCACTTTGAAAATGGGAAGGCGCTTTTCGCGACCTTCCCGTTTGGTTGTGGTTGGTGTAAAGCCGCTTAGGTGCAGGTACAAGTGCCGCCCGAGTACGTGCACGTGGTGGTCCCGCAGCACTGGCTGGGATTCTTGGTGTTGCCGTTGTCGCAACTGCACTGGCCATCCCCACACGATACGCCGGCAGTATCCTGCGCAAAGCTGTTAACCGTACCGAGTGCGAGGGCTACGGCAAGGACTCCTTTGACAAACAAGCTAGACATATTTTTTTCCTTTCTATTTGATTTGTGGTTGATGCGAAGCAGCCTAGGTGCAGCTGCAAGTGGTGCCCGACAGAGAGCATGTGGTGGTCCCGCAGCACTGGCTATCGCTACCGTTACTGCAACTGCACTGGCCATCGCCGCACGTTACTTTTGCCTGCGCAAAGCTGTTGACAGCACCGAGGGCGAGGGCTACGACAAGAACTCCTTTGACAAACAAGCTAGACATAATTTTTTTCCTTTCGTAATGGTGATTTGATAAGACCCGTAATTCAGTTTTGTTTTCCAGTAAGATTGGCACGGTATAAACCCGGCGCAAAGAGCGCCGAAAGAACGAGGTCGTGGTCCTGCAGAGCCATCTTGAACAGGCTTCCACGAGGGACCTCGATATCGCTGTAACCCAGAAGATCCCCACCGGGCGAGAACTCGAAGATACGGTCTTTGCGGAAGAGGTCAACGGAGCAGAGCACGAGCACCCTGCCGTCTTCTTCCGGAAACACCGCCTTGGTTATGTATGGAACCTGCACGCCATCGACGCCGGTCGACATGCCGCCGTTTTTGGGGACGTATTGCCGAAACTGTTCTTCCCGCGCCTGGTCGAACTTGCGTGTCCACAGCAAATTTCCGGATTTGTCGTATTTCGTCAGGACCGGCGCCAGCAGATAGGCCGCATAGGTGTTGCCGCTTTTGTCGCCGGTCAGCCAGAGCCGGTTGGCCGCGAATTTGTAGTCACTGTTTCGACCAGCCAGGGCAGAGGAATAAAGCTCCGAAAGCGCCGTGGGAGGGCCAAAGGTAAATTGCTTCCTGCACTGCCTGTCATAGGCTGTAATGACATGGTCTGATGAAGGAGTATTGACCAGCACCAGGCCCGCGGCCGTGAGCGCGACCGTCCTGGAGGACGTAGGTTCGCTCAACTGGCACTCGTTCTGAAAGGCGCCTTCGACGTTCAGGAATTGAAAGCGGTTGCCCAGGATGTCGAATAACACGACGCCCTGTTCATTGGCGGCCATTGCGGCCGGATGAAAGAATTGGCCCCGACCGGTGCCGAGTTCGCCGGTCAACGTGACCTTCTGGGTGTTCCGCTCGATCACTGCCAGCCGGTTCGTCCGCTCGTCAAAGACATACAGGCGCGATTTGGTGGCCGCCAGCAGTGTCGGTGCGTAGACCTGCCCGGCATTCATGGGCAACGGAGCGACTGTGGCCCGTTGGTTTTTATCGACGGCGGCCAAAACGCCGGCTACCGCAACGGAAAGCATTAGCGCAAGAGCGAATCTAGTTTTCATGGGAACGCAGGACCTCCTGGATTTCAAAAGGTGAAACGGGGATAGCGGAAACGATACGGTCGTGTGAATCGACTTTGACGATGGAGATAAAGTCCGATACCGACTGGTTGTTGTAGATGTCTTCGAACCCGCTGATCTCCGTTTCCGCGATATAGATTGGACCGTCGTAGCGGTTCTCTTTCGCGACTTGGAGCAAGACCGGCAACGGCAGGCGGGAACTGAAGACAGGTATGACCGGATGTTGCGGACGATATTGCGCGAGCGCTTCGAAGAAAGACCGCAGAGAACATACCGGGCAATTGGCGGTAAACACCCAATACTCAGCCGAATCGGTTTTCGCGACCTCAGAGAATGTCGAAACCTTGCCGGAGTGGATTTCCCTGACTTGAACTGCAGGTATGGCCTTGCCGACCAGCGCGGTGCTTGATTGCGACGCTATCGAGTAGTCGATCTTTCCTCGGGAATATCGCTCGTAAAGCTGCCTCAGATCCTCCGGATCGAGCAAACCCGGAGCGCCAAACAATACTTTGCCGTCCTGGTCCAGGATGGCCGATCCGGAATCGGCGGACGCCAGCCCAAGCCGGTTTGCGATCTCGGCCTCTTCATCATGCACAAGAAACAAATCCTGCGTCGCCGTGGAATACAGGTCTTGATAGGCCTGAAAGGACTTGTTGGCGGCGATCACGAAAGAGATCGAGGGGTTGTCGTTGCGCCTTGCTAGAAATCCGGCGTACGTTGCGTTTTGCAGGCTCTTGGCCGTGGCTTTGCCGTAGTAAAGAACGAAGTTCGTTTTTGCGGGAAAGAGAGCGCGTGATTTTCCTGCGACATCGCGGACCGTTAGTGGCCCAATCGTATCGCCGGTGTGCAGGAATCTATGCTGCACAGGCGAATTGGCGTGAACATCTGTGTTGCGCCATAGATTGACGCTGATCGTGACCACACATAGGGCGCAAAACACCATCAAGAGATGGCCTTGCCATCTCTTCGGCGACTTTCTTACAACGTGGTTGTTCTTCATAGACCGTCCTCAGCCGTCACGTTTCAAAAATGCCGGCACGCGATTTGGATGTGCAAGCCCATTGCCAAAGTGAGTTGCGCTGGCGACCGGAGGCTGGTGCAGAGCCAAAGTTAAGTGCGCTTATGGAAATGGCTGTAGCTCAAGGTGAAAGGGAAAGGTTGGTTAGCAATTTTCTACCGAATGCTGGAGGAATAGAGACCTGTCATCAAAAAGGAGAAACTGGACTTGTCCAGTTCCGCGAAAGCGCCGTCCATGAGTGGACAGTTTGGGTGGGCTAGTCCAAAAGAGCGGGCGGATTCTTGAAAAAGACGAATTGATGGAAGGACTTTTGCTTGTTGCCGTCCAGTTATTCTTTCAGCTTCAAGAAGGAACGAGCGCACGGTGCTCTTGGCAGACAAGATCAAACTACTGTCTGCTTCTGTTTAGAACTGCGCTAGCTTTTTGCGGAGGTGATTTTCAGGTCCTTCTGGAAATCTTCAAGGTCATACTGTGCAGTGATTTTCCTCTTTCGAGCATAATCCATCATCTCCCAAAGCGATACTCCGGATTCACGGGCTGCACGCGCAAGAGTGAGCTTGCCATCGCCATAAAGTCGGGAATAGTGGTCTAGCTTCCAATCCTGAATCGCCCAGTAAAGGAGTTTCCTCACTGTCGTCGAACGGTCCGATTGCTCGATCTCCTCGATGGTTTCGAGATCGCGAACCAACGCGTTAGGCAACCTCGTGCCAACCATCTGTTCTTTCTTCATCGATCTACCTCCCTGGCTTTCTTCAACACTTCGGCTACAACCGCTGGCCCAAGCCAGATTGTCTGGCTCAGCTCCTGCACAGCATCTTCAAGCTCCGCAAGAGTGAGGTGCTTTCTGACAACCCTTGAAACAACATGTCGGCTGTTCCAAGGAATTGGACTCCCAAGCCTTCGGCAAATGATCGCGCTTCTCTGTCGTCCAAGATAACTATCAGCCTACGGGAATACGTAAATGCTATCAACCCCTTTGAAATGCAGATTTCCCTGTCTTTGGGAAAGAGATCGATCAGCAGCACAGGCGAATATTTGAAGGTCGACGATGCCAGATCAAGTAAGGCGATTGCAGATGCATGATCGTCTGAGCAGGAAACCACTTAATGGTGCCGAAGAAAGGAATCTGAACCAAATAATAAGTGGCGGCCGTGATCTACGGAGAAAGTACATGAGCTGACGCGTCCATTACTTGCTGGATCGTGTCTTGAAGCCCCACAATCGTTATGGGCTTCGGAACGAAGGCATCCATTCCGGCGTTCAAACATGCATCCCGATCACCTTCCATGGCCATCGCTGTCATAGCGATAATCGGAACGTGAGTGCCGTGGAGCCTTTCCCACTCGCGGATGGCGCGAGTTGCAGCGAGTCCATCCATCTCTGGCATGTGGCCATCCATGAGGATGAGATCGATAGGCTGGGACTTCACTTTCTCCAATGCCTGGCGTCCATTTTCAACAACTTCGACATGATGTCCCATCTTTTGCAGAATCCTTACGGCAACCTTCTGGTTCACCAGGTTGTCTTCTGCTAAAAGAACGTTGAGGCAACGCGCTGCGTCGGATTCCATCGTCACGGAAGATTTGATCTTATCGTCCCCAACTGCATGAGCATAGTGCCCAGGCAAAGTCCTTTGGACAGCAGAAAGAAGTTCGGACCGTTTGAATGGCTTGATCAGATGAGCTGCGATTCCAAGCTCGTGACAACGGGCCACCGAATCCTGATAGTTTTCCGAAGTCAGCATCAGCACGGTTGCCGGCAAGGGAGTAGAAGACTGCTGGATTCTCTCTACCAGAGCGAAACCATCCATATCCGGTAAATCATTATCACAAAGGAGCAAATTGTAGCCTTGATTGTCGTGTTCCAAGGCGTAAAGGGCTTCCGCGGCTGCTGGAACAACCACGACTTCAAATCCCCACGAATCCAGACTATCCTGCAGGAAAGCCCGGCTCGTCGGGTCGACGATCAGAGCACGCAGACCTCGCACATTCGATTGAAGGTCAGCCGGAATAACTGCATTCGTGGAGGAACTGACTCCGAACCTTGCCGTGAAGAAAAAGGTGGAACCCTGGCCAACCTCGCTCTCCACCCAGATTCTTCCCTTCATCAACTCTACGATGTTCGCAGAGATGGCCAATCCAAGACCGGTGCCGCCAAATCTCCGGGTGATGGAACTGTCGGCCTGGGAGAAAGCCTGAAAGATAGTTTTCTGCTTGGCGGATGGAATACCAATGCCGGTGTCGGACACGGAGAATCTCAGGCCGACTTCATCGGGACTCGATGTGTCGGTTTCCACCAGCAAGACGATTTTTCCTTTCTCGGTGAATTTCACGGCGTTGCCCAACAGGTTCACAAGCACCTGTTTCAGGCGAGCCGGGTCCCCGACCATGCGGTAAGGAATATCGGCGGCCATGTGATAATTGAGATCAAGTTTTTTCTGGTGAGCCCGCACGAGGATCATCCGGGCCGCTTCGGCCACAGTATCCGAGAGATCAAATTCGGTTTGTTCCAGCTCGGTCTTTCCAGCTTCGATTTTCGAGAAATCCAGCACATCGTTGACCACTGACAAGAGCGCTTCGGCCGACTCTTCGGCAATTGTTAGAAGCTCTTCCTGTTCCGGGCTCAACTTGGTTTGCCAGGTTAGCTCAAGCATGCCCATAATGCCGTTGAGTGGGGTGCGTATCTCATGGCTCATGTTCGACAAGAAGTCGCTTTTGGCCTCGGCCGCAGACTCAGCCGCCCGGCGCGCCCGCTCGATTTCAAGCTCCGCCTGTTTACGTACGCTGAGGTCTTGGATGGACCCAATCATACGGAGTGGCCTGCCGTTTGCGTCGCGGATGACGTAGCTGCGGTCAAAGACAAATGCGTAGGAGCCATCCATCCGGCGAAAACGATAATCGCCTGACCACGAGGTCTTCTCACTTTCAAGGACACTCTGCACGCTGGAAAGGATTTCTTCGCGGTCCTCGGGATGAATGTTTTTGATCCACCAGTCGCGGCAGCCCTGAACGTCGGACGGTTGATAACCGAAAAGCGAGCAGACATTGTTGTTCCAGGTTACGCTTTCGTCGGCAAGATTCCGGTCCCAGAGAACGTCGTTGGTGGCGAGCGAGACGCACTCATAGCGGGTGTTGCCTTCCTTCAGAGCCGCTACGTACTTCTCCTGTGCATCCTGCATCAGGGCGCAGCGTATAGCGTAGGAAAACAGCACAAGGCCGACTGCTATCAATCCCACCGTTCGGGAAGCCTCCACGGTTTTGAATCCCAGGACCGCGCTACCGAGAACCATGGTAGCCATGGCGATGTTGAAGCATAGCAAGGCTGCACGCTTGGTGATGCGCGGCTTTGCGGGCTTGTCATCCGCGGCGGAAGGCTGCCATCGAATGGCCAGCACGGCAGCGGTAAGATACGTGACCACCCAGATGAGGTCATAAGCGTCGTCAATCCTGGGAAAGTAGGCATCTACATAGCTGGTAGAAAAAGCGATGAACGAATAAACCGAGAGGTAAGCTGCCAGCCGTCCAAACAGACGGTGCAGCCGGCCTGGCGTGGAGAAGGCAAAGCGGGCAATTGCCGCTAACAGCAGGAGGCCGTTGACAAGCGTGCTGGCAGTAATCAGGCGTCCGATATTCGGGTCATGGGCTTTGGTCTCCGCCATTTGCACTTGATACATGCACAGGCCCACAAGGCCAATCGCGATGCATCCATCAAGAAAGGTCTCCAGTTTTGAGGTGCGCACATCTTCCGACAGAAACAAGGAAATCGCCATTGGAACGGCGTAAAGCCGGTAAAACAAAGAAGGGAAGAGAGCGGCTTCCGGCGCCTTGATATTAAAGTAGATATAGTAAGTCCAGCCTGCATCTGCAACCAATTGGAGCATAAAGGCGCTGCCAAACAAGAGCCAGAAGATCCGGTATACGCCTCGGCTTCGCATGGAAGCGATCACCGAGGAACCAATCGCCAGAAGATTGGCAGCTACTTCGAAGAAATGTGAATACAACGAACCTGTACGGGTTTCGCCCAGGACCACAAATCCGGCGATCCGAGCGATGATGAGAAATGCTACAACTGCGGTGACCTGCTTGCGCGATGGTGTCAATAATTTCATTCACAGCTTCCCGTAACTTGCCGGTCGTTATTTCGCGCACCATGCGGATTCTTGAGCAAATGAAACACGGCCTTATAAGAACAATCGGCAGATGTGCTCAGGAACTTTAGTTTGGTCTCTCAAAAATTGATTCGTGTGGAAAATTGCAGGCTGCGCGCGCCATAGCGCGGTGCTGCAGCCAACGGCTGTCCGAACATCGGATTGGTTGTCGCATCCCAGAGATTCAAGCCGTTGCCCATGCTGTCTGTTCGTTGAGCCAGCGTGTATTGGATATTGTTGACTACGCCTTGCTGGAAATTGGCGTGGTTGAAAATATTGAATGATTCCACTCTCAATCTCAGGCCGACTCTCTCCGTGAGTTTGAAGTTCCGGGCGAGACTGAAGTCCACATCCTGCACTCCGGCGTCTCGGAAAGAATTGAACCCTTCTCCTGGCACAACAGAAAAATTCACCTGAGGAGTATCAAAGACTGCTGTATACGGGCGGCCACTGGCGAGAGTCGCTACACCGGCAAAGGTAAATCCCCTCAGGGGCCTGAGTTGCGGCGTCCATGATCCGCTGGCTACAAATCTGTGGGTTTGGTCCAACTGCGACAAGCCCCGCTGTGAAGCTTGGTCAAACTGGTTGAAATAACCGGTGCCCTGGTCGATGGTCTTGGAAAAGGAATATCCGATCAGCCCATACCACTGGGAAGATCTGTAGCGAAGCTCGGTTTGCAACGCATGATAGATGGACTTGCCTGAATTGTCGATGGCATTGATGGCGCCAAAATTAGGATCTAAAGCTCCATCAATGGCCTCGAAATCAGGCGCCACATAAGATTGTCCATTGGGCAGGAAAACCGTATCCGTAGTAAAAGAGCCGCCATACGCAGGCTGCTGGCCCGGAGCAACAAGGTTCAGGTCGAAGCCGAAATTCCCATTGGCCTGCCTGGTCACTCCATTCGAATTACCGAGAAGCCGGAGGCCGTGGCTGTAGACATACGTCGCGCCGACAGCAAGATGTTTTCCAAACTGCTGTTCCAACCCCAGGTTCCCCTGCTCCACATAAGGATTGCGGAAATTGGGCGCGAAAACGACGACCGATGGCGTGACCGACACTCCTGTCGGAAAGGCCGTCAGACTGTTGGGAAAGGTAACGATGGGGCTGGAGTTCCCAAACCCCGGACCAGTAGCGACCAGGAATTGCCGGGCGATTCCATTGGAAAGCAGACCCTGCGAAACGTCGAGCAGGTTCTCCTGGATATAGAACAACCCAAAGTTTCCTCGCACAACGGTCGAGCCGCCGGGTCCAAATCCGTAGGCAAATCCGGCCCTCGGCGCAAAGTTGTTACGGCCATACGGAATTTTGCAAGTCAAAGCCAGGGCTGGATTGCAGTTGCTGGGCTGAGGCAAAACCTGAAGATCGTAGCGCAACCCGTAGTTGAAATTGAGATGATTGGTGAGGCGATACTCATCCTGGGCAAAAAAGGAGTACGTGGGAGAGCTGTATTTAGCCGTGCTCTGGCCAAACGATTGCAAGTAGAGTTCGAAGGCCCCGGTGGCAACGCTGGCAAGATCGGCAAAACGGTATTCGCCTTTTGGACCGTAAACAAAATAGTCGCGTTCGTGACTCAGATTAAAATCCGCTCCCGCTTTGAATATGTGTTTGCCAACAAGCTTGGTAATGTTGTCGCGAATCTGGTAGCGGCGATCGGTCTCCGAGAGCTGGAAGCGGTTGCCTCCATAGACGGATCCTGTGTCGGGGTTTTGGATCGTGATCGTTGGAGTTGCCGGAGAAGTCGCCGGCAGATCAAAATGCGTGTCCTGGCCGAAGTGCAAGGTTAGTTCGTTGACTGTGGTTGCATTGAAGGTACTCTGCAACCAGAACTGAACAAAATTGCTGGTTGCGCCATCGGTAAGCGAGAGTCCATCCCCCGTCGATGTCGGACTGCTAAAGTAACCGTGGGGACTGCGGAAGCGCTGGTAATTGTAGGTGGCCGTGAAGGTGTTCTTGTCGTTCAGCGAGCCGAGAATCTTGCCGAAAGCCGTATTCTGGTTGAACGATCGCGGGTTCACGCCGACTCCAGTCAGCAGGGGTTGCAGCGACGGATTGGCGGCCAGAAAGCCTGCGGGCAAAAGGTTATTGGCAACGATAGGCTCGTTTCGTAACTGTCCTTCATAATTGGCGATATAAAAGAGGCGGTCATGCAGGAGCGGACCACTCACCGTTCCACCGAACTGCTGGCGGCGATTGCTGGGTTTGAGCAGACCATTGCTTTTATTGATCGAGTCATTGGCATTGAGGGCGGAGTCAAGAAGGTAATAGTAAGCGTCGCCATGAAAGCTGTTGCTGCCGTCTTTAGTAACAATGTTGACAATGCCTCCGCCCGCTTGCCCGAACTCGGCCTCGAAGCCGGTGCTAGTCACCTGGAATTCCTTGATTACATCTTCGCTGAATTGATAGGGGATGCTGGTTCGTCCAATCTGTTGCGCGTAAAACGCATTATTGTTATTTCCACCATCAACGGAGTAGTTATTAAAATTTCCAGCAATGCCATTGAAGCTAACCATGCCGAAGTCGCCGTCCGTAGTTGAACCCGAGCTAAGCAGCACGAAATCGACGAAATTACGCCCGTTCAAAGGCAAGACATCAATGGCCCTTTGATCGATGACCGTACTTACGGCCGAACTGACATTATCGAGCGTCACCTGGGTCGCTGTGGATGCATTCACCGTGGTTTCCTGGTTCACAGCCGCGATCGAAAGTGTAGCTTTCAGTGTTGCCGTAGCGCCGACATTGACGACCACATGGGTAAACACCGATTGGGCAAAGCCGTTGGCGGAGACTGAAACTTGATAGGCTCCTGGCTCGAGCGCCGGGAACACAAAATGTCCCTGATCGTCGGTGGTCGTGGCCTCCGAAGCTCCGGTCTCTTCGCTGCGTACGTCTATCGCTGCATGTGTGACCAGGGCCCCGCTGGGATCAACCACTGAACCTTCCAGTCTTCCGTTGTGAGATCCGGTTTGGCCATAACTCTGCCCCGGAAGGAGCAAGGCCGCAAGGAAAGCCCCTAGAAATAGGATGTGTCTGTAGATTGTTCTTGAGTTAATGGTTTTGCCTGTTCTCATCATAAGCTAGCTCCTATCTTTTCCTGAACTTCCTGGACCCGCTGACACATTGGTCATAGCGATGGCACGGAGCATTGTTGCCTACTGCTAGCCGTGATCATTGAAAGTCGAATTTGACTTCAGCTTCGCTGTCGGTGCTCGCCGGTTCATATCTCCACTTCTTGACAGCTTCCACCAATGCACTGAGAAGCACCGGATTCCCGCCGACTTCTTTTACGTCCTTGACCCTTCCATCCTTGGTGATCGTGAACCGCACCCGGGCGCTTCCTTTGATATTCAACTTGCGGGCAAGCTCGGGATACTCTGGTTGTGGCCCGGTTTTCAGTTTTCGCTCCTTCTCTTGTGCGAAGGCAGCATGGGCCGAAAGAAGACAGGCGAGCATAAGAATACAAAGAGCGAGCAGCCAAGCCATCCATCGGCAGACGACCGCTGTGCAACCCTGGGTCTGTTTTGTGAGTTCCATATTTCACACGTTGGCCCAAGCCGCCAGCACCGGATTGAAGCGAAATAGAGTTCATTGGGTCGCAATGAATCTCTAATCGACAGGTGTAGCTGCGACTTTAGGCCGGAAAAGAATTGAATTTACTGGGCAAAACTTGAATGCAGGTTATCAAAAGGCGTAGGGGCCTGTCATGATTACACAAGTAAGCAGTGGCTCAACGGGAATACTGAGGCTTTGCTATAGTCGGTTTACGGTCCGACTCATCGAAGTGACATGCTACCGCGTCACGAACCATTTTTCGGAGTTCTTCGAGGCTTTCAGCTTCGGTGAAAATCGAATAACCGAGGGCTCGCGCTTCATAACCGCCCTCGACCGATTCTTCGACAACAAAAATGATTTCCTCGTCTCTCACAGGCTGATCCATCGACTCAGGAAGAATTTCGAGGATGTGTGGGAACGCTATGCCGGCGCTCGCGACCCATCGCGACCGCGAAAACTCGGTCGCGGCCAGTTAAGTCCATTAAACTGAAGAGTATCCGCGACCTCGCGACCTTTGGTCCCAAATTCCTGGAGCACGTTCACCCAAGAATCTAACTGGGCATTCCCGCGACAGAGATCGGCGTAACGATCGGTGTCGCGCGCAAATCTCACTGCCACGTTTCCCTGTCGATAGTGTCCTGTACAAACAAGGCGCGGTCGAATGCAAGGTCATTCCACCAAGTACCTGAGATGTCATGAAGATCATCCTGTGCGCGCCGGCGGAGAGCAGCGTCCATACGCTTCGGCACTTTCCGGTTGGTGTATTGCATACATCAATTGTAGGCTATGAATCTTCCCACATTAATAGCTTCCAAATGCCACAATAGCTATTCCCAAAATAGTGCTTATCATCTAAATTTGACAATACTGTTTTCCCGAAAGGACAAATCATGTTTAGAAAATTTTACTTTCTACTGCTGTTGCTTTTCATCAACCTGCCGCTCCATGCGCAATCATCTTTTCACTTCCAGCTCTTTGATGTTCCCAACAGCGCCTCGACTGAGGCCGACAACATCAATGCTCGGGGAGATATCCTTGGCTTTTTCTTCGATCACGCAGGAGTACAGCACGGCTTTTTCTTCCACGGGGGAACTTTCACCCAACTCGATTTTCCCGGGGCCACAGCCACCAAGACCGTGGGACTCAATAATCGTGATGACATCGTAGGCGCGTTTACTGATGCTTCCGGCAACCAGCATGGACTGGTGCGCAAAGATGGCGTCTTCACGCAAATCGATTTTCCCGGCGCCACCAGCACGCAAGCCCTCAGCATCAACGACGCGCGAGAAATTGCCGGCAGCTTCACCGATACGGCCGGGCGCACACATGGCTTTGTGGAAAGCGCGGGCACATTCACGCAGATTGATTTTCCCGGCGCCACCGGCACTATCGTTTTTGGCATCAACGATGGTGGAGAAACTGTCGGCGCCTTCGCCGACGCATCGGGAACGCAACATGCGTTCAGCAGACGGGACGGTGTTGTTACCAGAGTGAATCCACCAGGCTCCACCTCCTCCTTCGCGTTTGGACTGAACGCCCGTGCCAATATCATTGGCAGCTTTACGGACGTTTCAGGGAACGGTCACGGCTTCTTGGATCAGGGTGGCGTCTTCATCCAATTGGATTTTCCCGGCGCTGTTTCGACTGATGGAGATGGGATCAACGCCCAAGGTACCATTGTCGGCGACTTCTTCGATGCCGCCGGGGTGGAACACGGATATATAGCTACAAAATAGGATAGCCAACAACCAAAATGCCGGGCTTTCCATAACGCTAGTTTCCGACAGTCTCCACGCGCGGCAGCGCGGGGAGACCGTCGGGATGACGAATAAGGTTAGAGCAACTACTTCACCACCAGTGTAACCGTAGTCGAATGCTGCGTGCTTCCCGAAACACCTTTGATAGTTACCGTGTAAGTTCCGGCTGGCGTCCCATTCGATCCATGCCGGCCAGTTGTAACAACCTTGAATGTCGAGGTAGCCGAGCCGCTGCCGGGAGTCACGCTGGTGGGTGTAAACGAACACGTTGAAGCTGCCGGCAAGCCCGAACACGACAGGGAGATAGCCGTGCTCCAGCTTCCACCCTGGGCTGTTGCGGTAACCGTATAACTGGCTGTTCCTCCGGCGGTGACCGTTACAGACGACGGCGATGTTGAGAGCGTGTAATCCAGCCCGGTGCCGCTCAAGCTGACGATGTGCGGACTGCCGCTGGCATTGTCGCTGATCGTCAGTGATCCGCTGCGCAATCCGCTGCCCAAAGGTTTGAAGGTGACATTGAAGGTGCAGCTTGCGCCGGCAGCCAGCGAACTGCCGCAATTGTTCGTCTGAGCGAAGTCCGATGCGATGGCGATGCTGGAGATATTCAACGCAGCGTCACCGCTGTTAGTCAGGGTCACGGTTTGCGCTGCGCTGGTGGTATTCACTACCTGGTTTGCAAAGGTCAATGATGCCGGAGACAGGTTCGCTACCGGCCCGATGCCTGTGCCGCTCAAATTGACTCCTGGACGCGGACCGGTGGTGTTGCTGTTCAAGCCCAAAGAGCCGCTGCCGGTACCGCGCGCGGTCGGCGCAAAAGTCACGTTCACGGTGCAGGTTGCACCCGCAGCCACGGATGTTCCGCAGTTGTTTGTCTGGGCGAAATCGCCGGCCATCACAAAGGTGCTGATCGTGAGAGCGGTATTGCCGGTGTTGCTCAGAGTTACAGTCTGCGCAGAACTTGAGGTCCCCACGAGCTGCGAACCGAAGGTAAGCGATGCTGGTGACAACGATGCCACCGCGCCCAACCCGGTTCCGTTCAGAGTGACCGCTGCCGGCGCCGGATTGCTGTTGCTGGATAACGACAACGATCCGCTGCGATTGCCTACCGCGGTGGGGGTGAAGACGATATTGATCGAGCAGCTCGCTCCCGCGCCCAGCGATGTTCCGCATGTATTCGTCTGGCTGAAATCGCCGGTCACCATCAGCGATGAGATCGAAAGGGAAGTGTTCCCATTATTGGTGAGCGTAACCAGCTGTACCGCGCTGGAACTTCCCACCGCCTGCGACGGGAATGCCAGAGATGAAGGCGAAAGCGTTGCCACCGCAGCCGAGCCCGTGCCGCTCAAACTGGCCGACATCTGTGCAGGACTGCCGTTGCTCGACAACACCACCGATCCGAAGCGCGCACCCGACGCTGAGGGATTGAAGACGACATTGATCGCGCAACTTGCTCCGGCGGCCAGCGATGCGCCGCAGTTATTGGTTTGGCTGAAATCGCCTGTGGTTACCAGCGAAGAAATTGCCAGGGATATGTTCCCATTGTTGGTGAGCGTGATCGTCTGGGCTGTGCTGGAGGTCCCGACAAGTTGTGCGGCAAAGGTAAGCGATGAAGGCGACAACGCTGGCAGCGCCGCCACTCCTGTGCCGCTCAGGTTGACAGGCGTCGGAGCGTTATTGCTGTTGCTCGTCAACCACATCGATCCAGTGTGGCTGCCCAGCGCCGCCGGGCTGAAGACCACGTTGATGGTGCAGCTTGCTCCCGCACCGAGCGACGTTCCGCAATTGTTTGTCTGGCTGAAGTCGCTGCTGCTCATATTCAGCGCAGAGATGGTGAGCGCGGTATTGCCGCTGTTAGAGAGTGCAACTGTCTGTGGTCCGCTGGAGGTACCCACTGCTTGCGAAGCAAAGCTCAGAGACAAGGGCGAGAATGCCGGCACAGCCGCCAGCCCGGTGCCGCTCAAGACAACTGGCGCCGGCGCCGGATTGCTGTTGCTGGTCAAGGATAAAGATCCGGTGCGGCTGCCCATGACCGTAGGACCGAAGACCACGTTGATCGTACAGCTTGTGCCCGCGGCCAGCGTTGCTCCGCAATTGTTCGTCTGGCTGAAGTCGCCGGTTACATTCAGAGAAGTGATGGAGAGATCAGCGTTTCCGTTATTGGTGAGCGTGACTGCCTGCGATGGGCTGGAAGTCCCCAGCATTTGCGAGGCGAAGCTGAGCGATGCCGGTGAGAATGCCGCCATCACAGCTAAACCTGTGCCGTTCAGCGTGATGGGCGACGGGGCCTGAGTGCTATTGCTGCTCAGAGTGAGCGAACCACTGCGGCTACCCATGGTTGTTGGCGTAAAAGTTACGTTGATCGTGCAGGTGGCCCCGGCAGCCAGAGTCGCTGTGCAGTTGTTTGTCTGCGCAAAGTCGCCCGAAGCACTGATCTGGCTGATGCTTAATATTCCGTCGCCGCTGTTGGTGAGCGTGACCGGCTGGGCTGCGCTTCTGGTTCCAACGGTTTGTCCTGCAAAGATCAGGGACGCTGGCGACAGGTTGGCAACAGGCATGATTCCCGTTCCGGAAAGGCTCATGCTGGGTGCGCCGCCGGTGAAGTTGCCTTGGGCGGAAATCGTCCCACTGCGAGAACCATCGGCAGAGGGCGTAAACGTCACCATGAGCGTACACGATGCGTTTGGCGCCATCGAAGCAGGGCAGTTGTTGGTTTGAGCGAAATCTCCTGTGACCACGAACCCGGCAAGGTTCAACACAGTATTGCCCGCGTTGAAGAAAAACAGCGATCTTGCGCCGCTGGTCGAGCCTACTGCCTGGCTGCCGAAGGAAAGGGTCGAGGGGTTGAACGTGCCTTGGGTCGCAGTTCCATTGCCGGTCAATGAGACCGACGCGGGCGAGCCGGGGAAGCCGCCCTGGATGCCCAAGCTTGCATTCCATGGTCCCATTCCCTGGGGCGTGAAGGTGACGCTGAAGGTGCACGAAGTTCCTGGAGCGATCGTGAAGGGACAGTTGTTGACTACGCTGTAAGGCCCGCCGATACTC
>DASZFK010000608.1:0-9542 GCA_035939855.1 Candidatus Angelobacter sp.
ATTGCCCCAACCTTGCAGATATGGCTGGTTGGGGTAATGATCCGCCGCAAGCTTCACCTCAAGTTTCCGTTATTTTTTGCCTATACACTTTACTCAGTTCTCGTGGTCACTGTGCGTCTTCCCTTTGCTCAATACCCCACATTTTTCTACGCGCTCTATTGGATTACCGAGATCATCTATGGCGCCCTCTCCTTGCTGGGCATTGGCGAGGTCTTTGCGGATGTTCTGTCGCTACGAACTCAGGGGAAAAGCGGCTGGCGGCTGGTACCGGCCCTGGTCCTGCTGGTACTGGTGATTGGCTCTCTTTGGCGAGCAATCTATCACCCATTTGGTCCTATTTTTCTGGGTAGATTGGGAGCTGGAGCTTACTCTTTTGATATTGGCGTGCTGTGCGTGGCTGCTTTCGCCTATCCCCTCACGCTGTTTCGTCTGAAGCATTTCACAGGAATCCTGCGAAAACAGCACAACGCAGCCATCTTGAAGGGGTTTGGCATCTTTGGACTCCTCGGCTTGACTGCGCACTTGGCGCGTTCTTATTTCGGATCCCAGTTTGAAGGTTGGTTCCGGTATATTCCGCCGGGAGCCTACATCATGGCTACCTTAACTTGGCTAGCCGCTTTTCGCCGGCCTGAGCCGTCCTCCTCCACGCCCTCTCCAACACCCGAACTTTTGAGCGGACTTATGGAAGAACTTGGCCGCGATCAAGAGACGCTCAAGAAGATCGAGAAAGACTTGCCTTCCTGGGAGCCGATTCGCGGAGGTTTGCGCAAATCGATTGTTTCTGTCTGACCCTGCGAAGGGGCGGAGGTTCAAATCCTCTCGCCCCCGGCCAATCCTAAAAATGCCCAGCCCGGAGACATAGGTAACAGAACGTACCGAAGACGTGGGTTACAGTTTTGGCCGGATTGACTTTCACTATTTGTTCTCCTATAATTCTGGGGGTGGGATTGCAGGCAGCACTGCCGACTGAATAGGAATCTGCTACCATATCGGCGATATAGGGTTCACCTTCATTTTATGCTTCTTGACTTCGACATCTGGAAAGCCATAGCTGCAACCGCATACGTGATCGAGCGCGAAGGCGGCCAAGATGACATGTTCTGCCTGATCAAGAAGCTGTACTACGCTGATCGTACGGCGCTTATTCAATGGGGCAAGTCGATCACAGGGGACCAGCTTGCATCTTTGGAAAAGGGGCCAATTGTCGGCGGTATATACAACTTGATGAAGGGCGAAGGGCCAATGGATGATCAGATTCGCTGGGATGATGTGATCGTTCGAAACGAGCCATATACGATCACCACGCGAAAATCAGCCAACAAGGGAGTGCTATCGCAACGCGAAAAAGAGGTTTTGGACGAATCTGCCCAGACAATTGATGCGATTCGCGGCAGCATCCCGAAATGGCTGCATAGACACTGCCCTGAATGGAAAGATCCCGGCAAGAGTTCTATTCCAATTGATCCGAGCACGATTCTCCGACTCGCCAACAAAAGCGAGGAGGAGATCCGACGCATCGAGGAAGCAAACGAAGAAATCCGCCTGATGAATTATCTGCTCAGCCCACGGTAGGCAGCCAATGGCCGTGCAACTTGGTGACACATTTCTGCTCGGCCAAGGTAGTCACCTATGGATTGTCATATCTGACCCAGCCAAGCATAACGGTGATTTTGTTATCGTCAACGTCACCTCGGACGAGTTTCGCGCAGGGAAAGAGTGCGAGTTAAATGTGGGTGACCATCAATGGGTTAAACACAAGTCCTATGTGAGTTTCGGCGATGCAAGAAGAGTAAGTCCGGCCGAGGAAGCAAAGATTCAGCTTTATATTTCGCAGGGACACATGAAACAGCATTTCCCAGTCAAAAAGGCTGTTCTGCAGAGAATCATCGCTGCCGCTAAAACGTCCAAGGCCATTCCAACAGATCTTATCGATCTACTTGATTAGGTCGCAATGAAGTCTCAGTGAGATGCTTTCACTAATTCCATAACCTCCCATCTGCTGCGATATCCGAAAGCACAGATAAACTTACAAGTACTTTAGAGGCCAATTTGAGCGAAAGCATCAACGATCCAACACGCCTATTGTGCCGGCTTGGCTTCCTGCGGCGGCTTGGAGGCTATTTCACTCCTTGCGGCTGCTGAGTTGAACGTCACCAGATTGGGATACATCGGCGTAACCTCAAACGACATCTTGTCGCGAATTGAAAGCAGCGCCGCTGGTTTCCCCTTCAACATTTCTACGCGATCGTCCCAAGGATCGAGTTTGACGCGGCTGCCGAGGGGCAGGGCCGGTATTTGGGCGATATTTGTGGGTTCCAGCTTTGGAGATTGCTGAACGACGGCAACTCGAAGAGCGTTGTCGTTCGCCAGGCGATTACCAAAGTGGGGGCTGACGAGCCAGGTCAGTTCACGGGAATGGTCGCCCAGGGCGCGAAGAAAGAGCCCGGCGCTGGCCAACTTTTCTTTGTAGGGTGAATTCTGAAGGAGTTCGAGCCCTCGTTGGTCCGCAGCCTGTTCGTCTTTCTTCTGTTGTAGCAGATCAATCTGCCGGAAGACCCGCTCATCGGGAAACAACATCCGATCGCTAAATGAATACTTTGTGTTGACCCGATGGCCGAGCGCGATGTGGGCCAGTTCTGGCGCGAGCACCATGGCAAGCGAAGACTCGTCCGGCAACACATCCAGAAGCCCGCGGCTGATCACAATCGTGTGTCCCACGATGAAGGCCTCCAGCGGCGTGGTGAGCAGAACACGGCAGCGAACTTCGGGCTCGATGTTGAGGTTGTTGGTAATCTCAAGGTTATTGACGACGGTTTGCAGCACCTTGGAAACCTCGCCATCCGGCGCCAGGATCCCGGCACGCTCCATGCGGTCGAGCAGATTATCTTCCGCTTCGCGTTCCCACAAATGTTGGCTCTGAACCGGAGAGATTTCGTTGGCGCCTCGATCACTATGATCGGCTACGTCAGTGGATTCGACTTGCAAAGCTGTAAATTCCGATTGCCGGCCCGAATGTTTCAGATCATAGCCCCACAGGCGCGTCTGTCCTTTCATGGCCAATTTGCGGGGAGCATCGCGCTGTGCGTCCGATTCCTCGGTGTAAACGTAGGCAGGCAGCCATACACCGGGTTGCATGTTGGTGCGCCAGCTATCGAAGTGGAAGAAGTATTTGGTCTCGGTGTTCGGTCCGTAGGTTCCATTGATGCGCACAATGTTGTAATCCTGATCCTCGACCCAGATGCGTCCTTTGAACCAGGTCTCATCGCCATGCTGGCGAGGGGTCACATCGAAAACCAAAGTACGCACCTCGCCCAAAAACTGCTGTCGCTGGTATTTCAGAGCGTAATGATCCTTGTCGAATGCATGATTCAGAAAGACCGTCTGCATGAAACCCAGATTGGAGTAGTTGATCCTGTAGAAGCTGTCGAGACGATCGAGGACGCGGCTGAAGAATGGGAGCTTGTTATTGTCTTTGAACGTCTGATCTTGAAGCCCTTTTTTGCCAAGCACCAGCCGGCCCAGAAAATATCTGTCTTTATCAGGCAAGGTCCCAAGCTGAGTGTCGGGCTTGAGCCTTTGGATATAAGTCTCGACCATGGGGGTGAAGCTGTGCATGTTCTCCACTAATTTGCCTTCCTGGAGAAAGATGCGCTCAGTGATGGCTTCTATATTGGAACTGGAAGGAGTGGGGGCTTCCGGACGATCTGACCGCGCCCAGATGGCTGTGCCTAACCCCGTGATCATTAGAAAAACAACAAATTTGCAAAGCGAACGCATCGTTACCTCCGAGAAAGTGCAAACATCAGTTTGCCAATTCGAAAACAATATGGACGAGAGCCGTGGAATCATAAGGCTCCCCATTGCGTTTTGCTGGCCGGAAGCGGATTTGCTGGGCAGCGCGGAGAGCGGATTCATCCAGGCCGTGCCCAAGCCCGCGGACGACTTGGTCTACCCGTAAATCACCTGCTGCGCCAAAAGTAACTCGCACCAGGACTTCGCCTTCCAGATGGAGCTGCCGGGCTTCTTGCGTGTAGACCGGAACCGGTTTGTAGAAGACCTCCACGGGCGTAAGGCTTGGTTTGTCTTCCGTGTGAGTCTTGGCCATGGGCACTGGAGCTGTTGGGGCATTGAAGCCTGCCGAAGATACGGTTCCACCGTGACGGCGGTCCCCTTGACCAACCCCGGCCGCCGTGCCACCGAAACCTGAGCTGGCAATTGTCCCAGGGACGCCATGAGCGCCGCCGGCGCCATTACCATGGCCTTGCCCCGCAGGCAAATCAAAGGCTCCCAGGCTTGCAATGGTAAGTGTTCCTTTCTTTTCCGACGTGCCTTTCACGCCGTTAGGATCGCCAAAACCGCCTGTTTGAACCTCGCGCGCGGGCATTTGGAGTGTTGGCGGCGCAGAGCTTCCAGGCGCAAAAGCCTCCGTCACGACTTCCTTCTTTGGGTGGACGGCTGTCACAACCTCGTTTGTCGGCGAGAACGCGCCGACTACCACCGCCTTCTTAGGTTCCACCCTGCGCACAATCGTCTCAGGAAGTTTGGTTTCCTCGATTGGCTTTGGTTTCACGTCCACCGGAGGTGGCTCAGGAGGAGGCACGATGATCTTGGGAGGAGCCAGCTTCGCCAATACCTTGGGGGGAGGCAATGTGACTTTTTTTACTGGCGGAGGTTGAACCTGTTGCGCCTCCATCTGAGGCGCAAACAAGGGAGTGATTTTGGACTCCCGATATTCGACCCGTGGAGTAGGCATCCAGCGAACGACGCCCACCACCAAAACGATGCCAGCCCCATGCAGGAACACGCTCCAGGCAAACGCTCGTTTGCGTCTAGCTGCAGGCAACTCGTGATGGAACAGAGGTATTGCCATTTACAAAACCTCACACGTTGATTGGGGAGCAAAAAAACTCAGGCCAGGCGATCTCTGCTTCCGTTTAAGATGGCACACCCCGGCATGAGTTGTCGCATTCCGTAAGCAGCGGACACCGTCCTGTACGCCGGATCAATGTGTTCGCTCTAGAAGTACAGTTCGATGGCATTCCCGAGGGGGAATAGAGTGCAGGGTCTTTCGATTTCCCGGCTGGAGAGTGAGATATAATTTTTTGGCAATAGGCTTCTGCTCATGCCCGGTTATTCCATGCCTTTTATCGATCATTTGCGCGAAGAGTTTCGGATTCCTGCCGTTTATTGGGCCACTTATGCCGTCACCTACTTTGCCGTTGGCTCCTTGATGAATCAAGTTGGACAATGGCTCGAAATTGCCCGCTTTGTTTACTGGTGGCAGGTCATAACTGTTTATGTGCTTTACATGGTTCCGATCTCGATCCTGCTGCGCAAGCTACCATGGTGGCAGCAATATATTTATGGGCTCTTGCCTATGGGCCTGCTGGAATTCGGCGGGTATGCGCTGCACAGCAGTTACGCTTATCCGCACAACATTTTGGATCGGTTTTTCAGCGAGAGGAATTTCAGCCTTGCCATGGCGTTGTTCTTCGCTCTCTACTTCCCATTGCTCAATGCATTGGTGACGCGGCTTTACCGGCTGCTGATGCCAATTTCTCAGAGTGTGGAACCAATCGAAGAGGCGGCCGTATTACACAGTTCGACCACCAATTAGCTTTTTGACCGTTTGCATGGAGTTTAATGAGAAGGCGTTTGAAAGACCTGGACGGCTTCTGGACGAAACAATGGGCTGAGCACCATCGCGGTTCGGCTATCTGGTTCCAGGAACTGAAAGCCGTAATTCGATCCATGACGGTTTTTTACCTGGGCTTTGAGGGTGCTGGGTGGGGCGGGATTTGAAATGGCAATCTCAACCGATACAACCTGCCCTATCTCCAACTCTGCGGCGGGCAAGAGCGATCCAAGGCCGCCTTTTCCAACCACCATACAGCGGCCGTATACGGCAAAATCGTGCCCCTCAATGCGATAGCGGACACACAGCCGCTGATCGCAACCGTAGCGAATGTACTTGCGCTCTGTTCTGGCAGAGTTCGTCATACGCAGGTACCAGATAAAGCTAATAGTTTGGTACGTCGGAAGCATGTCCACAAGTGACGGTGGGCGGATGGCCCTTAGTCACGTGATGGCCGAGATGTAAGGATGGATCAAAATGAGCAGTCTTATCCTGAAGATTGAAGACTCCAGAAGCAATTGACGCCGGTTCCGTAACGGGAACCAGCGACATCAATATTAAATGTTGTTCGCCTTCTGCGAACGCAGTTGGCTCAATCGATCCACCAGCAAAAGCTAGTCTGGGAAACGGAATTCCAGTTTGCAAGACTGGCAACTCAGCCTACCGCCAACCTTGCTTCAAGATTAAAGCGAATTCCTGCCAGCTTTTTTTGCTCTGGCCCAGCGGGCTTTTGCGGCTTCTGAAATCCTGCGCCTTGCGGCGGCAGAGAGACGGCGACGGCCTCTACCTTTGGGTCTTCCCACCGCACCCGGACGGGGTCCGCGGCGTCCGCGACCTCCGCCCCCGCCTTCCAGAGCTTGGATGGCTGCGTTAATACGATCACGTTCTTGTTTCATTGCGTTGAGGATACCGCTCATATCAGTCATAGCTTTTGATTATAAGTTAAATTGATCGCAATTGAATAGGCTTAGTTTGATGAAAGTACCAGGAAAGATATCCAGGGTATGGCCTGATGCACTGTGCTGGTTCCCAATTTCGATTTTGAAGTATCCATTGGCCGTTTTGTTGATCGCATGTTCTCTAGTCTACGAAGGACAAAACCAGCAGCGGCTAAAGCCGAATTGGAACGGTACCGATCGGCAAGACTTAGAGTTCCTTCGGCGAAATCTCAGGACAGGCTATGCCCTGTTACTCGTCTTCACATACATTGAATCTTTATCAGCACACGAAGAGCGCGCGTTTTCCGGCAATTCCCAAGTTCTTCTCCCAAAAAGATGTTGTGAAACCTCAGCACTCTCTCGGAGCTAACGATAGATTGCGATAATGCTGCCACGCGTGCCACAGAATTCTGACGCTGGCCAGTACGGGAATCGAAAGGAAGACTCCAAGGACACCAGCCACTTCTCCGCCTGCCAGCACGCCGAACAGGACGGCCAGAGGATGTAACTCAAGAGTTCTTCCGAGAACACGGGGCGATGTAACGTAGTCCTGAATTCCCCGCCAAAGCAATAGAAACAGCAGTACCCAAAGCAGGTGTGTGTAGCCAGAGACAAAAGCAACACCCAAGATCAGCACTCCTCCCACAAATGGACCCACAACCGGTACAAACTCCAGGGCGCCGGCGGCCGGCCCTAAAGCCAGGGCATAGGGAACACGCATCGCCCAGATCACTCCGGTTACGACCACAATCGCCAGTGCCGACATCAGAAGCTGCGCGCGAATAAAATGGGCCAGCATGGAATTCATTTCATCCAAAGTTGTAGCCAATAGCTTACGGTTGCGCGGGTTGACGGAATTGACCATGATCTCGCCGAAGCGGTGACCATCCTTGAGGAAAAAAACCGCAAGTATGGGAGCCAGGAAAAGCCACCACATATTTTGTAAAGTCCTGGCTGCCCGCACAACTAAAGTCTGGGCGGTGTTGATGATTTCCCGGCGGTGGTTCTTCACAAAACCGTTGATTCGCTCTATGGTTTCTCCACTCCATCCGCGCTGGAGCCCTACTTGACGGGCAAGCTGGCCGGAATCAATGTTTTCCATCAATTGAGGCGCTTGTTGTATGAGCTTCTGTGCCTCCTGTACTACCGGAGGAGCAGCGAGCACAAATACCAGGACCAAGAGGGAGAAAAAAATCATATAAACCATGGCAATCGCCGCATTGCGCGATCCTCGAAGCCAGACTTGCAGCCGGGAGACAGGAGCCTCCAACAGGTACGCAAAAAACATGGCAAAGAGAAAGGCGATCAGGGCGCGCCATGCAGAATAAACGAACAACAGGCCGAGACAAAACACGAGCGCCGTAATCAATACTTGAACGGTCTTTTGGTCGAAAGGTCTCAATACCTCATCCTATCAACCAATCCAACATTCGCAAAGCAGCGCTTATGGCAGCTTGATACCATGCTTAGAGGCAGTGGCAGTCAGCTTGGATCAACCGGCTTATACAACCTTCAGCTCTCATGCCTTGGAAGGTGTCACGCGAGTGATCCTTGATCCCGATTTAGCACGAGGGGAGATTCATTGAGGGCCAGCCAATATTCGGTAATCAGGTTGACAACCCGATCGATTTCTTCGCTGTCGAATGATTTCAAAAGATAGGAGTTGGCCCCGGCCGCATAAGCGGCTTCCATAAATCGGTCGTTTCTCTCAGAAGTAAGCACAAGAACGGGAATGCGGCGAAGGCTCCGTTGCGTCCTTATCCAACGCAGCAGTTCCAGACCTGATATTCCCGGCAGATTCAAATCGAGGATCATGAGAATAGGCAAGGGATGCAGTTGCCGGTCGGCATACGGTCCGGTTCCGTTGAGAAAAGCTTGGGCTGTCTCTCCTTCCGGGAGATGATTCACAGGGTTGCGTACTCCTGCCTTGGCAAATGCCCGAATCAGGAGCAGGGCGTCTGCAGGATTATCTTCCACCAGCAAGATGGTACCCAACGGGGATTGTTCAAGCGCCATGCCAGGCTGCTCCCTCTTACTCAGATTCTAACCGGCTCGTACCATGAGCAACCACTGGAGATAAATTCGGATGCGATGATGACTTCGATGAAAAAATACCCATCGATGCTCGATCTGACGTCGATCACCTATATTCAATCATCCAGCTTTCAAATATTCAAGGCAAGGGTTCTGGAATAGCAGCCCCATCGGCGCGCGGATCGGATGCTCCGAAATTCATTCCCGTCTTGGAATTGTGAATAACAGCCTGTCCGCGTCCCATGAGCGCAGTATACTCCTTGCGAACCCTGAGGTTGTGCCCTTTATCTCGAAGGGCTTGCAAGACATTGGGTTTTACCCGGGATTCAATCACAATCTCGCAGGTAACTTTGTTGCCGGCCACTGTGAACCGAGGCGCTTCCAGAGCTGCCTGAATGTTCATTCCATAATCTACAACGTTGGATACAAATTGCGCGTGGGCCAGGGGTTGATTGGCTCCGCCCATAATCCCAAAGCCTATATGCAAGTCCCCGTGTTCCATGAAGGCTGGAATAATGGTGTGGAAGGGCCGCTTGCGAGGGGCGAGCGCGTTGGGATGCGAGGGATCAAGGACAAAAAGCGCACCCCGATTCTGCAGAGCAAAGCCCATCCCGTTTACAACAACTCCCGAACCGAAACCGGAATAGTTGCTTTGAATGAGCGAGGCAATGTTGCCCTCTTTATCAACAACAGCCAGATATGTAGTGTCACCAGTTACGGGATGGCCCGCACCGGAATCGCAGTTTGCCTTCTCAGGATTGATCAAAGAAGCCCTCTGTGACGCGTATTCTTTTGAGAGCAAGCCCTTGACAGGAACTTTTGCAAAGCGCTGGTCGGCGTTGAAACGATACAAATCGGCATAGGCCAGCTTCATGGCCTCGATTTTCTTGTGCAACTCCACGGTTCCTTGAGGGCCATCGGAATCAGGCTCGAAG
>DASZFK010000609.1:0-20600 GCA_035939855.1 Candidatus Angelobacter sp.
TCTACAAACGTCACTCGCACGAAGTAGCTGGATGCGGGGGTCAACCCGACGAAAGCGCATCGGCGCCAATATGAATCTCCTGGCGTCCCATTTCCACACACCTGGCTCCAAGGACCATTGCTCGAGGTACTGAATTCGTAAACCGTATAGCTATTGTGGTTTGCATCTCCGGCATAGGGGCTGCGTATCGCGAGCCAGGTTGCGCCAATCGCTTCGGCGGACGCCTGGCCGGGCACCACTTGATTGGCAACGGAACCACTGGCGGCTGTCGCCAGTGTCCTGGCTGCGGTCTCGTGCAGGGCGGCGCCCAATCCGCGCGCGCTAATAGATAAGGACAGGCTTAATACGATCAAACTCACAGTTGAGACAATAAATCGAGTTGAAACAGCCAGCCGGTTTTCAAGGCAGTCCATCGCGGTCCTTCCTATTTGGGAAATTGAAAGCTTATGCAACCCAAGAATCAGAGTTTCTTGTTTCTCTGGACCCTTGTCATCGCGATGTAGTGAAAAGCATTTATTTGACCACCTGTCGCTCCCGCCTCATAACGATGCATGCCATTTACAAGCGCAGCTATCCTCTCTCAGTCCAAAGGGATACGCGCTTTTGCTTATGGCTTATGCTGGGGTCAAAGGCTGTGCAATGTGATGATATGCCGCCGGACTTGTCTCAGTTAGAGCAGTCATTGAAAAAGTGATCTCTTACTGAGGATTTGTTTGAATGCATCAAGTGGTTTTGAAGCAGAGCCAGGTTTTTCACAGGAAGAACGAAGGTGAGGCTATCAAGTCGCAGAAATCATTAGAATTCAATAATAAATTCCCATTTTGGTACTATGCTGCTTGGGCTGCTTGATGATATTTGGGTGATGAAAATACGAAGCCTTAGCGATCGGCCGTCCAATTGATTATGGTGGCATCAAGCGTGCTTCCATCTACGTTAGAATTCATAACCGGTCTCTGCTTTCCAAATGATGAGGATGCCATGATGCAAAAGACGCATTTCGCAGCTTTACTGATTTCGATTTTTCTTGCGTCTGGGTGTTCAGCACAATCTTTGCCCGAGCTAACGGTCTGGCTCATGCCTGTTGAGAATATTGGAGCCAGTGAAATGGCTCGAGGCGAGGACATTCGCTCCAGAGTTGAGAAATTTAATGCGGAGTTCGCTCCGACCGGGCTAACCATTCTGAACACGATCGATCCTTTGGCGATGAAGCTGGTTTCATGGAACCCGGAATTTGCTGTTCCCAATGCATCCTGGATATTCAGCCAGAGACGAACCTTGAATGCATTGGCGCGGTTCGCCCGAGATAAGCACGTAAAGATCCGGGTTCGTTTCATCACCTGGGGAGAGGCGTTCGGTCTATTGAGCGAGATTGATCCCGGGAAGCACTCCGAAAACGATCCGGATGTTGCCGAGATCGGATCGACCTGGGCGGCACATTTTGCGAGTAAGCGGCTTACCATGTCCAGACCGGGCTGGGACCGGGACCGTGCAAACTGGAAAGATGTGCTTGATTTGCCGGCCTCGGCATTGCCCTATGCGATCGACGCTCGAATGTTGTTCTATTGGAAGAGACTGCCTTCGGCGGCCTCGAATTCTGAGGAATTGGCATTAAATGCCTCAAGCTGGCAATCGGTCGTGGAATCCGTGCGTAATCAAGGCTCATCAGGCGATACGATCGCTTTTCCCACCGGGCTGACGCTCAATTTGTTACACGACTATATTCCTTTGATTTGGTCAGGCGGAGGCACCTTCGAAGCTCGCGGATGGGCTGGCGCCCGTGTAGACCTGACAAGCACCAAAGCTCTTGCAGTCCCGATTTTTCTGGCTCAGAACGGACGAATAGAACCAAGGCCGGGCGAGCCGCGGCGTCTGATCGCGTTCCCTGAATCGACACATGAGGAGGTCTCTCGTATCTTCGTCAACGGTGGATACCGGGTAACGCTTGAGCCGGCGCATTTCATCGACCGCTGGCGCCAGGATTTTGCCAAGCGTGACCCGCAGAACCGTAGCTTCTGGGACTACGCAGGCGCGGTGGTACCGCCAGTTCCCTTCAAGGGCGGAAGCGAGCTGGTAGTCATGCGAGGCACAAAGCATGCGGAGTTGGCCTTTTCGCTGGCAGATTTTCTGGCGACGGACTTGGAATTTACAGAGGTGCTTGCCGAGCATGGCCATCTGCCCGCCAGCCGGCCGGGATATGGGATCGATATTCTGGTTCGGACGATATCCGACCGGGGAAACGATCCGGAGGCGCAGGCATTCGGTCGCTCTGTTCAGAAAGCTATCGACCAGGGGCGTGCTTATCCGGATTTGAGCGCGTGGCCCATGGCGGTAGAAAACCAACAGGTCCTGGAGCAACTACAAATCGTCTGGCGCCGTATGGCAGAGGGCAACGTTGAAGGGCTTAGAAATGCAAGCAAGCAACTGGAATGGACCATCAACGCTCGCCAAAACTGGGCCTACAGCCTTCTTGAGCATGGCTCACAATCATGGGAAATTCTGGCGGTGGTTCTTCTGGCTACAGGCACGCTTACCCTTTATCTTTATCTGCGGCAGGTGCGGGCCCGCTCTGACCGCGTGAAGGCGCAGGCAATGGCGCTGCAGGCTGAACAAGAAAATGTCCGTGCTAAATCAGAGCGCTTGGAGGCTGATGAAGCCCGATTGCGCGCTGAGGCTGAGCGCGTGCAGGCAGAGCGCAATCTTGTCCTTTTGCTTCATTTGAACCGCGCCCACCGTCATGATGCTGCGAAGTTCCTCGGCGACAACTTTCATGACATGTCGTTGCGCGCCAAACACGAGGGCTGGCCTCTCGGAAAACTCCAGGATGAGATCAAAGATCTCAGTGCACATTTTCGCGACCAACTCGCGCCCTACATTAATGAGATTACCGAGAACCAGCTCCGCGAAATCCGTGGAGAAAAATCGGTTATGGGATTGCACGAAATCGTGCTCAAGGCGTTCGATGGAGCCCGATATATTTTCCGGGCCATGAAGATGACCGATCCTCCTTATGTCCGCTTCATTCCAGGGGTTCTCTCAGGCTGGCGTCTGGAAAAGTTTCCTTATGCCGCAGTGGTGATTCTTGAGGAGTGGTTCCTGAACTGCCTGAAGCATGTGGATAGCAATGATTTGAAAGCCCCGGTCATTTCAATTGGCGTTGAGCAGGGAGAGCTTTGTATACATTCACCTGGAACATTGAATGGGGCTGCGCGTGATGTAGTGGCTGGCAGGATCACTGAACCGGAGTTTGCAGCGGTTGGCCTTGGATTGCCCCTGATCCGGGACATCCTGCATTATGCTTACGGTGTTTCGGCCAAAGTGGAGTCGATCGATACCGACAAGAGAATCGAATTAAGGCTGCCATTCCCGTTGCGGGCGGCCCAAGGCGGCGTCCGGTGATTGTCTGGATTGTGGAAGATGTTCCGCTCGATGCAAAAAGAGCGGCCCGGGCCGTCGTGACTGTTGCCAAACAGAAACTTGGCAACTTACATGAGTCTGAATTGAAGCTCTATTGGAATAGAACCATTGAATGGGACTCTAATCCGAGGATCGAGCGTTTTGATTCCGCTGATCTGAACGTGCCAGAAAAATCGGTGCAACATCAGCCGCAGATTGTGATTCTCGATCTGTTCTTTGACAGCCACTCCTTTCGAGGCGAGGACTTCCTGCGTTCGTTGAGACAATGGGAATTATCACAACCGGGAACGCCTGCTTGGGTCATTCTATGGAGCGTTCGCACTGGTCTTAAAGAGGTTGATCATTTTTTGCAAGAGGAACCCCGAAGAGACCGCAGGGTTGTTTCGCTAAAGACAAAAGGTGACATTGCTTTGATCGAGGCTGTCGCTGGATGCTGGCGGTCTCTGGAAGAAGAGCTATATCCGTGAGGTTGTTATTTTTCGAGTTAAACAAGAGCAATATCCCCGGGATCAAGATCGAGGAATGGAAGTCCCGGCTCAAAGCCTTATATCCAACCATCGACTTCGTGGAATCGTGTGATTCCCAATGGGCTAAACGAGCAGTCTGGATGGGCGAGCCCTTTGTGCTGGCAGGCACAAAGGCAAGTGTAGACCGGTATCTCGATGGCATGGACGATCATACCGCCCTGTTAATGGCAGACTGCGGGTATTTCTGGCTTCTCACCAACACTACAGACTATCAACACCGGCGTCTGGCTACTGATCGTGTAATCGCTCTTACCTGGGATGCATTTGAGCAAAACGTCGTCCGCGAGCGGCTCCAATTGCTGGAATTATTTCCTCGCTTGAAAGGGCTTAGCAATGAGATGCATCTCATCCGGGAAGAAATCTCTCGTATCGCAAATGAGCCGACTGGACCAGGATACTCGGTCTTGATATTCGGGGGATCCGGCGTAGGCAAAGAGGAAGTAGCACAATCGCTTTTTGAAATCAGCGATCGCGCTAAGATTCCAACCAATGAACATGGTGGTATACACCCCTTGAGCGGGGCATGGCTCAACATGGAGCCGGGCATGGCTCTCACTGAACTCATTGGTTTGGCTAAAGACCGAGCGCAAAGAGGCGTTGCTTATCCTGGCTTGATGCAGCTATTTACGAACGGTGCTCTTTTTGTCGATGACTTTGAATCTGCGCCACGCATGGTCCAGGAGAGTCTCTTGCGCGTCATGTCGACGGCTGCCGGAAAGACAGCGGTTTACAGAAAAGTTGGCGGCATCAAGAACGAAGAAACCGGAGTGTGGCTGATCTTTTCCACGAACTCTCCGCTCGACAAACTGTTGCATGACGACCGCTTGCGCGAAGACTTCATGTATCGCTTTGAGGACCGCGTTTTGATGGTTCCTCCGCTCAAGGACCGGGCTTGCGATTTTCCTGCAATCGCAAGATCAATTTGGAAACAGCTATGGGAGCGATCCAGAGACCGGTCCAGGGAGCGGCGAGATGGTGAGCCGCCGCCGCTTACCTCCGATACACTCAAACAATTGTTTGCCAAGGACTTTGAATGGGAAGGCAACGTGCGCACGCTCAGGGCTTTTTTGGCCCTGATTGTCTCGATGAAACGAAATCCCGCGCACAACCAGAGTTCTCCCGGCATGTTGATCGACATGCTTGCTCAACGAGGTCCGACTTATAAGCATTGGGTCAGGATCGTAGCTACGAGCTTTTTTGCAACCGGCCGTACGTTTGAAGAACAAATACGAAGCGCGGATACAGGGCATGATCGTTGTTTCGGCCCCTCATCTGCCGAGGATCCGGAAGAATCCAATTTTACCCCTTCGGAACGGGAGGCGCGCAACGCGCTTAAGCCCGAAGGATGGCAAGCATTTAAGCGATTAGCAGCCTCGGCTCCCAAGACCAAGAGTGGAAGCGTTGTACGAGCGAGCGTTCGTTTGAGTCGTGTGATTTGGTATCTGTCGCAATCAGATTCAATCACGTGGCCAATAGCTGCGAAGCTCTCCGATGTTTCTCCCAATATTGCTATACAAGACTTGAAGATCCTGGCGAATCAGCGAGGCCCCTCGCTGATTCGCTGCGTTGATGAAGGCAAGCACCGCCAATCGCCACAGTCCTATTCCAAGGTTCAGGGCTTTTTCAATTGATGAATTCGATCATCCCCTTCACTTACGGCGCGAAAAATCCTGAAATATCCAACACCAAATGCGTGGGGTTGGAGCCGAATGCGCTGATTTGACCATTGGTCGTTGGGACAATCGCCAGATTCGACGTAACTGCGCCATCAACGGCATTCAATGTAGAAGCCAGGGGTTGGGGCGCGCCTTGCGGCCACAAGGTCAGGAAACCTAGTCCTGCGGGCGGCACGACGGTCCCATTCAACACGAAAGCCTGGGCGGTGGCCGAGGCGCCGCATCCGCTGTTTACAACATTTACGTCAATTTTGCCATTGAATGGCGGAGAGCCCGGAGGATTGCGGGTATCCAGAACTCGGCAGGGGTTCAGAGAGTACAGCGACAATCCTCCCGCCGCAGCCGGCGCGAAATAACCGTCGATATCGATAACCAAATCGGAGTTGTTGGTGACAAAAACTGAGACATCACCGTTGGCCGCAGCCGGAACAATAGCGGCATTGGCGGTCACTACTCCGGTAGGCGAGTTGAGAGTGGAGACCAAAGGTTGCGATTGATCTGCGGGCCAAGTCGTCAGGAAGCCCAGCGGTCCGTTGGGCACTGAGGTGTAATTGAGGGAGTAGGCCTGTGCTACTGCAGGAACACTGCAAGGGCTTGAACGAATCGGGAAGGTTCGGATGGCGTTGGCGACCAGCGATGGCCCTCCCAAAGGTGCGGGCGCATTGCGAGTATCTACCAAGCGGCATGGAGTCACCGGGAAGAACTGCAGGGCGGAAGCATTGACTGTTGGCGACACGAAGTAACCGTTAATGTCGAGGACGATATCCGTGTCGTTGGAGGCAAAAGCACAAACGCCTCCGCTGATGCCGGTTGGAATGATGGCAGCGCCTGCCTTGACTCGGCCATCGATGGAATTGAGAGTTGAGCTGAGAGGCAAAGGCTCTCCGCAGGGGAACATGGTCACGAATCCAAGCGAGCCATGGGGAACAACAGTAACGTTGAGCGAGAACGCCTGAGCGGTTGACGGAATGCTGCAGGCGCTGGCGGGAACGGAGAACCCCCGGGTGAACCCTCCACTCACAAAAGGTCCGCCAAATGACCCATTCGCATTCCGGGTATCAGCAATACGGCAGGGCGTAACAGGGACAAACCCCAGGCCGGTGGCTACATTGATCTGGGAGACGTGGTTCAGGTTTCCCGCAGTTCCAGTAACGGTTACGGTGGAAATCCCAGCGCTCACCGGACCACTGGCGGTCAACGTCAGCGTCGTTACTGAACTGCTGCTGGTAGGGCTGAACCCTGCTGTTACGCCAGCGGGCAGGCCCGAAGCTGTAAAGGTTACAGGGCCGCTGAAACCATTAAGTTTATTGATGGTGATATTGGAGTTGGCCATGCCTCCCTGCGCGAGTGTCAGGCTTCCGGATGTGGCGGAAAGCGAATAATCCTGCATCGGAGTGCTAACACAGTTGGGAAACTTGAAGGAGGCAATTCGGGTGTTCCAATTGAAGACGTTGGTGGTCTTCATGTACTCGCTGGTGAACCAGAAGGTGCAATCATCAGCAGGGTCAACCTGCATGGCGCTGTAGTCGCCCCATCGAGACAAAGCGCGGGTCGAACTGGTCTGCGATCCGGAACCTGTAATCACCGTGGTCTCGGTCTGCATGGTGTTGGCCGGATCAGAGGCGGCTCTTCCGGTAACCGCAATGGAAGGGAAGAGCGAACTGCTACTAACGCTGTAGCCCATCGCCATGTCTCCTGCTTTATCCATGGCAATGCTGCCCATCCAGCGGAAGTTGGCGTCGGGAGCGAAGGTGCTTTGTTGGGCCAACGTGACAGCTCCGTTAGGGTTCTGCAGCTCATACCAGCGGACGCCTCCGCTGGAACCCGCCGTTACCGAGTGATTCACTACCAATGATTCGTGATCGCCGAAGTTGCGATAGGCAAGGCGGTACATCAGTCGGTCTGAGAGCGGATCCAGTTTCTGGGTCGTGTTTGGTTGGGGGACGCAGGACGAGATTGATTGTCCGCTTGCGCAAAGAACGGCAAACGGCGACACCCCGATGGCTGTGGGTCCAGTGAAGGTGGAATTTGCTGGTGTGACAAAATCGACATGGAATTTGAACAGCTCAAGGTTGTTGTCGAAAAACACCATGAAATTCGGAGAGCCGTTAGGCGGAGGAGTCGCGCCATCGACATCGGAAGGCAGAAGCCCACCTATGCTGGTGCCTTGCTGGAAACATACCTGGGTCGCAGCCGTGCCGGCGAGCATGGCGTTGCGATCATAGGCGCAGGCATCGGCGCCAACGAAAGTACTCGGGCCGAACATGTTGAAGGTAGTGTAGTAGGCATCCGGCCAAACGCCCATTTTCGGGTAGTCATCAAAGTTGGAATAGGTAAAAGAATAGCGGTTATAGGCGCCCATGGCATCCGCCGTTGTCGAAACTGCAACGCATTGAAGAAAGGGTATTGTAGTTCCGTTTGCCCCGCGGACTACGAACTGGCTGAACACCCAGCGATTAGCCAGCTTGTCATAAAGCACAATGGGATCGCCATCGTTGTTGTTTTGGCAGCCTCCACCAAATCCTGCCCACAGCGCATTGATCAGGGTTGGACCGGCAATCATCACGCCGTTGGATTTATCAAAAACAGCGAAAGAGGTGTTGAGAATCTGGACATATTGGGTAAGACCAACGGCGCCGTTGGTATCAGGCGGCGCTGCATGGACGAAATATCCAAGAGAGGAGTTTCCCAGGCCGTCGAAAGCAAGACCCGCGGTTGGAGCGAACTGCAAAGGAGCCTGGAGGGTTGTGGTCTGTAATGCCGTATCTGGCTCGTTTTCCGGCTTCATTCCGGAAGCAAGAGGAATCGACCGCACCGGTTCGGCCTCTTTGACTTCTCGCGATTCCAAAGGAATCCCGTCCTGGTTGACGCGGATCATATCGCGCAACGGCAACGAGGTATCATGATGGACCTCAGACCGGACGGTTTGAATGCCCTTGCTGATCTGGCTGTCTGGCAAGTCGTGGTTGGTCGCCTTCCGTCCCTGTGCTGCTGCAGCCAACGCTGAACATGCGATTGCGACAAGAACCAGTCCGCGAAGCAAAGTCTTCCAATTTTTAGGCACAGCTAACATGGCCATCTCTCCTAAGCTTTATAAATATTGGGTAACCGGGGCCGGGTATTTCTCAAAACAAATGAACGATCCCTGAACAGTTTTCTTGCGCCAAGTTGACTACATAATAATGTAATCCCAATGAACATAGAACTAATCCCTAAGCAGCGCAATCGGTATTTCCCTTAATAATTCCAGAATTCTGCAAATCTTGGGATACTGCTGTTTTGTCACATTTTGTTGCAAGCTTCAAGATTACAGAAGGGCTGCGATGGGTTGTTAAATTTTCGTAAATTGTGGTGGCTGATTTGTGCGGAAAAGCAGAAGGTTTCTATTGTTAAGCAATATTTAGAAAGGCAGCTATTGCCCATTAGCTTGTTAGCTATTAAAAGTCCAAGCCAAATTTTGGCAATTCTGGCAGTTATGGCAGTTTTGGCAATGTATTCCTAACGCTGGTGGCGGGTGGTTCGAGCTCGACAATCGCGACCCATTCGGCCTTGCGGCGGGCGAGGAAGACGATACTGCCGCCGAGAAATTCGGCTGCGGTTTCGGGATCAACATCGGTGTGATCGTCGAAATAACGGCGGTTCAGCGTCGTCCAGAAATGCGAATTAAACCATGCGGGGCGGTCGTATTTGGTGGAAAACAGGTAGGCAACTTGATAGTGGTTTCGCATACGGCGCGCCTTGATGAGTTCCTCGACCGTAAAATTTTTGACGGCTACCGTGGAAAAGGGACCGGTGACGTACCCCAAGTAGGGATGAGCTAGTTCGTCGACGGCGGGCCAAGCGGTGAGCACTGTGGATGTCGCTTCATGCTGAAGTAGAAAATGTGCCGCCTGGGCATGAAGCTCCACGAAATCCTTATAGGTCAGGTTGTCTTCGGGCGCGAACTTGTAGGGCGGGTCAAAAAAGAGCGACAACACAAAAAAGATAACAACCAGGGCGGCAGGCCATTCCCATCGGGAGATACGTCTCCGCAACGTTGACATGCCAATGATGATGACCAGGGGAAAAGCAGGAAGCAAATAGCGGCTCAGCAAGGCCCCACCGACCAACGAGAACGCAAGCAAGTGCGCGAGCATGATCAGGGCGAACTGCAATTGAATGGGCACCGCGATGCGAGGAAGTTCGAGCCGGTCATCTTGGGGATCTTTTAGGGCAGGGAACCACATAGCGGCAATGGTGGCTGCGGTCAGGGCCATCATGCCCATCGAGCCCAGAAGCTGCCATATACGGATGGCGAACGCCAGAATGAACCGAAGCGGACTGAGGACGTTACCGACGTTGTATTGATAATAGGTGGCATCGCCGAAGAATCGTCCGGTTGCGTGGTGATGGTAGGAGAGCCACAGCAGAAATGGAATCACGGGGATGAGGCAAATGACTGCGCGGCGGAATCGCGCGGCATCTCTTTCCGGCGCCAAGAATACTTCCCAAAGAGCGACTGCAATAGGCGTGATTACTGCCGTCTCTTTGCTGAGTACAGCCAAGGAGAAAGCTAACTGGCTCAGGCTGAGGCGCCGTTCAACGCTGAGACGAATGCCCCAGAGCGTAAACGCAGCGGCTGAGAGGTCGGCATGAGTCATGGAGCTTTGAACGAAGAAGACCGGATACAAAGCAGTGGCAATGGTCGATGCCAGGGCCACTGGAAGATTGGCGATGCGCCGGGCGAGCAAAAACACATTGCTCAACGCAAATGCCGCTACCAGCAACATGGCAATACGGGCGACGGCAGGCTTCCATCCGCTGAGGGAGAGCCATAGGGCCAGATAAGCTGCAGGCAACGGAGGATGGCCAGTATCCAGCGTGGTAGCGGGAATAACGGTATGGAGAGTAGCTAGATCGTGAGCCGCAGGAACATAGAAGCCGGCCTCATCCCAGAAAAACGGGAGCCGTAACAATGGAGCGTGAAGAATCAGAATGGCTATAAAGATGAGGGAGAAGATCTGAAATCGGGTTGCAGATCGGGTGATCGGGTGATCGGGTGATCGGGTGATCGGAAAGGCAGCGCCCCTTTTCCCCAATTTAGAATTGCTGGTCATTCTGTACGGGTTTGTCAGTTGATGGGGCCGGTCGGGGTCATGTTGGGATCGAGTTTGATCTCTCCAAAGGTTTTCTCGTATTGGATTACGTTTTGCTCCAGAATGGTCATCAGGGCCTTGGCTTGCTGCGGGCTGAAATAGATTCCCTGAAAATTATGCACCTCAACTTCAGAGCTGGTTTGCTGCTGCAGCCGGCCAAACACCAGCAGGAAATCCCATACGCTGACCCGTACCTGCACAGAGTTGGCGTAACCTTCTCGATAGTCGGCCATGTTAATCAAGCGAATATTGGGCTGCGAGGGAATTGTCATTGGGTCGTTTTTTCTCCTGGGATGCAAACATAACAGAAGCACTCAGCAGGGAGCAATTAGCCGCTTAACCACACTGAGGGCGTGGTCCATTGAAAAGCTAACTTCCTGGCGAGTTTCTCAACGGACATGCAATCGGGTGATCGCGCGTGATCGGGAGATCGGGTGATCGGTTTTGGAACAGTCATTGATTTTAAACACCTTGAATCCACGCGAATGAACACGAATCAGAAGCAGTCAACTGAGTTTTAGCGACCAAGCCCTAAACATGCCGACGATAATGTATTCCGTAGCCCAAGCGGTTTGTGGGCTGAATGCCAATTGCTGACTGCTGAGTGCCAGTGATGCCGAGTGCATTTATAATTTTCGTTCTCAATACAACGTCTGGAGAATCGATGAACACCGCCATTGCTGAAATTCATGCTCGAGAAATTCTTGATTCACGCGGCAATCCTACGGTCGAGGCCGATGTGTCTTTGGGGGATGGCTCCATGGGAAGGGCGGCTGTTCCGAGCGGGGCATCTACCGGCGAACACGAAGCAGTGGAGCTTCGCGATGGCGATCAACAGCGTTATTCCGGCAAAGGGGTGATGCAGGCAGTCCAAAATGTGAACGACGCGATTGAGAAGGCGCTAACCGGCATGGATGCTTCCTCACAGCGCGAGATTGATCAGGCCTTGCTGGAACTTGATGGGAGTCCCAACAAATCGAACCTGGGCGCAAATGCCATTCTGGCAGTCTCCATGGCTTGCGCGCGGGCGGCGGCTGCTTCGATGAAACTGCCGCTCTACCGGTACCTGGGCGGAGTCAATGCCTCCATCTTACCGACTCCCATGATGAATATCATCAATGGAGGAGCACATGCCGACAGCAACGTAGACTTTCAGGAGTTTATGGTAATGCCGGTCGGCGCTGAAAGCTTTTCCGAGGCCTTGCGATGGGGCGCAGAGGTATTCCACACGCTCAAGGCGGTGCTGAAAAAACGTGGTTACAACACGGCTGTGGGCGATGAAGGTGGCTTCGCGCCTTCGCTCAAAGCCAATGTGGAGGCCATTGAATTGATTCTCGAAGCGATTGCGCAGGCCGGTTACAAAGCTGGGGAAGAGATTGCGATTGCGCTTGATCCCGCCAGCAGCGAGTTTTTCGACAAAGCTAAGGCCAAGTATGTCTTCAAGAAATCTGACAAGTCGGTAAAGTCTTCCGAGGAGATGGTTCGCTTCTGGTCTGATTGGGTCAGGCAATATCCCATTGTGTCCATCGAAGATGGTCTGGCCGAGGATGATTGGGAAGGCTGGAAACATCTTACAAAACAATTGGGAGCAGAAATCCAACTTGTAGGTGATGATCTGTTTGTGACCAATACGGAAAGGCTCCAGCAAGGCATTGACCAGGGAGCGGGCAATTCCATTCTGATTAAAGTCAACCAGATCGGCACAGTCAGCGAGACACTGGATGCGATAGCGCTCGCGCGGCGCAATGGCTATACCTCCGTGATTTCTCATCGCTCGGGAGAGACCGAAGACACCTTCATTGCCGATCTGGCCGTGGCTACCGGCGCGGGTCAAATCAAGACAGGTTCCGCATCACGAACGGACCGCATTGCAAAATATAACCAGCTTTTGCGCATTGAAGAGGAGTTGGGAGACGGAGCACAGTTCCTGGGGATTAAGGGCGTGAACTATGGGGGAATTTGAAATTTCTAATTTCCAATTTCTAATTTCTAATTTGCACGGAAGCCCGCAGCGTTTCAGCCCGCTTGACCAATTTGGCTTCTAGCTACTGGCTGCTAGCTGCTAGCCGGAAATTGATTTCTCTAGCTCTTTGGCGGGCTGTGGCCTAAATGGTCGCAACAAAACTTCATAAACAATTCATAAATCTATATGCCGGGATTTGCCTGGAATTTGATCTACTATCGTGCGGAGGTGGTTCGCATGAATCGACATTGGGTTGGCCCTTCGGTCCTGTCCGTTTTCCTCCTTATGGTGTTGCTGCCCGGAAGCCTCTCTGCTCAGCGCAGAAGAGGCTTTGATTTTCGCTGCTCACAAGTGAAGAGTTCATTTGAGCGCCAGATCAGCACCCTCAAACTGCAACAACAAAACGATCTAAATGAATGCCGCACAGCATACGGCAAGAAATCCGATTTGTGCCGCGATCTCAAGGAACAGCAAAAAGAAGCGATGAACCAGCTAAAGTACAGCCGCGGTCTCGAGCTGCGCGGCTGCAATCAACAACCAACAATATTTACAGCCGAAGATGTGGTTGTCCGGCCAAGTCAGAACACAGGAGGCTGTGGCAGAGGGGATGGCCAGACCTACGTAGACAACGACGATGAGAAACCTACAGGCAAGCCTCCGGCAAATAATCCTGGACCGGCAAAGATTGGGCCGCCGGAAACTGACGGGTCTCCAGGAACGACAGCGAATCACCCGCCGGCAAAGATTGGCCCCCCGGAACAAGATGGGTCTGGAACGGCGGGGTCTCCGAATCAGGTAAGAGCGTCGCACAATTCTCCACGTCCTATGCCCGCAGATACCGGTAACTCAGCGGGTGGTTCGCGTTCTTCAGGAGGTTTCAATTCTTCGGCAAATTCTTCGGGAAACACTCATTCCTCTGGAAGCGTGCATTCTTCCGGAAGTGGGAATTCGAGTTCTTCTTATTCGGGTGGTAGCTCAGTCTCACACGGATCTTCCGGCGGCAGTTACAGCGGAGGCGGCAACAGCGGAGGATCGTCTTCGGCCTCTTCAGCAAGCCACAGCTCCGGCGGATCGGGAGCCTCGGTGAGTTCGGCTGGCGCATCCTCGGCGAATTCAGGTGGGGGCGTAACGAAACATTAATAGCGATCAGCACTCAGCATTCAGCCCGCTCGGCGTGTTCGGCTAAAGGGAAACAGCATCGTGGGCATGGTTAGTGTTGAAACCTGTTTAGCCACGAATACACGCGACTGAACACGAATTGGAAGCCAGTTTGTGAGGCTGGGGCGCGCGTATGAGTTGGACGATTTGTTGATTCTTCTCTCTAATCATCAATCCCATTAGGGGCAGGTAAAGCCTGCTCCATTTTTACCTTGTGCTCCTCGCTTTGCGTACTAACTTTGCCCTGCTATTTAATTCGTGTTTATTCGCGTGCATTCGCGGCTAAATGGTTTTTGGTTGTGGCTCCCTACGCGTACTCTGCGGCCCACAGGTTTGTTGATATAATGCGTGGCGCATTTTGCAAGGAGATCCCAAAATGGAAAACACGAAAAAGTTGAACAAATTAGTACTCAATCAGGAAGCGCTCAAAAAACTTACGGGTACAGACAGCAAAGCCGTCATGGCCACACACAACGCTGCTTGCCACACCCAGGTTGTTTCCAACTGCCCGTTCCCATGCACGCCGGTTAACTAAGCGATTCTGATTTACAGAAAAAAGGCCTTCCCGTTTTTTCAACGGGAAGGCCGAATAGAGGCAAGGTTGCTGCCCTCTGCGTCATTAAACTGCTGGTCTCTCTTCGAAGAAGAACTGCTCCGTTTCTGTTGAACCTGCCAGAGCAACCGTAGAGGAAGCTCCATTGGCAATGGTTTGGGCGATGTCGTCGAAGTAGCCAGTCCCGACGAATCGCTGGTGCCGTACCGCGGTGTAACCGGCGGATTCGGCGCTCAAAAACTCCTTTTCCTGTAAGCGGGCGTAGGCTGCCATGCCGTCGGTGGCGTAATGACGGGCCAGTTCGAACATGCTGAAGTTCAGGGCATGGAATCCAGCCAGGGTTACGAATTGGAACTTGTATCCCATGGCGCTGAGTTCACGCTGGAAACGTGCGATGGCGGAATCATCCAGCTTCCTCTTCCAGTGGAAGGATGGCGAACAATTGTAGGCCAGCAACTTTCCGGGGAAGCGTTCATGAATGGCCTCAGCGAATTGCCTGGCCTCTTCGATGTCGGGCTCGGAAGTCTCGCACCAGATCATATCGGCATAAGGCGCGTAGATCAGGCCACGCGCGATCGCCGCTTGGAGTCCGCCTTTGAAACCCAGGAAGGCATCGGCGGTGCGTTCGCCAGTGAGGAAATCGACATCGCGAATATCGCTATCGCTGGTGAGAAGCTTGGCGCTATTGGCATCGGTGCGGGCGATCAGGAGGGTTGGGACGCCGCAAATATCTGCCGCCAGTCGCGCTGCGACCAATTTATTGACAAACTCGTGGGCCGGCACCAGCACCTTGCCACCCATGTGACCGCACTTCTTGGCCGAAGCCAACTGGTCTTCAAAATGGACTCCCGCTGCGCCCGCCTCGATCATGCTCTTCATCAATTCGAAGGCGTTGAGGCATCCGCCGAATCCCGCCTCCGCATCCGCAACGATCGGAGCAAACCAGTGAATCCCGTTTTTGCCCTCAGAGTGATGTACCTGGTCGGCACGGATGAAAGCATTATTGATGGCGCGGACAACCATGGGCACGCTGTTGGCCGGATACAGGCTCTGGTCGGGATACATCTGGCCTGCAAGATTGGCGTCGCCGGCAACTTGCCAACCACTGAGGTAAATAGCCTTGAGACCTGCTTGTACCTGCTGCACTGCCTGATTGCCGGTCAAGGCGCCCAGTGCGGCTACATAAGATTCACTATGCAAAAGGTCCCACAGCCGCTCTGCGCCGAGCCGGGCCAGGCTGTATTCAATATGAATCGTGCCGCGCAAACGAACTACGTCTTGCGCCGAATATGGACGGGTAATTCCTTGCCAGCGAGGATCGGTCTTCCAGTTTCTTTCAAGCTGGGTATGGCTCAGTTGATGCATGACTCTATTTCTCCGGTTCCATGGTGTTACAACGCAGGGATGCTGCCAAGTGATTAGACGTGGTTTCTGCGCTGGCATCAAATGAGGTAGTCCGATTCGGACGAGTTGGCCGAGCCGCACTATCGGAGGAATACAGGCAACCTTTGATCCACCCGGTTTCTTGTGATTCGCTAAATCGAAGGTTATGATGAGTCCACAGTGGTTACCTCTCCGCGCACGAAAAAGATTTCCGACATACCTGACTCGCTGCTTCGGGGCTTGAGAGAACACCTGGTCGCTCGCCAAGTGAGCGATGGCATCGCCCTGCTGAATGCCAATGCCCAGCTTTTTCTGTCGCTGAATCCGGCGCAGCCCAATGCTGCCGGCTTCGTGAGCTGTGTAGCGCAATGGATTGACATCGGATATCGCGATCCCAAGTTGCTGCAGGAGTTGCTGGAGCGCTTTCCTGCGTCGGCGAGGAGCAAATTGCCGGTTGGCGACTATCTGCGACTGCGCATGGCGGAAGGACTGTATGATCTTTTGCGCGACGAGCCGGGGAAGGCCCTTGTTCATTTCGATCTTGTGCTTTCGATGGAGAACGAAATCGAGGACAAAGAACTTGTGGCCATCGCCCATTTCTGGAATGGCCGTTGCCATCGCAAGAAGGGAGAGTATGACGTCGCCCTGAAACAAACGGTGTTGGGCAGGGAACTGGCCGGGAGTCTGGGATTCGAACGGATGGCGGCAGTGATGCGCGTCCTGGAAAGCTGGCTTCATTTCCAAAAAGGGAACCGGCGGGAAGCGAGCCGCATTCTTGAAAAAGCCGAGCAGGTCTTGCGGGATACGGATGACGATATTACGCTAGGCAACATTTATTCGGCGCATGGCCGCATGATTCGCCGCCAGGGCCGCTACAACGATGCACTGAAATTCTTTTCGAAAGCCATTGAACATTACAAGAAGCGTAACCCGCAGCATCGCAATCTGGCCCGCTCGCTGACCAACGTGGCCTATGTGCAGCGCCTGGCGGCCGTAGAGATCAGCAGGCAAATCGACGCAGATAGCGCGAAGCGGCGGAAGTCGGGCGCCGTATCCGCAAGCGGCAGCAGGAAGCAGAGTCATTGGGAGCAATTCGAAGAGCTTCGCGCCGATGCTTTTGCCAATCTTGAACAAGCCGAGAAAATCTATCGGCACCATAACCACCATCATGGTATTGGCAGCATTTATGAAAACCGCGGCCTGCTCCATCGCGATGTCGGCGACCTGGACAATGCCGCCGCCCAGGCAGCCATAGCTTACTCGATAGGAAAAGAGGAAGGCGATTCGATCCTGATGGCCCGCTCGCGCTTGCTGCAATGTTCCATCGAAAACGCCAAGCTGGAAGAGGAAATCGAGGGCAGCGCGAATTCCTGGGACCACATCCAGGCGGCTCGCGATTATGCCCGCGATGCGGTAGAAGCGGCGCGCCATACGCAGAACCAGCGGCTGCTGGCGCGAGCTTATATCTGGCGCGGACTCATCGCATCCAGCTCCAACGACATGGAAGACGCCAAACACTGTTGCGACACGGCCATTTCGTTCCTGAAAACCGTTGACTATGACGAACTCTGGGAAGAACTCCAATTGCTGAAGCAAAAGGTCGTTCCCAAGGGCAATATTGATCCGTTATTGCGCTCGTGGTCACAAGGCATGACAGGCGAAAAAACCTTCCAACAAATGACCGAACAATTCGCAGAACTGGTGATCCCAAGGGTGTGGGAAAAAGAAGGAAAAAAGATCTCGCGGGTGGCCACGCGATTATCAATCTCGCCCAAAAAAGTGCGCCGGATTCTCATAAGACTGGGGAAGATCGGGAATCAGAGGAGTTGAGGAGGTCCTGTTCGCGACTGGCCGTTCTCTAGCAACATTTTTTGAGCAGATTTTTTAGGTGAATTTGAGGGAAAGCCGAACGATTGCTATAATCAATCGAGTTCAGCGGGCAGACAATCTTTCCTCACTGATCCCACCGCAGCTCGCGTTGGAAATCAATCAGTTGGCCAGGTAGCTCAGTTGGTAGAGCGCAGCCCTGAAAAGGCTGGCGTCGGCGGTTCGATTCCGTCCCTGGCCACCACAAAACAAAGCACTTAGCAGCAGCCAAAGAGTTGAGATTTCAGACGCGCGAACTATACGCGAACATGGCCGATCCAGGTTCGCTTTGTTCGCAAATCGGTTGTTGTTCCATCAGTTTCCAGATTTCCCGCGCCGTGCTGCCGGTTCTGGCGATGTGCTGCCGCGCCAGCTTGGCATAGCGTTCAGTCATCTTGATGTTCGAGTGGCCGAGGATTTTTGCAAGCTCATAAAGATCGCCGCCGTTCATCATGTACCACGATGCAAAAGTGTGACGCAGATCGTGAAACCGGAAGTCTTCAATTCCTGCCCGTTCGAGCAGATCTTCAAAGCTTCCTTCCACGCGCTGCCGCCCGCTTGTCGCACCTGGTTCCGGCGGAAAAATCCGATCACTATCATTGATTGCAACGACGCGTAGATTGTCATTGGCGACCGCCTCGGAATACCGCTTCAGTTCGCTAGCCAGTTCAGGAGGCATCGGGACGTAACGCATCTTGCCGCCCTTTAGCTTCGCCCTAACAGCCAGCAGCCCCTCACCATACATCACATCTGACCATCGAAGGCCGAAAATCTCCGAGGACCGCATGCCGGTCGTGACGGCGATAAGCACAATCAGCCTCAAACGGTTGAACGTCTTGTTAAGGGTTCGCGTACCTTTGCGGTACCTCTTTTCATCCAGTGCGCATTTCAGCGAGCGCAGTTCGTCCTGAGAGAGGTAGCGATCCCTCTGATCGTCAGGCCGGCTCACTTCCACGAGATCGGCGGGATTCCGGTCGATGCCGGTGTCCTGCGCCCAGATCGTCGACGCCTTCTCCATCATGTGGTGCATGACATTGAAATGCCGCACCGCCGTACCGGCAGCCAGTTCGCGGACAGCAGTGAGGTTTCCGTACCAACGCCCGACAGCCGAGCCGTCAACCTCGCGCACGAATGAGCGGCCAAGCTCAGCGCGAATGCCGTCGAGTACGCTCTTCTCCCGGCTCGCGGAAAGCTTTTTCGCCCCGTAATGCGCCCAGTAACGGTCAATCAAATCCGTCATCTTGAAGTTAACCTCTCGTTTAATGTCGAGATGCCGGTTTTCATCGCGCACCGACATTTTCTTGCGCTCAATCTTGCGCGCCAGTTCGTAACTTCCATGGACCCGCAGGCTTTTATTGCGTCCTCCTTCCCGCCAGCGGACTTCAAAAACACCATCGCACTTTCTGTGAATGGACATCTAAGGGCTTCTCCTTTCAGTCAAATGGTTTCGATTGTGTGCTGTTCGATGAAGCGATCCAGCGCCTTCACATCGAACCGCAACGACCGACCAACCTTGACGCAGGGAATCTCCCGCAACCTGGCTTTCTTGTAGAGAGTGTCCACTTCGATGCCGAGATATTGGGCTGCCTCCCTGACATTCAGGAGCCGCCTACCGATGAGTCCATTTAACACCATTGCGCTTGATTCGTTGCGAAACATTTTCGTCTCATTTCAAAATACCCGCATGTGGGCGATGTTTTATCCTGCGCTAGGGCAGGGGTGTTTCCGCTCGCCCGCGCGGAACTAAATAGTTCCAACTTTGAAGCGAGGCGGACGAGCGATGCCATCCCCGCGCGGTCGGCGCTTACATCGGTCCTACACCCGTGTCACGGTGACACCTTAGGTTTGGACTTCAGATGGTAAGGGTCGGGGCTGTATTTGCCCTGAAATTCAGGAATTTCCCAATAGGGCAGCCGGTAACCCCGGATAACCGCTTTCGATCCCTTGTCCGCGAACATCAAAAATTGATCGTCTGGAAGCTGACAGACCTCTTGAGGCAGGAACAGCCGCCTTTGTGCTTGGTTTGCTGATGTTCCTTCATTGATCGTCGGAGCCGGTCCCAGCAAAATGTCTTGTTGTGATCGCCCGCTGGACGAAGAGGACACCGTAACCGTTGTTTCACCGCAGAGCTTCGAGACATACTCGGCGGTTGTGTTTTCACGCGGCGCGAAGAACTGCCGGATGCCGGCATTACCGAGGAAGGTTTCCCAGCTCTCTTTGTACCACTCTTTCAACTGGGTTAAGTCCTGGATTATCGGCCACAATTGCAACCCGTAGCCACGGGCAAGGGCCATTGCATTTTGGATGACCTTGAGCCGCCCAAGCTGATAAAACTCATCAAGAATCACGAGCACGGGCAAGCCGCTTTCCTCACGGAGCAGGTCATCGAGCGCCGACGCGACGACTAACCGGAACCATTTCGAGCATGTCGCCAGATACCGTGTCGGCAAGGTGAGGTAGACCGTGGTGGGCCTCTCCTTCAATTCCCGAAAGCGGAAATCCGAACCGCTAAGATTTTCAGCGATAGCCTTTGTGCCGAGGAATCTCGTTTGTGTTCGCGCCGTCGAGATGATTGAAGCCAATTCGCCCTTGTTGGGTGCGTTCAGGTCGGTAAACGGATCCAGCGCCTCGGCCACAAATTCGTCGTTTCCGTCCTGCGCTGCTCTGGCCTGCGCTTCGAGTAGCTTAGGTTTGCAGATTATCGTTCGCACCATCGCGAGCGTCTTGCTTTCATCAGCGCTCATGTTTGCCGCGAGATGGCCAATCAATGCTGCAATTAAACCGTGTGCACTATCGTCCCAGTGATTGGGTTGCGCTCCGGTTTCACGTACCACAATCGAGTCGGCGATGTTGTCGCAGTCAGTGCCGAAGCTGTCTAACTTAGGGTCGAGCGCCGCCATCGGGTTGTACCGCGCCGACGGGCCA
>DASZFK010000610.1:0-20752 GCA_035939855.1 Candidatus Angelobacter sp.
CATCGACAAAATTCTCGGCGTAGACCTTGAGCCTGAGCAGCACGAATATCTCAAATACAAATTCGATGGTTTTCAGAGGAATTGGCAAGAAAAGCGGGATCAAGCAGTTGAATCATTAGAAATGGAGCTCTCCGGGGTTAAAGACCGGCTTAACCGCCTGACCGACGCATATCTCGACAATGCCATTGACCGTGAAACTTTTGAGCAACGCAAAACAGCGCTCCTGATGGAGCGCCGTGGCATTGAAAACCGGATTCAGAATTTAAAGAACGGATTGCCTGAGTTGCCTAAGAAACTTGATCGTCTGCTCGAACTGCTAAAAAGCCCATATTCACAGTATATTTCTGGTTCTCCTGAAGAAAAACGAGAATTGGTCCAAAGTGTCTGCTCGAACCGGACTTTACGCGACAAAACCCTTGATATTTCGTATGCTTTGCCGTTCTCTGAGGTCGCTATGTGCTTAAAAAATACATCTGGTGCCCCGTTTCGCCAGAACACTCGAATGTGGGACAGCCTCGCTGAACTTCTGTTCCAGTTCTTTCTAACCGGCCAGGACAACAGCGTGCAAAGTTGAATAGGCTTCAACAAACAGGGGACAGTCAAACTTTAGGCTGTCTCCTGTTTCGCATTGTCGCGTTCTTCTGCAATGGATTTTTCAACCAGATTTCGAATCTCTTCGATCGGCAGCTTTCCGAGTTTGACAAGCACAGTTTGATGAGCATGGTCTGCCATCGCATGAAGTTCCTCAAAATCAACGCTTCGGGCATTCCAGTATCTTGAAGGGGTCACAAAGAAGCGGTAATTAAGCTCTTCTCCAGAACCTAAAATCACAAGCTCTGTTGCATAGCGGTCAACGCCATTGGCATTTTCAATTTCCAAATCGTTTTCTTGGTCAACCGCACGGGTTTCCAGGTGAAACTGGATCAGGCGCTTTTTCTGAAAATCATAAATAAAGCTGTGGTCCACCCAGACGTCCTGAAAGAAGTTGTTACCGGAGCGTTCCTCGACAATGCCGCAGTAGCGGCCAGAGGTATGCCGGAGAGCCTGAAATTGACCCCAAGTAATCTTGGGCCAGCGGGAGATGGATGCCTTGGTAGATATGGATTTTCTTGCTTTGGATGGCATGTGATGGGGATTGAGGATTGGGCTTTGGCTTGTGCTTACAGTATAGGGTTTCGCGTGATGCGGGTCAAAATAAGCGACCCGACTTCTGACCTAAAAATGCCAGACCACAAACCTGTTGAAAAGGAGTGTAAAGTTGAATTGCCTTCAACAAAGTGGGGCTTCCATAAGTTAGGAGGTGCGCCCCTTTCGAGGCGCACAGTTAGGTTGAAGTCACATGATGTCTGCTGGCGGAGCCGGTTCTTCCCCCTCCAGCCGCTTTTTTTCTTCTTCGATATCTTTCTTACGCATCTCAGCATCAAGGAGCACGTCATCCGGGTCTTTAAGCTCCCTTTCCCGCCTAATGCAGAGACGGTCAAAGTAAAGGGCATTGCCCTCTTCACGGTGGGCTATCTTTTCCATGAGGGTCATGTTCAGTTCCGCCCGAATACCGCCAATGATGTTTACATAGGCCATCAACTTTTTGGTCGGAAAGAAACTGACCTGTTGAAGGATTTCCAAATGAGCGACGAGCTTATCAAAGCTGCCGTTGGTATCAGTTATTGTTTGAAAAACGCTTTGGTTTACCGGTAGGAGTTCCGAGGGGTCGCTCATCACTGGCGCACCCCCAAGTTCTTTGAGGGATGCGGCTGAGAGTTTAGGCGAAGACGCACTTGGAAAGTTCCAAGTTGCGCCCAGGAAATGGTACATTTACATTCAGTATTAGCCATTTGTTACCTGCTCCAACAGGCGACTTTGGTTAGGGACTCGTTTGGTGTACAAGCACCGGGCGAGTCCTGTTTGTTTAGTTTGAGTGCCAGTGAAAATTACCAGAAGGCACGTTCTTTCAATGTTCCAACAGGTTTGCTTGCAAGCATTCCTGCTGTTTTTACAAATTCTCCGAGTCTTTCCATGCCGTTTTCCAGCGGTTATACCCGGTGAAAGAGGTTGGATGGTACCGCGAAAGAAAAAGCAACGCAAGAGTGTTTCTTAGGAAATCATTAAACTTTGGCAAGCATTGGAAGATTACCAATTGAAGTAGCTAGATTCCTGTTTTATGTCCATCTTCACTTGGTAAAGATGGAGGAGAACTACGGGCGGTGCTAGCTGGCCACTGCCAAAGCAAAATTAACAAATACTTATATCGCTCGTCCTGCGTTGCTACGGTGGGTGCCTCCCGAGATTGTTACAATCAGATTAAAAGTTGTGCTCGTCAGAAACTTTTTTGAATAGTTTTGTTGTTCTGTTGCATCTCATCATTGTTGTGAAACTTTATGAAGTCATCAATGGTTTCTCACTTCCAGAAATTTTTGGGAAGGACAGTTGACTCAGTGCAGAATTGTGCTACTGTGAACTTATGATGACACTTGAACTTCACAATTTCTCGAAGCAGATGTAAACCCCCAGGTGCACCTGCTTGGAGGAGTTGTGAGAGTTAAACTAAAAAGTAGTTTCATCTGTTCTGCGGCCTTGTTTATCCTCTTTGGCGCATCCGTCTTATCGCAGGCCACTTGTACATTTCAAAACGTGGCCGCTAGCCGCGATTCATCAGGCAGAACTATCACGGTAATACCGTCTATTTCGGAATGCGACTCTTTATCCACCCGAATAAACCTCCAGGTCTTTTCGCTGGGTTCAAATCCATTCTGGACGACTCAAGTGACCTATACGTCAGGCCCGACAAATATTTTGGTAAACGGGGCTTCGACAAGACTTGGGAGCGTTGTAGCAAAGACTGGATTTAGTTTCCAAGCGCAGGTTGCTTTAGGGTTCCTAACCTATGGCGACTATAACTTCACGACGTCTGCAAGTGGCGGCCCATCGACTCAACCGCAGTCCTTCACAATCAGAATCAGCCCATTTCAACTACAACCGGCCCAACTTTTTATTGCCACGGGCGGCACCCGGCCAGACTTGAGCGTGTTTTCGGTTCCTACCAATCTGAGCGGAAATTTGACCTTTAACCGGACTATGGTGAGTAACGACAAAGGCAAGCTCCCAACTGACATCTCGTTTGCACAATCTGGCCTGTCTGCGAAGGTAACAGCTTTGACTCAAGGCGGATCTGGCGTGTTTTCAGTTACGGCAAAAAAGAGCATATTTACCTCCTCTGGTCAGGTGATTGTTCCGCCGCAGCCCTTGATCCAGATTTTGATTGGAGAAGCCCAAGGGCAAAGTGACGTTGTTAAGACAGCCGTTGCAAGTGTCATTCGGAATCGCACCATTTCACGACGTAATTTTTTGGAAGATAAGAAAAACTATACGGACGAAGTATTTGCGAGAAAGCAGTTCGCATCCACATCAACATCGCGATTCATTCACGCTCAGTCTCGACAAGGTGCTGACTCGTCGTCCGAGTATGATGCGGCATTGATCGACGCCGGGCGAGTATTTTTGGGAACCGGCGCACTCAACTTGAGCGGGGCAATCGGATTTGGAAGCCCTGGTGCAGTGGCAGGCGGGAGCTTGGAAGTAAAAAAGGTCAAGGACGCCCTGGCGAGATGTCCAAAAATATCAGCCTCGGACAAACAATTGAATTTTAGCGGGTTGTGGTTCCCGACGGTTGATTACGACAGCCAGATAGTTATATTCAACTCCATTGATGCAGGTGTCATGGTATTCATCAGAGAGAGACCATCTAAGAACGACTGTGCTGTGATTGCTTTGGGCTTAAATTAAGAGGCATTATGAAAATTACATCTTTAAAAATCTCCATAGTCTTGTTGGTATTCGCTGCAATATTTGTTAACGTCATGCAATCGCAGCAGAGGCGCATAACGAAGCCTGACCCAACACCGATCATTTCTGACAAGAATATCGCTCTTTCCTGCGATTCCCAATTGGCGCATCTGTTCGCCTCTGTTCCGTCGTTGTTGACTGCTGGCGCAGAATCGTCAGATTTAAGAAGCCGTGCGACTCCGGTTGCTCATTTATCTGAACCCGACAATCTATTAGTAACGAGGCTTCAGAATCGGGGATTGGCATATCTCGTCGGATATACCTGTCATCCCACGTCTACTGAACTGAAATCTGCCTTTCAGATATTTAAGGCCAACGGTAACCATTATTCTGCTGTAGCCCGTTCTCAAGATTTTAGTACACTCTCCGAGAAAGACGCTGACGGAAGCCGAGTGGATGATGCCTCATTGGATGTTCACCCGCTACCCACGCAGCCAAACCAGCAGACCTATTTCGAAACAACGTTCATACAGGGCGGTGGTACTCCAGCGGAGTTTTCCGTCGTTGTGTGGAGTTGGGATGGGGACACCTTGCACGAGATTTTCAAAAAGGCATTCTTGAGAGCTGGAGGCGTTCAAATTGTTGGTTCGACCTTTGCAATCACCGATAACCACAACGATGGATCGAGCACAGCTGAAGTCTATCAGTTAAACGATGGCCGAGTATTGTTTTCTGGACTGTTGAACAAGACGATTTTGGCTCAAGCAGAAGCAAGTGGGCGGCTCATTGCGAGAAACAGCGAGGAACTAAATACGTTGGGTTCGCTGTGGGAAAGCCTAGGCGAAGAGAATCGAGCCATCGCTGCTTATAATCAATCGATTCAACAAGACCAGAGCGAGAACAACCGCTTTATTTATCTTGCACTTTCTGAACTCTATGAGAAGACGGGGCAAAATGTAGCAGCTGCCAATACCTTGGAACGGTACAAGAATTTACCAGGGAATGCGTTGACGCCTGAGATGAGGCTGGAATTGGAGCAGAAAGTGCAGCAACTCACCAAACCATAACCCGATTAGCCCCTCCGAATTTGCTGTGAGCCGGAACCCTGAAGATTGGTTCCGGCTTTTATTTCGTTGCCTTTGAAAATCGAACAAAGGATTAGTCTTTTTGACATTCCCCAAAAAGCTCTCAATGGGAGTGTCGATAACATCACCATTCGACAATTGAGAAGGAAAATTCGCGAGGACAACAGTGTCGCATTTTTACCTACAGTGGAATTTCTTCGAAAAAAATACTGCCGTAAGTCATTGAAAATATTGGTCGGGGAGAGAGGATTTGAACCTCCGACCCCCTGGTCCCGAACCAAATTCAAAACCTTGTTGAACTCTGTTGAAATTTGTTGTTTCTAACTGATTGATATTGAACCCGTTGCATGCCATTCGTGGAAGATTGTAGAACTTTGTTGAAAGTCGAGTCTTTCGCCGTCACAAATTTGCCTACAGTCCACTTGAAGCTGTTGTTCTGCCTCCGAGTGTGCCGCTCAGCTCCCTTGCAGCGGCCGCCCACATCACCGGCAACCGCGCTACATTCACGCCCATCTGCTGCATGAGATCCATCTGCGGCGTCACTGCCCTCAGTCATGCCACCAAGTTTGGTTCACCCGACTAATTTAATGAGTTCAGTAAGTAGTCTTCCTCCTTAATGTGCACTGAAATGTGCACTGATGCCATATATTCTTGGAATGTCAGGTGAATAAAGCCGTAGATGCCACTCTCTTTTAGCACCAGCACACCACTTGAGTCCTCTACCATACGCAAGAAGGCTACTTGCTGAATTGACCGATCGTGTAGATTCCCTGACCACCGCCGTCGATGTTCCAAAAAGAGTTTCCGCTTTCAAAGCCAGCATTCGGCAATTGATTGCTTCCTCCTGCGGGCCCCAGGAAAGTGTCATCGATGTACATTGTGGCAGGTCCGCCGTAATAGCCGATTATGTTAAACCGATTCACGCCAGCGCTGCCCGTGTTGAAGACTGGCGTGCTGCACTGTGTCCAGGTTGAACTCGCTGTACACTCCGTTTCCGCCAAAACAGTGCTGTTGTATAAAGCTTGCAACTGAATTGACCCAGAACCTTGAATCCAAATGCTGGCAACCCAGTTGCTTTGGCCAGCAGCCCAGCCTCCCATCTGAAAGAGCGAACCATAGGACGGCGAGCCAGGAAGATTCGCCTGCGCGCACCAGTTCCCTGTGCGACAGAGCGAACCACTCCCGCTGACCGCCGTGGCCTGGGCACCGATGTTGGGCGTGGCCGGAATCGCATTCCCGTAATAGTCACGCCCGCCATTATTCGAAACCGTCACACCTGCTCCGCTTGCGGGCGATCCCGACTGCAACGTGTACGCCTGCGGGCAAGGGGCCGGCCCGTTCATCGAGGATGGCACCCAACTGCACGTTCCCCCATTGCCGGCATTGCTGAACAACGGGTTGCCTTCGATGGGGTTCGATTCGATTCCCGCCGTTTGCCACTGTGAGAGACTGGAATAACTATTTCCTCCCCAGCGCCAGCTTGCCGAATGGGTGGAGTAATAGAGATTGTTTGATAGCGTCATGGTATAGGGGCCGGGGTTGTAAAAGAAAAAGGACCGTCCATACTGATCGTCATTATCCATATTGCAGATGTTGTCTGCGATCAGGGAGCCACTGGCCCATGCTCCCGACCCATACCCGAGGTAGAAGCATGCGGCAGGCTGTGTCTGATTACCTGCCATGTTTTCAAACAGCGTGTTGCCATAAATGTACAGCGGGTTCGCAGGTGCATTCGGTACCACCGCGAATACTCCGCTGCATGAGTTGTATTGGCTGCACAGCCATTGATCATTTTCTGAAATATTGAAGCGGAATGTATTATTCCCCCAAGTGTCTGCACCCTCGTTCGCATCGTAGGCCAGCAGACCAGGTCCTCCATTATGGTGGGTGTAGTTATATTCGACAACGGAGTTCGAAGTACCGCCATCCAGATCTATTCCGTCCCAATCACATCCTGTTGTGAAACCCGGAGAGGGCTGCACGTTGTACACCTCGTTAAACCGGACCGTGACGTTGTTGGAGGTAAACGCCTCGATACCCGACATCCCGCCACACGACGTTACATTCGCGCCAATGTCATGGATCACGTTGTACTGAATCGTAGCCCCGTTCCAACCATCTGCCAGGATGCCCGCGCCTGCATCGGACGTGGCTCCGCCGATGTTATACACCGTGTTCCCCTGCACCAGAACGTTGGTGATGTTCTCGCCGAATCCATAGCCTCCAATGCCGACACTGTCGCCTGCTGTCACACTGGCCCCGTGCAGCGTGTTGTTGAGGATCTGGATGTCATTCAGCGGACCGTTGTTGCCATTCATTGCGTCACCGATTATTACAATGTCACCACCGGTAGCGTTGCTGCCGCTGGGCGGGGCGAATCCGGTGATCTCGGAATTCTCGACCACTACGGTCTGCGTAGGTGAATTGGAACTTTGATTCTCGAGCAGGACGCCGATAGCGGTCGAACTGCTGGCGCCGGTGGCAAAGCCGTTCACGATTCTTAACCCATTGAGATAAAAGCCATTCACATTGTCGGCGATCACCGCAGCGGAAGTGTTTCCCGTACAACCTGATTGAATCGTCGCCATACCGGCACCATAGGAATTCACGGTAAACGGAGTAGACGCTGAAGAATGTTGTACTGTGCTGGAATTAAACACCAGGCAGCCCGTGAAGGTCCGGCCTCCTTGAAAGGAAACAATATCGCCGCCGTTAAAGACAAAGTTATTGACTTTGTTGAGGGTTGCCCATGGGCTCGACGGAGATGTACCGCTGTTGTTGTCGTTTCCGTTTGGCGAGACATAATACTGACTTGCACTCACTGGCAATGCAAGAAGAAGACTTCCCAGGACAAGCAGCAATACCCGCTTCATCGCAATCTCCATCAGAAAGGGTCTTTGACGTCGCAACACAAGTGGTTGGCCATGGAACCGTGTCCATCGGCGACGTCGAAACCGTTCGCGCCCTGATAGCCCATCGCCCGGACGATCTGGAACGCAGAATGAACGGTTTCGAGAATGAAACCCATGCCCCTACACTTGGCCGTCATCATCGGCAACCTGTTGTGGTGCGGTTATTGATGATTGATTCAAGGTCGCTGTGCAGGAGTTGTATGGGAGATCAAATTGATAAGCGATTCAGATTCAATCCGTTTATCTGCGTAAATCCGCGGTAGGTTTTGGTTGAGATTGCATTTTGAAAATGCCCATCCAAAACCCTTTGCCGGAAGGCAAGGGGCGCTCCACGTGCCACACCATTTGGAATCCCCTTTTCTCCAGGCTGGCTCTCAAATGCGGCGGAGGGATCAACTGGAAGTGGTCCCGCAATGTTTCGATCGACGGGCGCGAATTCCGGGAGATGTTCTGTTCCGGATTGCGCGCCGGCAGTTGCAGCACCACCGAGAGGCTGCCACCGCCTCCTGCAAGATTGCAGGCGTTGTCAAGACAGCGGCCCAGCCCGGTGTGCTCGAAGATCAGGGCCGCATGAACCAATTGCATGGGCGGTAAATCAAGTGCCTCGTGCTCCAGGTCGCGACAGTGAAGCTCCAGATCGGGGAGGCCTGCGAATCGTTGCCGCGTGGCTTCGATGTATGCGGGATTGATGTCGATTCCGCAAATTCGCCGCGTCACGGCTGGATCAATCCGTTCCAGCCCGTTGCCGCCGGCTATGCCCAAAAGGGCAACCGACTCTGGAGAGCAGTGCTGCAACGCCTGCCCGAAAAGCTCGGAGAGGGCTGGGAGTTGTTGGACATGGCTCGATGACATGTGTTCTTCATAGTCATGCAACGGAATCGTAAGCCAGGGATTGCCCATATCAGGAGAATGTGTTTCAGCCATGTGCTTTAGCCAGCTCTGGATCAGCTCCCGCCCGCGGGCTCTCCCTGAGCACGCAGCGCCGAATGCCGGCGTCATCAAGGTTGACCGAGAGTACCATGTCCGCAATTGATTCGAGGTCCGGTTCGTGGGTCACAAGCACCAGGATTTTACCCTCGAATTTGAGCTGCAACAGCACGTCGCGAAACACCTTTCTGGAAATATGATCGAGGCCCGCGGTCGGCTCATCGATGAGAATAATCTCGGGCTGCTGGTACAACACCCGCGCCAGCCCGATTCTGCGCATTTCGCCCCCGGAGAACTTTGCCAGATCCATGGGCGTCAATTCGGAGTAAAGACCTTTGGGTGCTTGATTGATTAATGGATCCAGGGCCAAAGCCAAGCAGATTGACTTCACCCGAACCAGATCTGGCTCCCGCGAAAACAGCGTCAGGTTGTCCAGCAATGTGCCCGGTGCAACGGCCGGCTTCTGGGCCATATATGCCAGCAGCCGGGGCTCCGGAAGACCACGGGGAACTTCAAGAGGCACGTCGTTGAACTCCGCCCGGAGCAAATGATGGCCCGAATCCCTGACCATGCTGCGCAGGAGAGTTGTCTTGCCGGCGGCGTTTCTCCCTGCGATGGCCAGCACCTGTCCGCGCTTCACCCGGACCGGCGGAAGGTCGAATATCAGGCCCGTGGAGGTCCGATGCTCCCCCTGCGCTAAAGTCAATGAAGCCACCTGGCAGAGGCGCGAGGATGAATGAGCTTGGCGAACGCCCCACGGAAGCGCAGGCTCACTCGAATTGAACAGCGGGACGACACGATCATAAAACGGCATCAGCGAGGCCGAATCGAGGGTGGCCGTCCGCAGCAGGCGCTGCACCGGTTGGACCAGCATGGCGGCATAAATCTGGAACGCCAGAAGCTGTCCCAGCGAAAGATGCCCGCCCAGCACCCGCCAGCCGCCCAGGCCTAGCACGCTGATTTGAAACAGCGAGGTGATGAGTGTACTTAAAGTCACGGAGGTAGCGGCGAACCAGGTCGCGTTCAGGGCCGTTCGGGCAACTTCTCTGCTCTTGGCGTTGGTGCTTTCGCGAGCTACAGATTCCAGATTGTAATCTTGCGTGAATTGGGCCTCCGACAACCAATTGACACCCAGCCCAAACAGCGAGCCAACCGCCTGACGCGCGATGGTGAGGAACCGCTCGATGCGCGGCCGCATCCACTGCGCCACCATCACAGTGAAGGGAGTGCATGAAAACAAGACGATGGCCAGCAACCGGTCCACTCGCTGCAGCAGCACGGTATAAAAGACGATCTTCGTGATGTCCAAAGCGGGATTCAAGACCGCTTGGCTGATCACCGCTTTCAGAGACCCAGTGTCGTTGGCGATCCGAGACATCGCGTCGCCAGGATCGATCTCTCCGGATGGCGTTTGCAGGGCGCCGGCAAAGGCCTCCCGGCGCAGCGAACACGCGGTCCGTTCTTCAAAGTTGATGGCAAACCAACTGGCGCATACGGAAGTGAAGAGCGCGCCCAGTGACACGGCGAACAACGTCGCCAATGCATGAAGAAATCCTGTCCGGTTGAATCGAACCAGGCTGTCAAAAACGCGGCTGGTGATCAGCGGCGCGATGCTCGCCAAGGCGGCGTCGACCACCCCGACCATAGCGGCCGCAAACAACCACCCTCTGGCCTCCCGTGAATGCTTCCATACGAAGGGAACAAGTTTTTTCCAGCCGCTAATTCCGGTAAACCGCATGTCAGCTCATTCTGACCAGGAGTCTTCAGCCACGCGTGCAGACACGCCAATCGTCATGGTCCGCTACGAGTGAGTTGTTCTCAGCGAGAACAGAATCTTATCATAGCTATCTGAGTCCCATTTCTGAACAAGTCCGTTGCCGTGGCCGGTCACTTGGCATGGCGAGTGGGTCCGTCTTGGCCCATGAATTTTCCACAAGCCGCTTCACCACCGTGTAAAAAGTTCATTGGACTTAAGCTTTCCGTATTACGGAATCCAAGCTTTTATAGCCTCGAAGAATCAACAAGATAGACAGGTGAAAATGGGAATTGAGTCCTCATTCATCATTCATAAATCTCGAATTCGCTTCATTAAAATTTACTTTTCCGCCCATTCTTAGCATGGTAGACTTTTTTCCGTATCCTGCTGGTTCGATCGGCTGGTCCACCTGCAGGCTGCAATCTCTGGAGATTATTAACGAAAGGATAGGTGTATGAATCTCTCTGAACTGGAGCGTCTAACAAAGGAAAATAAACCGGGTTCAACGGGCAGCGCCACCGCCGGCACCGACCTCACCGCGACGAACCTGACCGGAACCATCGGCGGGACCATCGGCGGCACGAACTTGACGAGCACGTCCGACCAACTGCAGGCAGACATCAAGCTGAAGACTTCGCTGTAATTTTTGTCGCAGTGCAGCGGCGCCTTTGAGCTCGAAGGGGCCGCTGCTGCATTTTTGGGGGCGCTAATGGAAAAGTGGCAGGTTTCAAAACATATTCACATGGTGCGTCGCGCCAGCGATTATGCTGTCTACAACAAGCTGTTCGGCAATCTGAAATTGTTGAATCAACATGCGCTAGAGACGCTTTTGAAATTTTCAGAGCCGGCTGCGATCGACGCGGTGGCGCAGGATCCCGAAACTCAATCACTGGTGGCTCAATTTCAGAAATATCTCTTCTTGGTGCGCGAAGGCGCCGATGAACGGGACTATATCGAGGCCGACAAGCGGTTCCGCTCGGAGCACCTCACCAGCGGATACCTGCTGAAGGGCATCCAACTGGTGCTCACCAACGACTGTAACCTTGGTTGCTCCTATTGCTTCCAGGAAACTATTTCCCATGCTCAGTCGCCCTCGATCCAGAATTCACCCTTCAAGATCTTAGGTTCTTCCTCTGCCTCCTCTGGTGGATGCGGAACCACCACCACCACCGCCGCTGTCGCGCCGCCTGCGATCTCCGATGTCAAGAAGATGTCTCCGGATACGGCAATCACCACCGTGAGCCGGGCCATCGCCACCGTTAAGAAGGCTGGCAACGAGCAGCTTAGTATCGAATTCTTCGGCGGCGAGCCGTTGCTGAATTGGGCCGCGATCACCGCTGTACTTGACGAATTCGGAGATGGAAGCGCGCATGGAGTGAAGCTCCACTACAGCATCACCACCAATGCCACCAGAATCACTGACGCCATTGCCAAGAAGCTTCGCCAGCATGACGTGACGGTAACAGTGAGCTTCGACTCTCCCAAGAATTCGAGCCGCACCACCAAACGCGGCACCAGCGCCACCGACTCCATCCTTGCCGGCCTCGACATCTTGAGCAGGAACGACTCGCTCTTGACTTTCAACACCGTGGTTTCCGTGAATAACGTCCATGAGGTTGACGTAGATGGCCTGCTGGAGATTGCCAAAAAGCATCGTGTGCGTGTCCTCGGCGTGATTCTCGATCTGGAGATCAAGCCCTATGAAGATCATGAGGGAATGGCCAAGGTAGTAGACACGGTGATGCGGATTTGTGAGCGAGCCCAGGATTATGGAATCCCGGTCACCGGCTACTGGCACCAGATCTTCGAGCAGATCGCCGGCCTTCAGCCGATCAATCTCCAAAAAGGGTACAAGACTTGCGCCGCCGAAGGATGCAAGTTGAGCTTCGAGCCCAACGGCGACGTTACTCACTGCAAGACCGTGGAGAAATCGATAGGCTCCCTGGACGCTATGGATGATGTGTTCCAGTCCTCCTGGTACAAGGCGGCTGCCATGAAGGCCTATGAAACCTCCTCCTATTGCCGCGGGTGCATGGTGGAAGGTTTCTGCTCCGGGTTATGCATGGGAACCTTGCAGAAACTCTACAACGACAGCAACGCCATTGCGGTGTCCGCATGTACCGTATACCGCAACGTAACCGAGCGGCTTATACAGGCGATTCCCAGCCAGGCCCTATAGGCCGAAGAATGGATCGGACGCGATGAAACAACAATTTGCGCTGTCCCCGAATCTGCGTCAGGTGCGGGCCGGTGATTGGACTGCGGTCTACCACTCCCGCCTGGGCGGGCTCTGCCTCCTGGACAACGAGGCCGATCAGATGCTGAACAGCTTCGAGCATGGAAAGCTAGTGGATTTGGACGATCTGAAGCCGGAAGCTATAGCCCCCGATTTGGAACTGACCCGGCAGTGCATTGCCCGGCAGTTTCTGGTTCCTTTTGAGGACGGACGAATCTCGCCCCCGGCTGTCATTGAATCCGCACCCAAGGTGAATGTTGTCCAGTTGGTTCTCGTCAACGCCTGTAATTTCGGATGCACCTACTGCTTTGAGGGGGTCCAGGGAACCGAACTGGAGAGGCAGCCTGTAAAGCCCAACAGCAGTCTGGTCAACCTCACAAGCCTCACCGGAGAAACGGCCAAGCCCAGGGAAGTCAAGGTAAACCTGGAAGATTCCGTCTACGCATCCGAGATCCGCCTGGCGCACCAGAGAGACGCGGACAACCGCCTCATGGCGCCGGACGATGCCATTCGCTATGTGGAGCGCGCTATCAAGATCGCCCGTGACACCGGGGTGAAGCAATTGATGATCCAGTTTTTTGGTGGCGAGCCGATGATGAACTGGAAGGCCATCGCCGCGGTCCTTCAGGAATTCGGCAACGGCTCCCGTCACGGCATTGAGCTGACCTACACCATCGTGACCAATGGCTCCCTCATCACGGCCGAAAGGGCGGCGACGTTTCGCCAATATGGGGTGGGCGTCTGTGTCAGCTTCGATTCACCCTTGAGCAACAGCCGCCCCCTCAAGAACGGCAAAGACAGCAGGCCGGTCGTCATCGAAGGTTTACGCAAGTTGCAGGCGCACGGGGTGCGCATCGCCATCAACGCCACTCTTTCTTCCGCCACGTGGGATGTTTTCGACCCAGCCCTGGTCGATTTCGCCGTGACCATGGGATGCCATGAAATCGGTGTGGTTGTGGACCTCGATCCTACCTTCTATGAGCATTTCGGCGGTGAGCGCATCACCGATAAATTGTGGTCCGTGGTCGAGGCGGGCCGGCGGCAAGGCGTAATTGTAACCGGTTACTGGCACCAGATCTTTCAGATCATGAACGGCTTCGGCGTCGTGGCCCGGCGCGGTTTCAAGAATTGCTCGGCCAAGGGTGCGCAATTGAGCATTGAACCCAATGGTTCGGTCTTTTCCTGCAAGGCTGGCTCAGGGTATTTTGGCTCGATTCTCGAGGATTCCCTGCTTCAATCGGAATCGTATCGCGCTCACGCCAATCTGCGCGAAGAGAACCCGGCATTTTGCCACGGCTGCGATATCGAAGGCTTTTGCGCCGGCATATGCCTTGGGCCCCTGGAAAAGAAATTCGGCACCATCGATAGCGTGGAAATCGCCGCCTGCGATTTCTATCGCAGGATCACCAAGAAATTCGTCAGCTCGGTCATGCCTCACGACGTGGCCACGTTCGACCTCGGCAGCGCCCGACGCAGAAACGCCCAGACTCCCGTAGGCGCAAGCGCATAATACATCCCGTCATCCCATCGTTTCCTAGCGCGCCAAGCGCGGGGAGATGAGAGGGACCCTTTGTTTTGCCATGAGCCATAGTGGTTCTGGCCCTGGCGCCGAAGGCCTATTCCCTCTGCAATGCCTGAACCGGGCTGATGCGAACGGCGCGCCGCACCAGAATCCCTGTTACCACCGCCCCAATGCAGCCCATGAGCAGGCAGACCGAGGCAAAGCCCATGGGATCGGCGGGCTTGACTCCATAGAGCAGGCTTTCCAAAAGCCGGCCAGCAAGGAATGCCGCTCCCAACCCGATGACCAGGCCGCTGATGATGAGTATCAAGGCGCGGCCTGCTACCCAGGAGACGATATGCTGCCGGCTCGCTCCCATCGCGATGCGGATGGCTATCTCGCGGCTCCGGCGCGAAACCGCATAGGACAAAACGCCATAAATCCCGGTGATGGCCAGCAGCAGCGCCAGCAGGCCGAAAGCGCTCACCACAATCGCCGCCACCCTGGCCGGAAACAGCGGCAGGTCGAGTTGATCTTCCACGCTGCCGGCCGCGAATAGCACGACCGAGGAGTCAATCTCACCCGCCACACCCCGAATGCTCTCCACCACCTGCCCTGGATTCAACTGTGTCCGGGCAACCACCGTAGCGCTGGCGCTGTTCCAGGTTTCCAGCGGCTTCCAGAAAGTTGGCATGGGCTTTTCCGTCAGGCTGGCATACTTGCCTGTTTCCACCACGCCCACGATCTCGATCGGCCTGTAATTGGGGTTGGTCTTGAAATGCCGGCCCAGCGGACTCTGGCCATCCATTAGTTGTTCGACGAAAGCGGTGTTCACCACCACCACCCGCCTCTTGTCTTTCTTGTCCTGCTCGTCGAAATCCCGCCCCATGATTAAATTCGTCTGCATCGTATGAAAATAGCCGGGGCTCACGGAGTATGTGTAGGCCAGGGGCGCCTGGGCGGATTTTGGCGTTGGCTTGCCCTCCACAAAGATCGGGTCCCCGTCGGTATCCAGACCCAATGGGAGCTTGTTGATCAGGGCTGCCGATTCAACTCCTGGCAGCGCACGCACCTTCTCCAGCAACTGCCGCTGGAATTCATGGCATTGGGTTTCATTGTAGCCCAGCATATTCAGGTCAAAGGAGGCGGCCGCTACGCCGTGCGGGTTGTACCCGATGGGCGCCCCCAAAGCTCGTTGCAGGCTCTTCACCACCAGGACCGAAGAAAACAGCAGCAGCACGCACAGGCTCACTTGAATCACCACCAGGTAGTCGCGCAGGTTCCAGTAGCGAAGCTTCGTCACCGCCGACTCATTTTTCAGCGCCGGAATCACGTCGACCTTCGTAGCCTGCAGGGCCGGGAGTAAGCCGAACAACAGCGTAGTTGCGACGGAACCGATAAACGCAAACAGGAAAATCGTCTTGGCGGGGACGCTGACCAGAATCGGCACATCGACCGGTGGACGCCAATGTGAGATGGCCGTTGTCATCCACACTGCCAGGAATGCGCCCCCGATTCCGCCCAGGACTGACAATAGAAGATTATCCATCAGCAGCTCGCGGATAAGCTGGCCTCTGCTTGCGCCCAGCGCCAGACGAACGGCGATCTCCTTCCGCTGGTCGCTGGCCCGGGCCAGCAACAGGCTCGCCAGATTGGCGCAAGTCAACAGCAGCACCAGGCATGACACCCCGAACAGGGCAGCCGCAAAGCCGACCGCCGCGCTGCGCACCGAAGCTCCCGTCAGGCCTGGCGGCGTGAGCGTGATCTTCATACCCTCGTCTGGCTGCGGAAATTCCTTGCCCAGCGCAAGAGCGACCACGTTCATGGAGGATTCGGCCGCGGCCATGTTTACGCCTCGCTTGAGGCGGCCGACGACGAACAGATTGCTGACCGCTCTCAGGTCCAGATAACCCGGCCCGCCCTCCAACTCCTTCTGCATGGAGATGGGAAAGAATACGTCGGGGCGAAGAAACAGCTCTGTGCCGAAAAATCCCTCCGGAGTAACCCCAGCCAGCACGAAGTTGCGGCCGTTCACCTCGACCGTGGAGCCAATCACCTTCGGATCGCCGGCGTAGTTCTTTTGCCAGAAGGCGTAGCTGAGTACAACCAAGGGGGAACCGCCCCGCAAGCGGTCGTCATCCGGGTGGAGTAACCGTCCGGCAATCGGATTTACGCCCAGCACGTCAAAATAATTGCCGCTGACCAGATAGCCCCAGATGCGCTGCGCTGCTCCCTTATTCCCGAAATTTACCGGCAGCAGATGATACGCCACCAGCCCCGAGAGCGACGTAGACCGGTCCCGAAAGTCCACGTAGTTTGGATAGGAGAACTGCGGCAGCGTTTGTCCCCCAAAATCCTGGTTGACCATCACCAGCTCTGAAGGATGTTCCACCTGCGGAATGGGAGGAAACAGAATCGCGCTGACCGCGCTGAAAAGAGATGCGTTGGGGCCAATGCCCAGCGCCAGTGTTAGGATCGCGATCAGGGAAAAGCCCGGACTCTTCCAGAGGCGCCGAAGCGAGAACCGGATGCTGCGTGCAGGAAGCATCGAGCAAGTTTACGGCATCCGGCATCGCCTTGTCACGATGCAGTAGGGAAGATTGGGTAGGTAAGATCAGGCGGGAGGCGTCGTCTTTTGTTTATGATCGTTCAAGCTGAGGAACCGAACGCATGAAGAAAGCGGATCGTCAGGACACGGCAGACCGCCTCTCTGCAATTGTAGCGAATTCGCTGGACACTCACGCGAAAACGCAGAGGACCACAACGTTTCACCCAGTCCCCCGAGCTCATCAAACGAGGCTGGGTCAAATCAAACCAAAAGCCCAAATGTGGTGATTCCACCTCATGCTCCTCTCCACTATTCACAGGAACCGGAACGCTTAACAATAGCTTTCCGCTGTATGTCTACGATGTGTGTCTGATGTAAACCTGTAATGTGTCCTTCGTCGATTTCAGTCTCGAGCACTCACTGATTGCCGCCGCCGATTGGAATTCCTTTCGCAGTCCCCATCGGTCGTCCGATTGCGACGATTTCGCCATTTAAACTCTATTTGCAGCATGCACGCGAGCAAGCTGTCGGTGATCTGCTCCGAAGCAATGTGCCGTTTCCTGATATGGATAGCCTAAACATCGCAACCCCGCGGTGGAGCGCAGGGATGCCAATCGCATTCATCTCGAATGGCGACTGTGTAGATGGTTGCATTGCTTTTTTCAATCCGTTCATATTCGTAGCCGATTTCTTGTTATGGTATTTGTTCCTTTACGTGGCTAGTAGATTCCTGTCGTAGATTCGCTGCGTAGCTGCTGCGTGTATGCGCTGGAAAAAGTCTACGAGAGAGGTTCGTTTGCTTAGCGCTCGAAAAATGCATGCACCAGCTATAGCCGAGTGAAGAACAGAAAAGCAGGTTAGGTAAATCCAACCTTGTGGCTTGGGCTCCACACGACCTTAATTTCCACAGCTCGTGATCCATTCGCAATCAACGGCAAGCAAGATGGAGACAACTTCCGCAAGCCGACTTGAATCTTGAGTTGTCCGTCACTCGACCGATACCAAGCGTCCAGTTCGTGTGATGCAACCGGATTCCAGCAGCTAGCGCGCCACCAGCAGTATTGCCCATGTTAGGCCCCAGTCTCGCCCCTTACACCCATCGCACCAGGCTCTAAAGGCTCCATTGATGGAGATTTCAGTACTCCCCGGAGGAGGACAAGCCGCGCATCGGAAGAAAGCGAATCCCACTCGCAAGCGTGCGATTCTAGCAGTTGTCGAACGACAAAGAGGCGAGAGTAGAGTTCGTCACCCCATTGCTTCGGTGTTTTTTGAATGCCTCTCCCCTTCAAGTGAAACGTCAGCTCAGGGTAGAGTTCAGCCTCGTGTTTTCTCACGTGAGCTCGCTGAAGATGTGCGGCAGCAGCCTTGAGGTTCAATGTACAAAGGCGTAGCGGTAGATAGTCTACGCTCGTCTTTGCCTCGCTATACGCGGTGCGCGAATCTCGGAGCCGTTCAAAGGTGTAACGGGCCTCTGCAAAGATCGCGGGAATCAGAATACCGAGCATGGCAGCCCCGAAACCGACGAGCACCGACTTAGCCAAGTCTACATAGAGCTTGTAGTACTCGATGCGATTGGCCAGGGGCACGACGCCACTATATTGGCGGGCACTCCGCTCCAGAAGGAAAAGCGAGATGGCCGTCACAAAAACGGTTGCGATGAGAGCCACAAATGCTGTGCGTTTCATCGTTTGTTACCTCATTGCTCGCGCCTAGGTTATGTTTAGGCTGATCGGGAGAAAACCGCTCTCATATCGCAACGATCCAAACCTTACTTAAAAAACCCGTGATCGTGGAAGTTCTTCTCTGTTTCACTTGAGTGTATATGATTTTGTAGCCGCGAATGCCTCATAGAACCGCAAAGGTCAACACATCTCTTGCTTCAACCGTTTATCGGCCGGGCCGATTATAGGGCCGAAGGAGCACCACAAATTTTGTGATCTTGAGGCTAATCAGATGGCTTGGGCCCAGTGGGTTGGTCTCTGTTTCGGTTGCAGATGCCAAATGCTCTTCTGCACAAAGCAAATCTCGCTGAATGCAGCCAAATCTGCGAGACGTTCTCTTATCCCGTTCCGGCTATGCTTTGCAACAGCCTCCCCGTCCGTAAGTCCCAGCGTTTCGACGAGCCATCAAGTGCGGTGACCACGAGTTCGCGCCCGTCCGGACTGAATGCGACGCTTGAGGTGATTAAGCCGCCGCTTTCTCCTCTACTTAAAACTCTTCGTTCACGTTGCTGCCTTATCTCAGAAAATGGGCTTGGCCTCGAGCCAATGGAAGCCTCCCCTCTGGAATCGCGGCGTTCGCCTCCACCCGAATACGCATCTTCGGCATTTCTTCTAACTATTTGACAAAGAACACGTTATCCTCCATAGTAAGTGGAACACCTTACATCTCTATCGCTCTACTGGTCTCACTTAGAACTCTAGAGAAATCCCATCAGACCCACGTCCCGGACCAAAAAAATACTTAACACGAAAGATTTGCCGATAAATGAAGTACTATTAAGGCACTTTACTGTCATTGAAACACTATTAGGAGGAACAATGCTTAACGATATAGTAGACCCCAAGGAACTCGACCGCCATTCAGAACAACTGTGGTTAGAGGTATATAACAAAGTCATCGAGCATGGCGAATCAGAAGATATTGCCCGCCAGATGGCTGACAGAGTTGAAATAGGATTCCGAGTCTCCCTTTCAACACCACCAGACCACGAACCCGTTAAAAAGCACAGCACCTCGATAAACTGAAACAGAGGTGCTTTTTATTTTTTAAGAGAGGGTGCATTTTCTTAAATTATGCAGCTTGTTGCTGCTCTTGTCGCTGCATGGCCCCAAGTACGCGAGTTATGCAGTGCTCTAATGTGGCCGGCCGTTCAGTGTCATCGGCTTCAATCCAACGTTCGATCAAGTCAAATATTCCTTTTACTAGAACCTCTTTCTCATTTTGCTTCAACTTTGGCAACATCTCGTCGGTAAGCCTGCCGATTTTACATATCAATGCCTCTGCTGTTTCTTTTCTACTCATGGCCGATCCTCCTTTGGCCCACCTAATTGACCGTAGATCCTCCACAGCGCTGGGTCTACTTGGCGACGAATTTGATCCAGCGTAGGTGGGTTTGTCCGTATGCAGGCTGCATGTTCCTGTGCCAACTCGTCAAATTTAAGCTCTATTTTTAGTGCCTCCATTTTGTCCTTAGGTTCCATAGCCTCCATCTCTTTCTCTTTAGTGCTTTGTGGCTCTAATTAGCTTTCTTTGTACAGTTCGTCTTGTACAGCTGCGTCTGCAAACTTCGATGCATTTTCCTCACTAAGACCCATCCGGGTAGCTATATTTAATGCGGCGAGCCTGAGAATCCTCTTGGATTCTCTTGTTTTATTTGCGTAGTAGACGAGCTTACCTACAAATAACGGTACTAAAAACCACCCGAAAATACACAACAACCACCCCAGCAGTTCTGTATAAATCGGAAGGCTGCCAGTTGAAGTCAACAACCGCGGGGATTCTCTTCCCATTAAATAGGCAGTGCATATTCTAATTGCATTGCCAAATGAATGCCAACACATGGCGTCTTTGCCAACTAATGAAAACAGAATGACATTGACAACGTATAACGCGGTACCCGCAAGCAGCACCCTTTTGTCGTGCTCAAAAAGAAGTAAAACAATACTGCGCATTTTGCCGAAATACCTAATCTGCAATTTCGCCTGTGAGCAATACGCGCCATTCAGTTAGCCGTCATCATCAGTTGGCCATTCTGAAGAGGATGATCCAACATCCGAATCATCTATGCTATGAAATCCGGCTTAAATATCAGATCTCGCTTTTGTTTTTGCAACTGAAGCGCTAATTGTCTCCATTTATAGATATAGACCATATCACTCAGCACCTTAACAATCTGTTCAAAAAGGAACAACTTTATAATATTAAGATACTAGACTGTGCGCCCCTTCCGAGGCGCGCAGTTGTTGCAAGCTATACGCTCGGAAGATTTATGAGGGTGTGTCCAG
>DASZFK010000611.1:0-5240 GCA_035939855.1 Candidatus Angelobacter sp.
CCTGCAATCGGACTCAGCGGCAGAACCAGCACAAATAAAATTGTCAGGAAAGCCATGTCTTTCGCCAGGAGGATCTGCCATCCTCGCAATGGCAGCAGTCGATAGCGTGTTAACGCCGAAGGTGAGTCGAGTCCGAAGAAGCATTGAGCGTAGGTACTCAAAGCCAAGCCTGCCACAAATGCCATGATCGGGAACGCCCGGGGCTCGGGGTGCGAGTTGAGGAAGCGATAGGCCGCGCCTGCTATCGCTACCAGGATCGCCACGTAGAGATCGAGCAGAGTGAGCATCTGTCGTAGATTGTTTCGGACCAGCCCGCCGAGCGTTCCAGGCAACTGCGGCACATACCGATACGGGTTCCAGCGTGGTATCCGCCGGGCCAAAGAACTCATCAGCAGCAGAAAACTTTGTGCGATCACCGCGAACAATATCAATATTCCTGCCGCAAAAATATTGCGGGTGGTGGCCAGAAGCAGCAATGCTGCCCATAGGACGGGGCTCAAGCCCAGGCTGGCCAGGCGCAGCCTCCACCACTCGCCGCGAGTAAGAGGCCATAAAGCCAGGCGGACCTGGGGTATCTTGGCGAGCGGATCGGAGGACAACGGAAATAACAGAACCAACGCCAGCAACACCAAGAAGGGAGCGGCCCCCGCGGGTGTTCTACTGCTGGCCAGAGAGCTGTAGGTCAGCAGCATGGCAAAGAGAAAGAAGTTATTGAATTGGATGGAGCGCAGGGTCCGCAGATCGCGCTTGATCACCCGCCCCAATGCTTTCAGGATGGCGATGATCGCAGCCAAGCCAAGTCCTCCAATGGCGCCGATTCAACCAGTTCGAAATATACTTCTTCCAGCGGACGCGATACCGCCTGCGTAGCTGAGTTCCACACAATCTCTCCCGCGCGGATCATCATGATCTCCGTGGCCAGCCGGTCGACAATCGACAGGATGTGCGACGTCAAAAAGACGGCAATGCCCCGGCTGGCGACCGCCCGCAACAATTCCTGGATGGTCTTCGAAGCTACGGGATCAATGCCTTCAAATGGCTCGTCGAGAAAAAGCACCTGCGGATTGTGCAACAGCGCCAGGGCCAGGGCGGTTTTCTTTCTCATGCCATGAGAGCACTCATCGAGAAAGGTATCGCGCGCATCGTCGAGGCCAAAAATCCGCAGCAGCGAGTCTGCACGGTCTCTCGTTTCAGCGGAGCCTAGCCCGTAGATAGGGCCGGCCAGTTCGAGGTGCTCCTGGATGGTCAGAGAATCAAAGAGTCCGAGGTCTTCCGGGACGACGCCGATCGTCCGGCGCACCTGGAGGGACTGGGTTTTGACGTCGAGACCGGCAATTCGTACTTCACCGGAATCCGGCGGAAGCAGGCCGGTGAGCACTTTGAGCAGAGTCGATTTTCCTGCTCCGTTAGGCCCCAGCAAGGCGCAGATCCCGGAACGAATCTCAAAAGATACCTGGTCCACTGCCACCAGATCATCAAAGGTCTTGGTAACGTCGCGACAATAAATCATTGAGGGAGCCGTCCTCTTTTTATCATAGAGGAGCACAGAGAAAAACTAAGACCTTTTTAGCCGCGAATACACGCGAATTGGCGCGAATAAAAACAAGAAATCGGAATCAAAAATGTTTTAACTGCTCCGGGTGTTATTTATCTCTTTTTTCTGTCTCTTTTTTGTTTTGGTCTTGATTCGTGTTTATTCGTGGCCAAAGGTTTTGCCTTAAAGGTTTTGCTAGTGGCTCCGCTTCTCCCGTTTGTTGTTCGGACTTTGACAGGGTCGGCGCCTCTGCCTACGATAGCCGCATTGTTAGTCGGAGGAGCAAAAATGTCGTTGAGCCAGCGGTTTCTTATGATCTATTCCGGCGTGCTTACAGTTGTGTTTGCATTTGTTGTGTTGGGTGGGTCTCGTCCTGCGGAAAAGAAAGCCAGCTTCGAGGAGATCGATGTCAAGCGCATCAACGTGATCGAGCCTGATGGAACGCTGCGGCTGGTGATCTCAGACAAGGCGCACTTTCCGGGAATCATCGTCAAGGGGAAGGAATATCCTCATCCAAACCGCAAGACGGCAGGCGTGCTGTTCTTTGATGAAGAGGGAACCGAAAACGGCGGGCTGAGCTTTGGCGGCATGAAAGACAAAGACGGCAAGGTGGAAAGTTCAGGACATCTGAGCTTTGATCAATATATGCAAGACCAGGTCTTTACCATCGATGCTGAAGAGAGCGAGGGAAAGCGGCAATCCAGGCTCGCAATCGTCGACCGTCCTGACTACCCCATCACCGAATTGATCGAAGCCCAGCAGCGGATTCAGAAACTGCCGGCGGAGCAGCGTGAGGCCGAGTGGCACAAATTCTTCGCAGGCCGGCAGCAAGCGCGTCAGCGTCTTTATCTCGGTCGCAGCGGCGATCATTCCGTCTCCCTGCGGCTCAAGGACACCGAAGGACGCGACCGGATCATCATTATGGTGGCGCCCGATGGCAGCCCCAAACTACAGTTCCTGGATGATCAGGGGAAAGTAGTCAGTGAGCTGCCATCGGAGCGGCGTTAGCTCTTCGGGAAGTTAGGATCGGCCTTTACCTCTAGTATCTGAAGAGTGTGGCGGCGCGAGTGGCCGGAGATCAGCAGGATCCACTGGTAAGCATCGAGGGTGCCGATGGCTGGCACAGGATGATCGAAGAAGTGATCGCGGAGATCATCCTGAGTGGTCTTGATGTATTCGATGGTATGAGCGCGGCTGGCCAGGAACTGCTTGATCGCCTCTTCTCCCGACATTTTTTCATGCTTGGCCGGGTCGATCGGCTCTGGAGCTGTGGCCTTGTGGCTCCGGTCCTGCAGCATCTTGACGAGAACCTCGTCTTTTCCTTTGACCGCATCGCGCTTCTCCGGCGTTACAGGAGTGCTCATCACCTGCTTGGTAACAACTCCAAAAATAAAAGCTTCGGAAAGCGCAATGTGCTCGGCACATTCGGCAATCGACCAGCGGTCGGGTGCCGATTTGAAATTCCATTGAGCAGCAGAGAGACCTTTCGTAGCATCCAGAAACGCCTGCCGGGAGCCTTCCAGTTCGGCAATGCCCTTTTCACGATCAGCCTTGGTGAGCGTTTGCCCCGTGTCCGCCATGGTTGCCGTCAAGAGCGTCATCAAAAATAATGCGAGCCACTTCGTCATGTTGTTCTCCTAGAGGGAAAGATTTTTCGGGAGTACTCTCTATGATACAACGCTGGAATGGCAGACGATGGATGGAAATTAATCAAGAAGAACACCATCGCAAGTTCAACTATCAAGAGGAATTTCTGGCGCTGCTCCGCAAACATGGAGTCGAGTATGATGAGCGCTATGTTTGGGATTAAAAACCTGTAGGTCGCCCGCTGCGCGGGCTTTGGGTTTGCTTCAACAGTGCACACACAGCTTGCGCTGTGGGCTACGTGTATATCGCCCGCTGCGCGGGCTACCCGCAGGGGCTAAAGCCCGCAAGTTTATTGGATTTTGCGGCACGGCTAAAGCCATGCCCTGATACCTTCAGAGGCTAAAGCATTTTTGAGACACGCTCTAGTTGTTTGTACGCTTGTCGTTCACGGTGTAGCCTTCAGGTATACGGAACAGGGCCGGGTCCGGTTCATCCCGTTGAATGTTGACCAGCTTCATGGTCCTCTGGCCATTTTCAGGGTCATCTGTCTTTGATCGCAGAACGGCTTTTAAGTCAGTAGCGGTCCAGGTCTCGAAAACAGATACGACTGGCTTGTCGTTTCCGATTTGTCCGATCTCAATCGTTCGAGTAATTCTGTCGCCGGTGGCCGAAAAACCATCAATCTCCTCTGTACCCAAATGTTCGTAAACGGATTTGTCCGCTGGTTTAGGCATCTTTTGAGAGTCTGTCTTCTGAGAATCTGCTTTTGCTGCCGAAGTTCGAGGAGTTGGCAACGGTATGATGATTGCGACCTTGCTTTTAGGGTCGATGTTGATCAACACCCGCTCGATTGGATCGAAGATGGTAATGTGCTGAATTCTCGCTCCATTACCAACATGCATGACAATTTCGGATTCCGTCCTGGTGCGGCCTTCGGAATCACGGAAGGACTTGCCATGGGTCTCTTCTTGGATTCGAGTACCGTCGGCTAATATGCGAGTTAACTCGTGCACCTCGTCGGCGGAATAAGGTAATCCCTTGATCCCTGTGATCGGGCCGCTGAAAGATGTTGTCGTCCGAACCACTCCCGAGCTGGTTGTTACTTGAGCTTGCAGGTTTCCCAGGCTAAAACAGATTCCCGCGATTGTGAAGATCCGCAAAAGTCGCATTGCTTTACCTGCCTCCTTACCTCCAAGAGAACGCGCCGGAATGGCATTCTTGCGAGATAGTTGTGTGCTATCGAACATCAGCGGTGTCATGCTTGTGGGATTTTAACCCAACCAGGACGAATTTCCCGAATTCCCTTGGGTACTTGCTGCTCTGGCCGGTCTCCGATATCATTTTTTAGAGCCAAATGTACGAAGACTTTCACGCAACCGACCGTTGGACGACCGAGAAACTTCATTGCCTTTATCAGGCTCTCATCGTGGCCATAGCTACCCGCCATGCGGATGCTGTCGACATTAAATTTGTCGTGAATGGCCAACCCGTGTGGATTGCCCTGCCGCATCCGGCATGGATGGAGTACAACAAGCGGACGGGGCGAGTCATCACAGATCCATTGGCGATTCAGATTGCCGGACATTACCTGAAATCCGCTATTGAGGCTGGAAGCTATGAGCACGGGCGCGAGATGTACAGCCTTACGGTGGATGAGACCCTTGTGCATTTGAATGCAGTTCTGAATGAAGTTGGCGCACCGCCCGATGCGTTGATAAAAGACGCGCTGGTAACGACGGCGTAGCGAAACCAAATCAGGCGAAAAAGCCCCGTTGCTATGCGCCCTCCCCTTGTCGGGCGCTCCGGGCTTTTGAGCAACAGGAGATCCTTAGACATGGCAGCAACCCCCGTACTCGATAAAACAGCTTTATTGGAGTCATTGCTTAAGAGCAACAAGATTTATGGCAACCTGCGCTCCGGGCCACTCGTGGAGCATGCCATCCGCCGCGACGAGGGCCAACTGGCGGACAACGGCGCGCTCGTTGCCTATACCGGGAGATATACGGGACGGACTCCGAAAGACAAGTTTACGGTAAAGGACGGCATCACCGCCGACAAAGTGAACTGGGGCGACTCGAACTTTGCCTTTGACCCCGAAAAATTCGACCTGCTGTTCGAG
>DASZFK010000612.1:0-7273 GCA_035939855.1 Candidatus Angelobacter sp.
AAACGAAACTTTCGCCTGAACGGCAAATCCGGGGCCATGCCCGGCTGTACATCGGAGTCAGAAGCTAAAAACACTCAGCGGGCAGGCAAACGCTGGGTTCAGCCCCGATGCTTCTGACTGCGGAAATCACGATTTTTTAATGTCACGGTCTTGAGTCCCCTTCACTATACAAGTGCAACTTGATCCCAAGCAACTTAAGGAGTTATGAATGAAGCGACTGGCGCAGGGCTTATAGTGCTGATATGTATGGAATGTTGTTCGTAGCGGCTGCCGGCAACAGTGGCGTTAGCAACGATAGTAATCCGGAATATTGGTATGCCGTGGATGTAACTGCGGCAGCCGGACCGTAGAGTGAAGCAGGGCAGTTCGTCTTAAAGCAGCACGTTTCCGTGGCACTCGAACTGCCCTGTTTTCTTAACCGCCTTAGACCGAAGACCGCGCCGGCCGGGAATGTGGGTGCACGCTCCGAAAGCAACTATGGCAGGTCTCTCCCACAGCATTTACAGTCAGCCATCGTAGCGTCGAGCGTGAATGACCACATCCTCAAATGCGGAACAATCGAAAATGGCGCTTGAATAGAAGTTCACTACGTGATATTGGAACCCATTGTTGTCAAGCAAGGCCAAGATCCGCGACAATCGTGAAGGTGAATTCGGCAGGTTGTGGTGGATCTCGACAACCATTTCACGAACGAATGGCAATTTATTACTCGCGGCAAGCTCCTCCAGTACTGGTTCTTCCATGCCTTCTATATCGAGCTTGAGCATGTCGATCTCCCCGTGGATAAAAGTCGAAAGCCGCTGGCAGGGAACACGGATTGTTCTTTCCTGGCCGCGCCCAACGACGGCGCTCATCATGAGGCTTCCCGGTTCAGGAATGTGAAAATCGATTTCACCTCCCTCCCGCCCCAATGCAATATTCTCCGCCACGACATCTTCCAGGAGATTGCCGAGGATGTTTTCTTTGAGGAGATCAAATGTATGCGGGTCAGGTTCAAAGGCGGTGATCTGGGCTTTCGGAAAGAGCCATTTGAAATAGAGTGTCGCTATCCCGATATTTGCACCACAATCAAGAATGACGGGAGTGTGTTTCTCGCTGGAAAATCGATAACCTTGGCGCGCAAAGATTTCGCTATAGAGCAGGACCATGCTGGGCCTTCCTGCATGCTTGATGTTCCAACCAAGCAACCGGTGGTCTCCGCTAACGACGGCGCCTAAACCTTTGAGCAACTGCAAGCGGCGCGAAATCGGAAATGGCAACCGTGCAATACTGAAGGCATCTTTCAGCACTTTTGCAAACATGTATCAAACCCTGGGCCTATCATACATGCTTCAAACCGGGCTCTAGTCGACGCACCGCTCACTGGACATCAGGACAACACGATTACCGGATGGGCCGGAAATAATGCAGCATGAGAAAATATCTCACTTCCAACCCTGGAGGCAGTCCGTGGCCACACCTACACCGCAACCCATTCTATCGAGTTTGCTGGGAGATGTTCTCGCCCGGCAGGCAGCCCAATACCCGGATAAAGATGCCCTGATCTATCCCGAACTGGGGCTTCGCTGGTCTTTTCAGCAATTGGAAGAGTTGGCGCAGAATTGTGCTCGCGGACTGGCTGAGCTTGGGATCGAAAAAGGCGAACGCGTAGCAATTTGGTCCACAAATCTCCCCGAATGGGTCGTGCTATTTTTTGGGCTGGCCAAGATCGGCGCGGCCATGGTGACGGTGAACACGCTGTTACGCAAGCATGAGGTTGAGTATCTGCTGGGACAATCGGAATCTTGTACTTTGATCCTGTCGCAGGGCTTTCGGGATGTTGACTATCCGGAAGTCGTCTACCAGATAGCGCCGGAATTGGGCAGCCGCCAGACTGGCACGAAACTCTCTTGCGCCAAACTTCCCTGCCTCCGGCACGTCATTTTCCTGGGAGACAAAACGCCTCCTGGCATGATGAACTACGCCCAAGTTCAAGAACTGGGAAGGAGCGCGCCGTCCGACCTTCTTTCGAGCGTCAGACTCGATGTTCACGAGGTCATCAACATTCAGTACACCTCGGGTACGACCGGCTTCCCCAAGGGCGCCATGCTCTCGCACCACAACATCGTTCATAACGGTTACTGGATCGGACACACGCAGCGATTCTCCGCGCAAGATCGCCTCTGTCTTCCAGTTCCGTTCTTCCATTGCTTCGGCTGTGTCCTCGGAATTCTTGGGGCATACACCTGGGGAGCAGCGATCGTTCCGCTGACTTCGTTTGATCCTGAGAAAGCTTTACAAGCAATTGCCACTGAGCGATGCACCGTGCTTTACGGCGTGCCCACAATGTATATCGCGGAGCTTGAACATCCTTCATTCAGCAACTACGACTTGAGCAGCCTGCGTACAGGCATCATGTCGGGCGCGCCTTGTCCTGAATCGCTGATGCGGCGCGTGATGCGCGACATGCATATTCCGGAGATCACCATCGCCTACGGCCTGACTGAAGCCTCGCCGGTAGTTACGATGACCGAGATTGACGACGATATGGCCCGGCGCACGCAGACAGTAGGTAAGCCCTTGCCCGGAGCCGAAGTGAAGATCGTTGATCCGGCCACCGGCGAAACGTTACCGCCGAACCAGATCGGAGAGTTGTGGGTGCGCGGCTACCTGGTGATGAAGGGCTACTACAACAAGCCCGAGACCACTCAGGAAGCCATCACCCCCGAGGGCTGGCTGCGCACCGGCGACCTCGCGTCACAGGACGAGCATGGCTACATCGCCATTCGTGGCCGCAAAAAAGAGATGATTATCCGTGGAGGCGAAAACATCTATCCACGCGAGGTCGAGGATTTTCTGGGGAGCCATCCCAAGGTAAGCGACGCGGCAGTCTACGGCATACCCCACCACAAATTCGGCGAAGAGGTTGCTGTGGCCATCCGCCTGAAGGAAGGCGAATCGTGTACGCCAGAAGAGATCACCACGTTTTGCAAAGGACAGATCGCCTCGTTCAAGATTCCCAAATACATCCAATTCGTCTCAGAGTTCCCGCAGACCGCTAGCGGCAAGCTACAAAAATACAAACTGCGGGAACGGGCTGTGCAGGATTTTCCGGCGCTTCAAATTGCAAAGGAAGCTTCCAGCGAGGCTGAGTTTCTTACCGCAGATCACGCGGATAGGCGCGGATAAACTCAAGCCCCATAGCCGGAACCAAACAAGAACTCACCGCAGAGGGCGCAAAGGACTCAAAGGAAATCAAAGGTACTTTAAAATCTCCTGCCGCTTTTCAACAGGATGGCATTCTTTCTATAACTACAGGTTTTTGGGTGTCCCATCCTTCGCGTTCGTTGCAAAGGGTGGGCTGCAATTCGCTTTCTCGATACTATGGATTTTTCAGGGCTCTTTTAGCCCACCAGCAATCGCCGTGCCTTCAGAAACACATCCAAAAACATCTTCTCAGTTAATTTGCCGGTATTCGTATTCTGCAACGAGGGATGGTACGAGCAGAGCAGGATTCGTTTGTCGGGAAGCTCATAATGGGCAGCGTGGGCGAAGGTGTAGCCTGACTTGGATTCCAGCAGGCCCCGGCGCTTCATATAGTTTAAGTAAGCGTCGAAGCCGATCTTGCCCAGCACGACTACGATTTTTACCTTCTTCAGCAGAGCAAGCTCTCGGTCGAGCCAGCTTGAGCAGTTCGTAATCTCTTGAGGGTTTGGCTTGTTCTGCGGAGGCGCGCACCGGACCGCGGCTGTGATGTAAGCGTCTTTCAGGCGCAACCCATCTTCGCGATGCGTGCCAGTGGGCTGGGAGGCGAAACCTGCCTTGTGCAACACCGGATACATAAAGTTGCCGGAGCCGTCTCCGGTAAATGGCCTTCCGGTCCGGTTGGAACCATGTGCGCCGGGCGCTAACCCCAGGATCAAAACTCGCGCATTCGGATCGCCCCATCCGGGAACAGGTTTGGCCCAGTAGTCCCAATCGAGGTAAGCGCGCCGCTTTTCCCGGCCAATCTGCTGGCAGTAGGTAATGAGACGGGAACAGCGGGTGCAGGCGACGATTTCCTGGTTGAGTTGAACGAGACTCGAAGGCATTTATCTTCAAGTTTAACAGCGAGCGAAACCTACCGCGGATGTGCGCGGATGCACGTGGATCTTTTACCACTGATTCGCAACTGATCCCACTGATTGATCTTTGAGATCTGTCACAGACTCTTCAATCCGCGCTCATCCGCGCGAATCCGCGGTCAAAAGAGGTTTGCCGCATTGACCCTTGGAGCAACGTCTCTTACACTTGGAGTGGGGGAGTACTGCATTGAATCTCCCCGAATTTAATCCTTTATCAGCAAAGAGATAAGGAAGTCATTTGAGTTCAGCAGAAACCGAGAAACAAGTACCCGAAGGCAGCGTTCAGGATCGGTCAGACAGCCCTGAGAATCAGCCCACCGTTGCCGAACCTGAGTCTCAGGCCGTTGACCAGGGGCCTCAACTGCAAGATGGAATGAACCCTGCCTTGCGGCGCGAGATCACCATAGAAATTCCTGCCGAAGTAGCAAGCAGGGAATGGGATGGCCTTATCCAAGCCTACGCCAGGAAGGCGAGAGTGCCTGGATTCCGTAATGGCAGGGTTCCGGCCAGCATCATTCGCCAGCGGTTTGGGTCCCAGATCAAGAGCGATCTGCTTGAATCACTGGTACCCAACTATTTCCGGCAAACGATTCAGAAAGAAGGGCTGAGGCCCATCTCGCAGCCGCTGGTGAACAACCTGGAGATTGAAATAGGCAAGCCCATTCGATTCAAAGCAGCCTTCGAGGTGCTTCCCGAAATTGAGCTCGGACCCTATCAGGAAATCAAGGTGGAAAGGCCCGAGGTTCCAGTCACAGACGAAGAGGTTGAAAACGAACTCAAGAGGATGCAGGAACACAGAGCCAGCTTTGATCCGGTGGAAGAAGACCGGCCTCTGCAGGACAGTGACTTCGCTCAGATATCTTACAAGGCGATGCCGAAAGAGACGCCGACAGCAGACACTTCGGCATCGACCAGCACAGATGCGCCCGTGAACCAAGAGGAACCACAGGCCAGCCCCACTCCCATAGAGGAGAAAGCTCCGGTCGACGCTATGGAAGACGCGCTGGTAGAGATCGGTGGAGCCCATACGTTGGCTGAATTTTCGGAAAACTTGCGCGGAGTGAAGCCAGGGGAAGAGCGGACTTTCGATGTCACCTACGCTGCCGATTTCTACGATCATCGGCTGGCCGGGAAGAGCCTCACTTACACCGTCAACGTCAGCAGCATAAAAAAGAAAACCTTACCCGAGTTGAATGACGATTTTGCCAAAGAGGTCAGCCAGGAATTCGAGACATTAGATGCCTTGAAAGCCCGCATGAAAGATGGCATGGAGCAACAGAGGAAGCACAAGGTTGAGCACGACGCCAAAGAAAAGCTCATCGAGCAGTTAGTACAACAGCATGATTTTCCTGTGCCTGAAGCCCTGGTCGAGCGGCAAATTGACACGCGCCTGGAGCGTGGACTTCGCGCCCTCGCCGCCCAGGGAATGCCGGAAGAGAACATGAAACGCCTGAATTTCGAAAAACTTCGCATGGGACAACGCGAAGGAGCGATTCGAGAGGTGAAAACCACGCTGCTGCTCGACAAGATCGCTGAAGTGGAAAACATTGAAATCAGCGATAACGAATTGGCCGAAGAAATTGAAGCTCTGGCGGGACAAATGAAAACCACACCGGAAGCGTTACGCAAGCAGTTGGACGATGACGGTATGGAACGCTTGCGCGGACGCCTGCGCACCGATAAAGCCTTGGAATCGCTGTACAGTAAATCGGCGTGATGCTGTCCAATAGATTGACTGGTTTTTGACTGAAAGGAATACCTGATTATGGCACTTGTACCTATGGTCGTGGAGCAGACAAGCCGCGGAGAGCGCGCTTATGACATTTATTCGCGGTTGCTGCGCGACAACATCATCTTCATTGGCACTCCGATCGACGACACGATTGCTAACCTGGTCATCGCGCAGTTGTTGTTTCTGGAAGCTGAAGATCCGGAAAAGGATATCCAGCTCTACATCAATTCACCGGGCGGATCGATCACTGCCGGTATGGCCATTTATGACACCATGCAGTTTGTCCGGCCCGACGTTATGACCATCTGTTGTGGCCAGGCGGCCAGCATGGCGGCCCTGCTCTTGTGTGCCGGAGCTGCAAATAAGCGTTTTGCCTTACCCACTTCTAGGATATTAATCCACCAACCCTTGATGTCTGGCCTTAGCGGCCAAGCCACTGATATTGATATACATGCAAGAGAGATCCTGCGCATGAGGGAGATCACCAGCCAGTTGATAGCCAAACATACCGGGCAGAAGCTGGAAAAAGTTGAAAAAGATGTAGAGCGCGACTTTATAATGAACGCACAACAATGCAAAGAATATGGCATTATTGACGATATTATCTATAAGCACAAATAAGTGCTGAAACCTGTTTGAACCGGCCTGGCCCTGTGATTGCCCGGCCGCTTGTACAAGGAGTAGCTGTGAAGCCTCGGACTCCGGAAGAAACGCTTCGTTGTTCGTTCTGCCACAAATCGCAGGACGCTGTCGCCAAACTTATCTCTTCTCCCAGCGATTATCCTCGAGCTTATATCTGCGACGAATGCGTGGCGGTCTGCAATTCCATCCTGGAAGATGACCGCTCCGAAACCCATGCCAGTGCTGCTCCGAATCATCTTCCCAAGCCCCAGGAAGTGAAGACGTTTCTCGACGAGTACGTGATCGGCCAGGACCAGACCAAGAAGAAGCTGTCCGTGGCCGTCTACAACCATTACAAGCGGATTCACATGAACCGCACCAAGGGCAGTGAGGTGGAGCTGACCAAATCGAACATCCTCCTCATTGGTCCTACAGGAACGGGCAAGACATTGCTGGCCCAAACCCTGGCCAGGATGCTCGATGTGCCCTTTGCCATCGTGGACGCCACGACCCTGACTGAAGCCGGTTACGTGGGCGAGGATGTCGAAAACATCGTGCTCAAGCTGTTGCAGGCTGCCGATGGCGATGTGGGCCGAGCCCAAACCGGAATTATTTATATCGACGAGATCGACAAGATTGGCCGCAAAGACGAGAATCCCTCCATTACGCGCGATGTAAGCGGAGAAGGCGTGCAGCAGGCGCTGCTAAAAATTCTCGAAGGAACCATCGCCAACGTTCCACCCCAGGGTGGACGCAAGCACCCTCATCAGGAATTCACACCGGTCGATACCACAAACATTCTTTTCATCTGCGGCGG